>NZ_JAFHKI010000137.1 GCF_016937615.1 Pseudomonas lactucae | reverse complement strand
GCAGATCGGGATTGCGCCCCGGACGGCGCGCAAAAATATTGCCGATGCCATCCACCGTCACGGTGCAGCCGGCCGCCTCGCACCACTGCACAAACAGGTCGCGGGCCTTGCGGTCCAGCTCGGTGAGCGCCAGACGGCACACACCGCCCTTGGGCGTGGCACCGAGTGTGGCCAGGTCCATCAGCGACTGCCACAAGCGGTCGCGGTTGACGTGCGGGTGGCTCGATTGCAGAACGTCGAGGGCAGCGTTCATGGGGATCTCCTCAGGCTACATGTTCTTATGGATTGACTCATTCCACTTTTTACAACGGCGATTTGGCGGCGACCGGACTGACTCCACGCTTGGCATTCAAGCCGTAATACAACCCCCCGCCCAACGCCGAACCGGTAAACCAGCCATAGCTGTAGAACCAGCTGAACGCATCGCTGCCCAGCGACAGCAAGGTCAGCACCACCGGCACGCCAAAGGCGATAAAGCCCGTCCAGTTCCACGCCGGGTACACGTCGTCGCGGTAAAGACCGGCCAGGTCCAGTTGCTGTTTGCGGGTGATGAAGTAGTCCACCACCATGATTCCGGCAATCGGTCCCAGCAGGCTTGAATAGCCCAGCAACCAATTGGAATACACCGTCTCCAGGCTCACGTCGGAGACGATCAGGCCGAGTTTTTTCAGCAGTTCATGCCCCATCAACACCAGCCCCACCAACCCGGTGAGGATCACCGCCGTGGTGCGGTTGATCAGCTTGGGCGCGATGTTCTGGAAGTCGTTGGTGGGCGAGACGATGTTCGCGGCCGTGTTGGTGGACAACGTGGCCACAATGATCAGCGCCATCGCCACGGCCACCCATACCGGGCTCTGGATATGCCCGATCAGGGTCACCGGGTCGGACACGCTCACGCCCACCAGTTTCACCGACGCGGCGGTCATTACCACGCCGAGGGCGGCGAACAGGAACATGGTCAGCGGCAAGCCGAAAATCTGCCCGAGGATCTGGTCCTTCTGGCTTTTGGCGTAACGGCTGAAGTCGGGAATGTTCAGCGACAGCGTGGCCCAGAACCCCACCATCGCGGTAAGGCCGGCCATGAAGTAACCGGTGAGGCTCGCGCCTTCAGGACGCTTGGGCGGGATCGCCATCAGTTCGCTGAGCGACACACTGGGCATCGCCCACACCAGCAGGCCAATGCCCACTGCCACCAGCAACGGCGCCGACAGGGTTTCCAAGCGCTTGATCGATTCGGCGCCACGCAGCACCACCCACAAATTGAGCGTCCAGAAAATCATGAAGCCGATCACTTCCCCGGTACCGCCGAGAGCCTTCCATCCCTCGAAAATCGACCCGAGGAACAGGTGAATCGCCAGCCCGCCAAACATCGTCTGGATGCCAAACCAGCCACACGCCACCAGCGCCCGAATCAAACACGGCACGTTGGAACCGAGAATGCCGAACGATGAACGCAACAACACCGGAAATGGAATGCCGTACTTGGTGCCCGGGAAGGCGTTGAGTGTCAGCGGGATCAGCACGACGATATTGGCCAGCAAGATCGCCATCAGCGCCTCGCCCACCGACAACCCGAAATACGCAGTGAGCACCCCGCCCAGCGTGTACGTCGGCACGCAGATCGACATGCCAACCCACAGCGCGGTGATGTGCCATTTGTTCCAGGTGCGTTCGTGCACCTTGGTCGGTGCCATGTCGTGGTTGTAGCGAGGACTGTCGAGGACGTCGGGGCCGGCGTCGAGTTCGTACAGGCCGTTGCGTTCAATGACTTGCGATCTGTTCTGTTGCATGGCCGCTCCACGGTTTTTTCGAATTATTTTTTGCTCACCTGCGGGGTTAACGCAGGTGGCCGGAGTACCTCGTAAACAACATGACATCACGGGCCCGGCCAGTCGGCATCGCACTCAATAACCGTGCCGAAAACCACCACCGCACCCACACCGCTTATATAACGTGCTGATATCCATCAGCTTTCCGATCACACCTTGGGAACTTGCGACGTCACTCAGGCTGGATAACGTGGAAGTTGCCCGAACTGTCAGGACTCAATCTGGTGCAACACCATTATTTTTATTTCCTACTGCCGTCAAGCGGCATATCTCAAGCACCTGATTTGCAATAAGAAATGTTGCTCATATTGGGAACCTGTCAAGTGCGTCAAAATGGTGAACGCACGCCGCATTTTGGTGATTTTTATTTTTTATCCTTATAAATCAATAAATTAACATGCTGACAAGCTTATAAAAAATCTTCTTGCCCAATCTAAAAACTCGGGCTAGTTTCTATTCCTGTCACCGATGACAGGAATTAATCCACTCATCGGCACGCCACATCAAAACACTTAGAACTGGCATAAGCCGGTCAAGCCTGTGAGGAACTCGACATGTCGCTGTTGATCCGTGGCGCCACCGTTATTACCCATGATGAAAGTTACCGCGCCGATGTTTTATGCGCGGGCGGTCTGATTCGCGCCGTCGGCACGGACCTGGATATTCCCGCCGGCACCGAAGTACTCGATGGCAGCGGCCAATACCTGATGCCCGGAGGTATCGACCCCCATACCCATATGCAACTGCCCTTCATGGGCACCGTGGCCAGCGAAGACTTTTTCAGTGGCACGGCGGCGGGTTTGGCGGGGGGCACCACCTCGATCATCGACTTCGTGATTCCCAACCCGCAGCAATCGCTGATGGAGGCCTTTCACCAATGGCGTGGCTGGGCCGAAAAGTCCGCGGCCGACTACGGCTTTCACGTGGCGATCACCTGGTGGAGCGAGCAAGTGCGCGAGGAAATGGCCGAGCTGGTCAGCCATCACGGCGTCAACAGCTTCAAGCATTTCATGGCCTACAAGAACGCAATCATGGCAGCGGACGACACCCTGGTCGCCAGCTTCGAACGCTGCCTGGAACTGGGCGCGGTGCCCACCGTGCATGCGGAAAACGGTGAGCTGGTGTACCACCTGCAACGCAAGCTGATGGCCCAGGGCATCACCGGGCCGGAAGCGCATCCGCTGTCGCGCCCGTCCCAGGTCGAAGGCGAAGCAGCCAGCCGCGCGATCCGCATCGCCGAGACCCTCGGCACACCGTTGTACCTGGTGCACGTGTCCACCAAAGAGGCGCTGGATGAAATCACCTACGCCCGCGCCAAGGGCCAGCCAGTGTACGGCGAAGTGCTCGCCGGCCACCTGCTGCTGGACGACAGCGTCTACCAGCACCCCGACTGGCAAACCGCCGCTGGCTACGTGATGAGCCCACCGTTCCGCCCGCGCGGGCACCAGGAGGCGCTGTGGCATGGCCTGCAAGCGGGCAACCTGCACACCACCGCCACCGACCACTGCTGCTTCTGCGCCGAGCAAAAAGCCGCCGGGCGTGACGACTTCAGCAAGATCCCCAACGGCACCGCCGGTATCGAAGACCGCATGGCGCTGCTGTGGCACGAAGGGGTCAACAGCGGGCGTCTGTCGATGCAGGAATTCGTCGCACTCACCTCCACCAATACCGCGAAAATCTTCAACCTCTACCCACGCAAAGGCGCCATCCGCGTGGGGGCCGATGCCGACCTGGTGCTGTGGGACCCCGAAGGTACGCGGACCATCTCCGCCGAGACCCACCACCAGCAAGTCGATTTCAACATCTTCGAAGGCAAGACCGTGCGCGGCGTACCCAGCCATACCATCAGCCAGGGCAAACTCGTGTGGGCCGATGGCGACCTGCGCGCCGAGCGCGGGGCCGGGCGCTATGTGGAGCGGCCGGCGTACCCGCCGGTGTTCGAGCAGTTGAGCAAGCGGGCGGAGCATTCCAGGCCGATTGCTGTGAAACGCTGAGACCGTCATCGGCAAGCCCCCTCCCACACTGATCTCATTCCAATTGGAAAAACGCGGTCAAATGTGGGAGGGGGCTTGCCCCCGATGAGGCCAGCACAGGCAACAAAAAAACAATGCCCATCAGAGGCAGCACCTCAATAACCGTGAGGCCACCACCGTGATCCAGACCCTGACCCACCTCCCCCACCCCCGTGAAGATGGCGCAACCCTCGCCGGCCATTTCACCGACCTGGCGCCCCCACTCAACGCCCGCCAGGCCCAACTGGAAGCCTCGCGCTGCCTGTATTGCTACGACGCACCGTGCGTGAATGCGTGCCCCAGCGAGATCGACATCCCTTCGTTCATCCGCAACATCCACACCGAAAACGTGCAGGGCGCGGCGCAGAAAATCCTCTCGGCCAATATCCTCGGCGGCAGTTGCGCACGGGTGTGCCCCACCGAGATCCTTTGCCAACAGGCGTGCGTGCGCAACAACGCCGAAGAGTGCGCCCCGGTGCTGATCGGCCTGCTGCAACGCTACGCCATCGACAACGCGCACTTTGACGAACACCCCTTCCAACGCGCCGCGCCGACCGGCAAGCGCATCGCCGTGGTCGGTGCCGGCCCCGCCGGTCTGGCTTGCGCTCATCGCGCCGCCTTGCACGGCCACGACGTGGTGATTTTCGAAGCACGGGAAAAGGCCGGCGGCCTGAATGAATACGGGATCGCCAAGTACAAGCTGGTGGACGACTTCGCCCAGAAGGAGCTGGAGTTCCTGCTGCAAATCGGCGGCATCGACATTCGCCACGGCCAGCGCCTGGGTGGCAACCTCACCCTGAGCGAACTGCACCAGCAATTCGATGCGGTGTTCCTTGGCCTGGGTCTGGCCGCCAGCAAGCAACTGGGCCTGCCCCATGAAGACGCCCCCGGCCTGCTTGCCGCCACCGACTACATCCGTGAGCTGCGCCAGGCCGACGACCTGACCCAACTGCCCCTGGCCGACCGCTGCATTGTGCTCGGCGCCGGCAATACCGCCATCGATATGGCCGTGCAGATGGCCCGCCTGGGGGCCCGCGATGTGAATCTGGTCTACCGTCGCGGCCTGGCGGACATGGGCGCCACGCACCACGAACAGGACATCGCCAAGGCCAACCAGGTACGCCTGCTGACCTGGGCCCAGCCTGAAGAAGTGTTGCTCGACGACGACGGCCATGTGCGCGGCATGCGCTTTGCTCGCACACGCCTGGAAAACGGTCGCCTGAGTGCCACCGGGGAAACCTTCGAACTGGCCGCCGATGCGATCTTCAAGGCCATCGGGCAAGGCTTCGATAACGCCGCGTTGCACGACCCGCTGGCCCAACAGCTGCACCGCGTGGGCGAGCGGATCTTCGTCGACGAGCACCTGCGTACCAGCATTGCGGGCGTCTACGCCGGCGGCGATTGCGTGAGCCTCGGCCAGGACCTCACCGTGCAGGCGGTGCAACACGGCAAGCTGGCCGCCGAAGCCATGCACGCTCAACTCATGCTTAATGTGGAGGCTGCGTAATGGCCGATCTCTCGATTGTGTTCGCCGGTATCAAAGCCCCCAACCCCTTCTGGCTGGCCTCCGCGCCGCCCACCGACAAGGCCTACAACGTGGTCCGTGCCTTTGAGGCCGGCTGGGGCGGCGTGGTATGGAAAACCCTGGGTGAAGACCCGGCGGCGGTCAACGTGTCGTCGCGCTACTCGGCGCACTACGGCGCCAACCGCGAAGTGCTGGGCATCAACAACATCGAACTGATCACCGACCGCTCCCTGGAGATCAACCTGCGGGAAATCACCCAGGTCAAAAAGGACTGGCCGGATCGTGCGCTGATCGTGTCGTTGATGGTGCCATGCGTTGAGGAATCGTGGAAAAACATTCTGCCGCTGGTGCAAGCCACCGGCTGCGACGGCATCGAGCTGAACTTCGGCTGCCCCCACGGCATGCCCGAGCGCGGCATGGGCGCGGCGGTGGGCCAGGTGCCGGAGTATGTGGAACAGGTGACGCGCTGGTGCAAGACCTATTGCTCACTGCCGGTTATCGTCAAGCTCACGCCGAATATCACCGACATCCGCGTGGCCGCCCGTGCCGCGTATAGAGGCGGTGCGGATGCGGTGTCGCTGATCAACACCATCAACTCCATCACCAGTGTCGACCTGGAACGCATGGTTGCCCTGCCCACCGTCGGTACGCAAAGCACCCACGGCGGTTATTGCGGCTCGGCGGTCAAACCGATCGCATTGAACATGGTCGCGGAAATCGCCCGCGACCCGCAGACCCAAGGGCTGCCGATCTGCGGCATTGGTGGCATCGGCAATTGGCGCGACGCGGCCGAATTCGTCGCCCTGGGTTGCGGCGCGGTGCAGGTGTGCACGGCGGCGATGCTGCATGGCTTTCGCATCGTAGAAGAGATGAAGGATGGGCTGTCGCGATGGATGGACAGTCAGGGCTACACCCGCCTGCAGGATTTTTCCGGGCGAGCGGTGGGCAACACCACGGATTGGAAGTACCTGGATATCAACTACCAGGTGATAGCCAAGATCGATCAAGAGGCCTGCATCGGCTGTGGCCGTTGCCATATTGCCTGTGAGGACACCTCGCACCAGGCCATCGCCAGCTTGAAACAGGCGGACGGCACGCATGCCTACGAGGTGATCGATGATGAATGCGTGGGCTGCAACCTGTGCCAGATCACCTGCCCGGTCGCGGACTGTATCGAGATGGTGCCGGTGGACACGGGTAAGCCGTTTTTGAACTGGACGCAGGATCCGAGGAATCCTTACCGGGAGGCTGTGTAGGCCGTTAGATCGCTATCGGGGGCAAGCCCCCTCCCACAGGAGAGCGCATTCCAAATGTGGGAGGGGCTTGCCCCCGATAGGGCCATCAGCCTCACCACAAGGCTCAAGGCTCCAACCCAATCCCCCGCAAAATCACACTGGTCACGGTCTGTATCGCCCTCTCGAACTGCATATCCGACAACGGCTGGTGATCGTTCAAGATCTTCACCTGGTGATCAAAGTCGGCATAGTGCTGGGTCGAGGCCCAGATCATGTACAGCAGACTCGACGGCTCCACCGGCGAGATGCGTTTGTCTTCCACCCACTGGCGAATTTTCGCTTCTTTCATCTTGGCCCAGTCGTAGAGGCTCTCATCCAATGCCTCACCCAGCGTTGGCGCGCCGTGGATGATCTCGTTGGCCCAGACTTTGGAACCATACGGCCGCGTGCGCGAGCGCTGCATCTTGGCGCGAATGTAGCTGCTGAGCACCACACGGGGATCATCGAAGGTTTCGAAGCTCAAGGCATCCTGCTTCCACACATCGAGCAGGTCGAACAGCACCGCGCTGTATAGCTCGCTCTTGGTGGTGAAGTAGTAATGCAGGTTGGAGCGCGGCAGCTGCGCTTCCTTGGCGATGTCGGCCATGGCGGTGCTGCCATAGCCTTTCTCGGCGAAGACCTTCTCCGCCGCCAGCAGGATTTTCTCGACGTTGACCCGACGAATTCCGATCTTGTGATTGCCCATAAGGGCTCCCTGATAACAACTTGGCTCAGAGACTACCATCCGCTCTAGATCGGGGCGACAGGCGCAGCTGAAACTTCGTACACTGCCCGCTCCTGCCCATTGATTGGTATTGAACGATGTTGATCAAGAAATCCCTCACCACCGTCGCCCTGCTCGCCTCGCTGCTGGGCGCTTCGGCGGTGTTTGCCCATGCCGACCTTAAAAGCGCCACGCCGGCGGCCGACAGCAGCGGCGCCGCACCGAAGGATCTGCGCCTGACTTTCAGCGAAGGCGTCGAGGCCACCTTCACCAAGGTGTCGCTGAGCAAGGATGGCACCGAAATCGCCATCAAGGGCCTGGAAACACCGGACGCCGACAAGAAAGTCCTGGTGGTCACGCCCGCCGCGCCTTTGGCAGCCGGCAACTACAAAGTCGTGTGGAACGCCGTCTCGGTCGACACCCACAAGAGCAATGGTGAGTACAGCTTCAAGGTTGGCCAATAACCGATGGCGACGCTGCTGGTGCTGTGCCGCTTCGTGCATTTCATCGTGGTGCTGCTGATGTTCGGGGCCTGTGCCTTCAGGCCTTGGCTTTTGGGGGGCACGCCGCAGCCGAAGCTGGACCGGCAACTGCTGTGCATCACCCGCAACCTGGCCTGGGTGGCACTGATTTCCGGCGTGGCATGGCTGCTGTTGATCACCGCGAGCATGGCCGGCAGTTGGCATGCAGCGCTGCAACCGGCCACGGTGCAACTGGTGCTGGGCAAGACCTTTTTTGGCCAGGTGTGGATCTGGCACTTGCTGCTGAACCTGCTGCTGGTGATCGCGCTGATCAAACCCTGGCCGGCCGTGCGCCTGCCGTTGCTTGCGCTGTTGCTGATGACCCTGGCCCCGGTCGGCCATGGCGCGATGCTCGACGGGCTGAGCGGGCAACTGCTGATCCTCAACCAAGTGGTGCACCTGGCGTGTGTGGGTGCATGGCTGGGTGGGTTGTTGTTGCTGGTGTTGATCCTCAAGCAAATGCCCGGGTTTGCGCTGGCGCCGATCCTGCGGCGCTTCAGCGGTGTGGGCTATGGCCTGGTTGCCGGCCTGCTGGTCACCGGGCTGATCAACGTGCGCGTGCTCACCGGACAACTGTGGCCCACGCCGCTGTTCAGCGGGTTTGCGCTGATTCTGTTGATCAAGGTGATGCTGGTGCTGGGCATGGTGGCGCTGGCCTTGCTGAACCGGTTGCGCCTGGAGCAGTGCGAGCAGCGCCTCGCCGCCCTGAAGACCAGTGTGATGCTGGAATGGGGGCTGGGTGTTTGCGCGGTAGCCGCCGTTTCGGTGCTTGGCACCTTGCCTCCGATGGTCCTGGCTGGCTGAATCTCACCGATCTCAAGTTTGAATCCAACCCATTGAGCCTGCCCACTTTAGGTCATCTCACATTTAGTCATCGTATAACTTCCGCTTGACACTCCACGGAAACCCCGTAAATATCCCCTCCAATGTTGTACGACGACGTATAACAAATAATAAAAACAACAAAACAGAAGGGAGCACCGCTGTGAGTCAATTCGTCCGCAATTCCTCCTCACGCCTGGGCCTTATCGGCCTCGGCAGCCTGGCCTTCACCCTGCCTCTCGGCGCGCATGCCGAAGGTTTTGTCGACGACGCCAAGGCCACGCTCAACCTGCGCAACGCCTACTTCAATCGCAATTTCACCAACCCGGCCAACGCCCAGGGCAAGGCTGAAGAGTGGACGCAAAGTTTCATTCTCGACGCCAAGTCCGGCTTCACCCAAGGCACCGTGGGTTTCGGGCTGGATGTGCTGGGCCTGTATTCGCAGAAGCTCGATGGCGGCAAAGGCACCGGTGGCACCCAGTTGCTGCCGATCCACGACGACGGCCGTCCCGCCGATAACTTCGGGCGCCTGGGCGTGGCGTTGAAGACCAAGCTGTCGAAGACCGAATTGAAAGTCGGCGAATGGATGCCGGTGCTGCCGATCCTGCGCTCCGACGATGGCCGTTCCCTGCCCCAGACCTTCCGCGGCGGCCAGGTGACGTCCAACGAGATTGCCGGCCTGACCCTCTACGGCGGCCAGTTCCGTGGCAACAGCCCGCGCAACGACGCGAGCATGGAAGACATGTTCATGAACGGCAAAGCCGCGTTCACCTCCGACCGCTTCAACTTCGGCGGCGGCGAATACAGCTTCAACGACAAACGCACCCAGGTCGGCCTGTGGTACGCCGAACTCAGCGATATCTACCAACAGCGCTACGTCAATCTGACCCACAGCCAACCCGTGGGTGACTGGACCCTGGGCGCCAACCTCGGCTTCTTCAGCGGCAAGGAAGACGGCAGCGCCCTGGCCGGCGACCTCGACAACAAGACCGCCTTCGCCCTGCTTTCGGCCAAATACGGCGGCAACACCTTCTATGTTGGCCTGCAAAAACTCACCGGCGACAGCGTGTGGATGCGCGTCAACGGCACCAGCGGCGGCACCCTGGCCAACGACAGCTACAACTCCAGTTATGACAACGCCAAGGAAAAATCCTGGCAGGTGCGCCACGATTTCAACTTCGTGGTACTCGGCGTACCGGGGCTGACCCTGATGAACCGCTATATCAGCGGCAGCAACGTGCACACCGGGGCGATCACCGACGGCAAGGAGTGGGGACGCGAATCGGAACTGGCCTACACCGTGCAGAGCGGCGCGTTGAAGAACCTCAACGTGAAATGGCGCAACTCGACCCTGCGTCGGGATTTCAGCACCAACGAGTTTGACGAGAACCGGATTTTTATCAGCTATCCAATCTCGCTGTTGTAGAACTCAGTCCCCCAGCCCCAGAAAATCCCTGTGGGAAGGCGGTGCGACGATTCGAC
>NZ_JAFHKI010000136.1 GCF_016937615.1 Pseudomonas lactucae | reverse complement strand
TTTTTACCCCTTCAAAGCCTTAACTGACTGGCATTAGGGCAAGCCCCCTCCCACATTTTGATCCGGTTTCTACAGGGAGAGCAGCGCCATACGCTGGCGCACAGATGCCTCAATGCCTGCCTCATCCAGTCCACACTCCGCCAGCATCTGCGCCGGCTTGGCGTGTTCGACATACACATCCGGCAAGCCCAGATGCAGCACCGACTTGAGGATATTCTCCCGCGCCAGAAACTCACTGACCGCCGCACCGGCACCGCCCATGATGGCGTTTTCTTCGACGGTCACCAGCAACGCGTGGCTGCCGGCGATTTCGCGCACCAAGGCTTCATCCAGCGGTTTGACAAAGCGCATGTCGACCACGGTGGCGTCGATTTTCTCGGCGACTTTCAGCGCTTCGGCCAACTGCACGCCGAACACCAGGAAGGCGACGTTGCTGCCCTGGCGACGCACGATGCCTTTACCGATCTCGATCGGTTCCAGGTCTTTTTCGATCAGCGCATTCGGGCCATTGCCGCGCGGGTAACGCACGGCGGCCGGGCCGTTGTACAGGTGGCCGGTGCTGAGCATCTTGCGCAGCTCGTTTTCGTCGCTTGGCGTCATCACCAGCATGCCGGGAATGCAGCGCAGGTAAGACAGGTCGAAGCTGCCGGCATGGGTCGGGCCGTCTTCGCCGACCAAACCGGCGCGGTCGATGGCGAACAGCACATCGAGGTTCTGTACCGCGACGTCATGCACCAACTGGTCATAACCGCGCTGCAGAAAAGTCGAGTAGATCGCCACCACCGGCTTGGCGCCTTCACAGGCCATGCCTGCGGCAAACGTGACGGCGTGCTGCTCGGCAATCGCGACATCGAAGTAGCGCAGCGGGAAACGCTCGCTGAAGGCAACCAGGTCGGAGCCTTCCTTCATCGCCGGGGTAATCCCCACCAGGCGCGGGTCGGCGGCGGCCATGTCGCACAACCATTCGCCGAACACACCGGAATACTTCGGCCCGCTGGCCTTTTTCGGCGCGGCGGCGGGAGCGTCCAGGGGTTCGAGTTTGGTGATCGCGTGGTAACCAATCGGGTCGACTTCCGCCGGGGCGAAACCTTTGCCCTTTTTGGTGACGATATGCAGGAATTGCGGGCCCTTGAGGTCACGCATATTACGCAGCGTGGCGATCAGGGTCGGCAGGTCATGCCCGTCGATCGGGCCTATGTAGTTCCAGCCCAGCTCTTCGAACAGCGTGCCGGGAACCAGCATGCCCTTGGCGTATTCTTCGGTACGACGGGCAATTTCCCACGCGCCAGGCAGGCGCGAGAGCACTTTCTTGCTGCCTTCGCGCATGCTGGCGTAGGTACGGCTGGAGAGAATCTTTGCCAAATAATTCGACAGACCACCGACATTGCGCGAAATCGACATGTCGTTGTCGTTGAGGATCACCAGCATGTTGGCGTCCACTTCCGGCGCATGGTTCAGCGCTTCGAAGGCCATGCCGGCGGTCAGCGCGCCGTCACCGATCACCGCGATTGCCTTGCGATCGCTGCCTTGCAGGCGGGCAGCAATCGCCATGCCCAGCGCAGCGCTGATTGAGGTGCTGGAGTGGCCGACGCCAAAGGTGTCGTACTCGCTCTCGGAACGACGCGGGAAGGCGGCAACACCGTCCTTCTGGCGCAGGGTACTCATGCGCTCGCGGCGGCCCGTGAGGATTTTATGCGGATACGCCTGGTGGCCAACGTCCCACACCAGCCGATCGTCCGGGGTGTCGAACACGTAATGCAAGGCGATGGTCAGCTCGATGACGCCCAGGCCGGCACCAAAATGCCCACCGGTCTGGCCGACCGTGTAGAGCAATTCCAGGCGCAATTCATCGGCCAGGGTTTCCAGCTCGGCTTCACCCAGTCGACGCAGGCCGTCCGGCGTGGCAGCACGGTCGAGCAGGGGCGTGGACGGGCGCTTGCGGGGAATCTCTTGAAACGTCGTGGGCATCAGGCGAATCGTTATAGGTATAGAAGAGGCGGCAGTTTACCTCAAGCATCGCAAACTGCCCACGCGGAGCGCCGAACTTGGCCGATATGCGGCTGCAATGGCCGCGGTTATCAGTGGCGGCGTTCGACGATGTACCGCGCCAGGTCACGCAACGGCTCGGCCGCCGCGTCGAAAGGTCGCAGGGCGTCCAGGGCCTGGTCGCGCAACTCAAAGGCATACGCCTTGGCCGCAGCAAGCCCGAGCAGTGCCGGATAAGTCGGTTTGTCCCGTGCGATATCGGCGCCCTGACGCTTGCCCAGGGTGGCGGTGTCGCTCTCTACGTCGAGAATATCGTCCTGTACCTGAAACGCCAGGCCGATGGCCCGGGCGTAAGTCTGCAAGGCCGCCAATTGCGCGGCTTCGGCGCGGCCGCTGGCCAGCGCGCCCAATTGCACGGCAGCCTCGATCAGCGCGCCGGTCTTGTGGCGGTGCATGTGTTCGAGGGCTTGCTGATCCAGCTTGAGGCTGACCGAACCCATGTCGATGGCCTGCCCGCCGACCATGCCGGCCGGGCCGGCAGCCAGGGCCAGGGCGGTGACCATGCGCAGGCGGATCTCGGCATTGACGCTGCTCAAGCCCGGGTCCAGCAATGCACTGAACGCCAGGCTCTGCAAACCGTCACCGGCGAGGATCGCATAGGCTTCATCAAAGGCTTTGTGGGTAGTCGGCTGGCCGCGACGCAGGTCGTCGTCGTCCATCGCCGGCAAATCGTCGTGTACCAGGGAGTAGGCGTGAATCAGCTCCACCGCACACGCCGCGCCATTGGCCTGCTCGGCCGGCGCGCCCAGGGCTTCACACGCGGCATAGGCCAGCAACGGACGCACACGCTTGCCGCCGTTCATCACGCTGTAGCGCATGGCTTCGTACAGACGGTTCATTTGCGGACTTGGCGCAACAAACAAGGGTTCCAGCGCCGCATTGACCCGGGCTTGGCTATTGGCCTGATACGCGTCGATCATTCCGGCTGTTCCGCATCGAAAGGTTCTTCGGCCAACTCCCCGTCACGTTCCAGCAACACCTGTACCTTCTGCTCCGCCTGCGCCAGCGCGCTTTGGCAGTCGCGGGTCAGGCCGATGCCCTGCTCAAACGCCGTCAGCGAGTCCTCCAGCGACAACTCGCCGTTCTCCAGACGCTCGACCAGGGTTTGCAGGTCGGCGAGGGATTGTTCGAAATCGAGTGCAACTTTTTTGCGGGCCATGGCGGCAATTCCGGTAGACGGTAAACCGGCGCGACACTAGCAGACATGGGGGATGGGGGCAAATGAGCGGGGTGTCAGCGGTCTGCTGTATTGACCTGATAACGCGTGCTGCGGCCGCCTCCGGGGAGACGGATCAGGCAGTTTTTTTCCAGCAGGTCGGCCAGGTGGCGTGTGGCCGTCGCTTTGGAGACCTTTGCCACTGTTTGGTATTGCGCGGCGCTGATGCCGTGTTCGAAGCCCCTTTCACCGCCGTCGAGTAAGCGGTTGAGAACTTTTATCTGCTCGGAGGACAACGCAAGGTCGCGGTGTTGCTGCCAGAACCGGCTCTTGCCCACTACTCGGTCTATCCGCGCCATTGCCTGTTGTACGCTGCGCAACAGGGTTTTGAGGAACCATTCCAGCCAGGCGGTGATATCCAGTGTGGCTTTCTGGCTGGATTCCAGCGCGCTGTAATAGCCGGCGCGGTCCTCGAGGATACTGGCCGACATGGCATAAAAACGGATGGATTGGTGTTCGCCCTGGGCCAATGCCAAATCGGTAATGGCACGTGTTAACCGACCGTTGCCGTCATCGAACGGATGCAGCGTGACAAACCAGAAATGCGCCACGCCGGCACGCACCAGGGGGTCCAGTTCCGGTTGATCGCGACTGGTTTCGAACCATTCCAGAAAGTCATCCAGTGCCTGCTCCAGGCCCAGGCGCGGCGGAGCCTCGAAATGCACAGTCGGCCGATCAAGGCGCCCCGACACTACCTGCATCGGCTCGTCTCCCCTCAATGATCCAATATTGAGTGCTCGGGCGGCATAGCCTGCCTCCGGCGCCGGGAACAACAAGTGATGCCAGTTCAATAACCTGTCGAGCGTAAAAGGCAGGGTGAATTGCTGAGTTGCATCCATCATCAGCTCGGCGAGGCCTTCGCTGCGGCGGCTGACCTGGCCGTCATTCATCGCCTCCAAGCCCATGCGTCGTGCCAGCGAGGAGCGAACGGAGCCAACATTCAGTTGCTCACCTTCGATCGCAGAAGAGGTCAGGATATTTTGCAGCAGCGCATCCAACTCATTTTGCGCACTGACTTCCTGGGGGAAGGAACCTAGCATACCTAGGAGCCGACCTTGGGCTTGCCCACATTCGCGTAACAAGACGGCCAGACGGGCGGGTTGCCAGTGGAAATGCGGCCAGTCGACGTGTTGCCAGATCCAGTGTGGATGGTCCATGAGGGAGCGCCTGGGTGCGTGAGCCGAATAGAGAGGTTATTCGGCTCATATGGTGAGCCGATTGTGCATTTTATTTGGCTCGGCGTCCATGGCGGTGCTTTGTGGCAGTGAGGTAATTGCAGGTGAAGATGAACTTGTATGAGAAGGTGCTGCGCCTGTAATCAAGGTATGAAAATTGTTAAGGGTTTCGTCTATTTCTTCTTCTAGATAGCTCATTAGTATCAATTGATTGCGCGGTAAAAGTTAGAGGAGGGAGTCCAGTCATGGTTTTTGATGATCTTTATTTGAAGATGTCCCTTTGTATCGAATGAAGGAAACCAACCTGCGTCAAGTAAGAAGCCGTCCGGGCATTCCACCTGTAGCAGTTCCTCCTTCAGGTTGTGTACTTGATCTTCAATCGTAGAATTTCCCAGCAAAGAAAGCTTATTATAGGTGATATTGCCTTTTATGAAATCTAACGAGCTCATTTGGTTAATCTCCTGAATTCTTGTTCTGGAATAGGGTGGCCGTGAGTTGTTTTTGCGCTTAACTCTATGCGAATCCAGCGACTCGGCGCACCCTCGCTTGCGCCGTTGATAATGCTGATAAAAGCTCTTTATTAAGTGTATGCATTAGGCTAGAAGAAAAAAAACAGTCCTGTATGGTTCTTGATTGCGACTGTGTTCAGGTGGATCATTTTTTTTATTACTGATGAGTTTTCAGGTGTCAGATGGGCTTCGAATATCGCTAGTGCCTTGCTGAGGTCCTCATTGGTATTGATAGTTTCGTCTTCGTAGTCGTCAATTATTTTCCCCAGGGTTTTATTTATAGCTTCCACTGCGCCAGAGGTCAGAAGTTTTTTATACTCTTCCTCGGTGAGGTGAATGCTTTCAAGTAGAGAGTCTGGGCAATCATTTGTATCTAATAGCCTCATGGCCTCCGGTGTAAGTGGGACACAAATTATCTTCATTGTTTTGGTTCCTTGTTGAAATGAGTGGCTTCATTGTATTCACTTTGTGTTCTGCCCATTTGCTTTCCTGAAGGAGATGTCTTGTTGTTGGGTACGACGCCTTCAAGACTTAAGTATCGTCTCGATCCCGGTAGTGATGGGTCGTAGATCCTGAAGTAGTTTCCATTGATGTCCTCTACAATTTCAACGCCATTGAGAGGGTTCTTGTATATTTTTTTACCTTTATCTGTCTTGGTCACGGTTGGATCGGCGCCGGCAAATTTGACAATGTTTTCATTCAAGTCGGCTGTTTTCCAATTCGCTGAGTATTTAGCTGATCGCTCAGCACCTCCTGCTTTTGGTAATACAGGGTCTCCTTCATCAGCTTTTACAGTTTTGGTTGGGTCATTAGCAGTTACCTCTGCCTTACAACGATCTTCCCCAGGGCAGGTACTTAACCCTAATGGGTCTATCCATCCCGTCGGACTGGGTACGTACTGGTAGGCGTTGATCCCTCCCGCCAGCTTCACCGGGTCTGGCGTCAGGTAACGACCAATATCTGGATTGTAGTAGCGATGGCGGTTGTAGTGCAGTCCGCTTTCTTGGTCGAAGTATTGGCCCTGGAAGCGTAGCGGGTTGTCGACTTTTCCGACGTCGAGTCGGCTGATTTGGCCGTAGGCGCGGTAGTGGGCGGACCAGACGATTTCTCCGTCTGGGGCGGTCAGCTCCTGGGGTGTGCCGAGGTGGTCGAGTTGGTAGTGGTAGGGTTTTGTTTCGTCTGGGCCGAAGCCTTTCAGCAGCGCCAACGGCCGGAAACTGTCCGGCTCATAGAGATAGCTGCGATGGCGGTCCGCGTGATGCTCAGCAATCAGCTTGTCGCCTTGCCAGAAAAACTCGGTGGTGATGTCGTCAACGGTTTTGCTGATACGCCGCCCAAACGGGTCATAACGGTAGCTGGCGGTTTGGCCGTTGGGCTGGGTGAGGCCAATCAACCGGTGCTGGCAGTCGTAGCGGTACTCGGTAACGAGTTGATGCCCTTTGCCGCGCCGTTCACGGATCAGGTTACCGAAGGCGTCGTAGTCGTAATGCCGGTCGCCCTGGATCATCAGGCGGTTGCCGGCGACGATGTCAGGGCCGGGGCGGTCTTGCATGAGCAGATTGCCGGCGGGGGTGTGGGCGAAGCGTTCTTGCTGGTCTTGCGAGTGGTTGGCGTGGGTGAGGCGGTTGAGCGGGTCGTAGCGGTAGTGGTGTTCGCCTTTGCGGGTGTCGTTGAGGCGGGTGAGGTTGCCGGATGGGTCGTAGTCGTAGTGGCGTTGGTAGAAGTAATTTTCCTGTTGCGTGACGGTGTGGGCGTGCAGGCGGTGCTGGTCGTCGTAGTGGTAGTGGCTGAGAAGCTGGCCTTGTTGGCGTTGGTGCTCCTGGCCGGATTTGAAGAGGTGCGAGGTGAGCAGCGCACCGTTGAGTTGTACGGTGGCAAGGTGGCCGCCTTTAGTGTGGTTGAACACCAGGCGGTTGTTGTCTGGCAGGCGTAAATGTTGAAGTTGGCCGCAGGCGTCGTAGCCATAGCGCAAAGTGCCCCAGCCTTGATGTTCGGCGGTGAGGCGGTTTTGTGGATCGTATTCGTAGGCCAGCGCCCAGTGGCCGTCGTCGAC
>NZ_JAFHKI010000135.1 GCF_016937615.1 Pseudomonas lactucae | reverse complement strand
GGCTGCGCAGCAGCCCCAAAAAGCCCCACCGTAATCAACCTGAACGAACGCGGTGATCGGGTTGGGGCAGCTTCGCAGCCCAGCGGGAGCAAGCTCCCTCGTCACGGGGTGTTCATGTATCAATGCTGCCCTCATTGCCTTCATGAAATTAATCCTGTAATTTTTCATGAAATTTCAAGATATAAATTTCATGACGCAACAAGAAGAACTCGCCACCCTCGCCGCCCTGATCCACGACCTGCGTAAGCACAAGAAGCTCACCCTGGCCCAACTCGCGCAAAAGATCGAGCGCTCGTGGGCTTTGTGTCCCAGGTCGAACGCGGGCTGTCGCGCCCCACCGTGGCGGATCTCACCGCCATCAGCCACGCGCTGGACGTGCCCACCACGTATTTCTACAGCCAACCCAAACCCAAGGCAGTGGACTGGATCACACGCCCCAACGAACGGCGCACGGTGTATTACGCCAACGGCATCACCGACATCCTGGTCTCCCCCAGCATGAACGGTGCGTTTTCCATGCTCGACAGCCTGCTGGCCCCCGGCGCCAACAGCGGCGAACAAACCATGAGCGACCGCGCCGAGCAGGCCGGTTTCGTGCTGGAAGGCGAGCTGACCTTGTGGGTAGACGGCGAGCCCGATTCGGTCACCCTCGGCCCTGGCGACAGTTTCCACCTGGCCAGTTTCGCCCATTGCCGCTACGCCAACCTGACCGACCTGCCCGCCCGCGTGCTGTGGGTTTACAACTAGGAGCAACCCCGTGAAAAGTCACTCCCCCGCGCTGCTGGCCGAAGTACGGACCTTTCGTCAGCACCACCCCGAGGTGCGTTACGTCGACCTGATCGCCCTGGACATTCCCGGGCATTTCTACGGCAAGCGCTACCCCATCGAGATGCTGGAAAAGGTCGCGGCCGGCAGCCCGCTGAAACTGCCGCAGAATGCCATCCTGCTGGGCGCGCAAGGCGGGTTGTTCAAGATCGGCGATTATTGCTTCAACGACGGCGACCCGGACGCCAACCGCCGCCTGGTGCCGGGAACGCTCAAGCCGGTGAGTTGGGAATCGCAACCCCTGGGCCAGATGCTGATCACCTCCGACGGCACCGAAGCGCCCATCGAATTCGAACCTCGGGAAGTGCTGGCCAAGGTGATCGAACGCCTGCACCGCAAAGGCATTCATCCGGTGGTGGCGTTTGAACTGGAGTTCTACCTGTTCGACAAAAAACTCGACAACGGCCTGCCGCAATTCGCCCGCGATCCGCTGAGCGATGATGCCGATGACCAGCCCAACCTGCATATCGAGCGACTGTCGCGTTTCAGCGAGGTGCTGGACGATATGGCGCAAACGGCCAAGGACCAGGGCATCGACATCACGGTGATCACCGCCGAACTCGGCCCCGGCCAGTTCGAGATCAACTTCGGCCACCTTGATGACGGCCTGCGCGCCGCCGACTGGGCCGCCCTGTTCTGCCGCAGCACCCGTGGCGTGGCGCTCAAGCAGGGTTATCGCGCCAGCTTCATGGCCAAGCCGTACCTGCAATTTCCGGGCAGTGGCATGCACGTGCATGTGAGTCTCTATGACGGCGCGGGCAACAACCTGCTGGCGGCGCACCAGCAGCAACCGCTGCGCCACGCCGTGGCCGGGTGCCTGGAACTGCTGCCGCACTGCATGCCGATTTTCTCGCCCAACCACAACGCCTTCCGCCGCCTGGGCGGCACCGTAAATGCCGCGACCCGCGCTTGCTGGGGGTTTGAAGACCGTGACGCGTGCGTGCGCATCCCCGAGTCCGACCCGCGCAACCTGCGCATCGAACACCGCCTGGCCAGCGCCGACGCCAACCCGTATCTGGTGTTGGCGGCCATACTCGCTGGCCTGGAGCATGGCCTGGAAACCCGACAGGAACCCATCGCGCCCCTCAACGAGGACCGCTCAAGCGGCAGCGACTTTCCCGTGGAAATGCCCGACGCCGTGCGTGCCATGCAACATCACGCGGTCGTGCGCGATAAGCTGGGCGCCGAATTTGTCGACGTGTACTGCGAGAACAAGCGCCAGGATCACCTGGCCTTTCAGCAAGAGATCAATGCGCGGGAATATCGCTGGTTTCTCTAACGACGGCCCCCCTTGACCGAGCAAAGCGCCCCGGCCCTCACGGAAAACCCGAGCCGGTTTCATCCGTCAGGCCTCGCCCAACAACAGCCTTTGCTCGCGCGCGCACAACTCCACCACGTAATCCCACAGCACCCGCAGCCGCACCGATTTGTGCAGCTCCCGGCGCGAGCTGATCCAGTAGCTGCGCTGGATACTCTCCTGTGGCAGCAATGCCACCAGGTCGGGGTCGCTGGCGGCCATGAAACACGGCAACACTGCAATCCCCAGCCCCGAGCGCGCCGCCTGGTGCTGGGCGATGACGCTGGTGCTGTGGAACACCACTTTGGGGTTGCGACAAAAACTGCTGAGGAACTTCAGTTCCTGGCTGAACAGCAGATCGTCGACATAATCGATCCAGGAATGGGCCGCCAGATCCTCGCGTTTTTCAATCGGCGGATTGCGATCCAGGTAGGCGCGGCTGGCGTAAAGGGAGAGGCGGTAATCCGTGAGTTTGCGCGTCACCAGTTGATCGACGCTGGGACGTTCGAGGTGGATGCTGATTTCCGCTTCACGGTTGAGGATGCTGACAAAACGCGGCACGGCGACCAGCTCCACTTCCAGCCCGGGGTAGCGCTCGAACAGTCCGCCCATGCGCCCGGCGAGGAACATCACGCCCAGGCCTTCGGCCACGCCGAGGCGGATCTTGCCCAGGGGCGCGGCGCAGTGGGTGAGTTCGTCTTCGGCCAGCAGCGCGACGTTTTCCATGGCTTCGGCGTGTTTGAGCAGCGCCTCGCCGGAGGGTGTCAGTTCGTAGCCCTGCGCATGCTGCACAAACAACGCGGTGCCGAGGCTTTTCTCGATCGCTTCGATATGCCGCGCCACGGTGGCGTGCGTGGTTTTCAGGCGCTGCGCGGCAGTGAGCAGGCGGCCGCTGCGCTGCAACTCAAGAAAGAACCGCAGGTCATTCCAGTCGAACATGTCGCCTCCATTCCATCAGCCTGGGCAGCACTGTTTAAAAACGCACAGCAGCTGGGTAAAAACTAACATTTTTAAGACGAAAACTAACAACTAGGATGGGCCCAATAAGAAAAACAAGCGAGACCTCAGATGTCCATTGCAGCTGCGCAATACGATTACGTGGTAGTAGGTGCCGGCCCCGCAGGCTGCCTGCTGGCCAATCGACTGTCCGCCAACCCCGCCCACCGCGTACTGCTGCTCGAAGCCGGTGGCCGCGACAATTATCCCTGGATTCATATCCCCGTCGGCTACCTGTTCTGCATCGGCAACCCGCGCACCGACTGGTGCTTCAAGACCGAAGCCCAGGAAGGCCTGCAAGGCCGTGCGCTGAGTTATCCGCGGGGCAAAGTGCTGGGGGGCTGTTCGTCCATCAACGGCATGATCTACATGCGCGGCCAGGCCCAGGACTACGATGGCTGGGCGGCTGAAGGCAACCCCGGCTGGGCCTGGAAAGACGTATTGCCGCTGTTCAAGCAGAGCGAAAACCACTTTGCCGGCAGCTCGGAGTTTCACAGCGACGGCGGTGAATGGCGCGTCGAACAACAGCGCCTGCACTGGCCGATCCTGGACGCCTTCCGCGATGCGGCGGCGCAAAGCGGCATCGCCACCATCAGCGACTTCAATCAGGGCGATAACGAAGGCTGTGGCTACTTTCAGGTCAATCAAAAAGCCGGGGTGCGCTGGAACGCGGCCAAGGCGTTTCTCAAGCCGATCCGCCAGCGGCCCAATCTCACCGTGCTGACCGGTGTGGAAGTGGACCGCGTGCTGCTGGAAAACGGCCGTGCCTCAGCCGTGATCGGGCGTCAGGACGACCAGCCAATGCGCTGGAAGGCAAACAAGGAAATCATACTCTGCGCCGGTGCCGTGGGTTCTCCAGGGATTCTGCAACGCTCGGGGATCGGCCCTTCCAGCGTGCTCAAACCGCTGGGCATCGAGGTGCTGCATGAACTGCCCGGCGTCGGCGGCAACCTGCAGGACCACCTGCAACTGCGGCTGATCTACAAGCTGGAAAACGCCCGCACCCTGAACCAGATCGCCGGCACCTTGTGGGGCAAGATGGGCATGGGCCTGCGCTACCTGTATGACCGCAGCGGCCCGCTGTCGATGGCGCCCAGCCAGCTCGGCGCGTTTGCCCGCTCCGGCCCGGAACAGACCTCGGCCAACCTCGAATACCATGTGCAACCACTGTCCCTGGAGCGGTTCGGCGAGCCATTGCACGGCTTTCCGGCGTTCACTGCCTCAGTGTGCGACCTGCGTCCGCAAAGCCGTGGCCGTATCGATATTCGCTCGACCAACCCGGCGGATGCGCCGCTGATCCAGCCCAATTACCTCAGCCACCCGCAAGACCTGCGCGTGGCCGCCGACGCGATTCGCCTCACCCGTCGCATCGTCGCCGCACCGGCCCTGAGCCAGTTCAACCCGGTCGAATATTTACCGGGCGACTCGCTGCAAACCGAAGCACAACTGCACGAAGCCGCCGCGCGCATCGGCACGACGATCTTCCATCCAGTAGGCACCTGCCGCATGGGCAGCGATAAAGACGCGGTGGTCGATGCGCAACTGCGGGTGCATGGCGTACCCGGCCTGCGCATCGCCGATGCCTCGATCATGCCGCGCATCACCTCCGGCAACACCTGTTCACCGACACTGATGATCGCGGAGAAAGCCGCGCAGATGATCCTTTCGCCGCCTACAAGGAGCCTCGCCCAGGAGAAAGAACTGATTCATGCAATCTGAATAGCGGCGCCGTACCCGGCGCGACAGTGGAACAACAATAAATAATCACTGTGAGGGTTACCCGATGTCAGAACACGCTCAAACCCTGGGCTCGACGCGCGACGCGAGCACCAGCAACGACTCCAAGAAAGTCATTTTCGCCTCGTCCCTGGGGACGGTGTTCGAGTGGTATGACTTTTTTCTCTACGGCGCGTTGGCTGCCGTCATCAGCAAGCAGTTCTTTGCCGGGGTCAACGACACCACTGCTTTCATCTTTGCCTTGATGGCCTTTGCCGCCGGCTTTGTGGTGCGGCCGTTCGGCGCGCTGGTGTTCGGCCGCCTGGGCGATATGATCGGGCGCAAATACACCTTCCTCGTCACCATCATTCTGATGGGCGTGGCGACCTTCTGCGTCGGGCTGCTGCCGACCTATGCCAGCATCGGCATTGCGGCGCCGATCATCCTGGTCTTGCTGCGCATGCTGCAAGGCCTGGCGCTGGGCGGTGAATACGGTGGCGCGGCCACCTATGTGGCGGAACACGCGCCGGCCGGCAAGCGCGGCTTTCATACCAGCTGGATTCAATCCACCGCGACCATCGGCCTGCTGCTGTCGCTGCTGGTGGTGCTGGCCTGCCGGTACTTCACCGGCGACCAGTTCGAAGTGTGGGGCTGGCGTATTCCGTTCCTGTTCTCCATCGTGCTGCTGGGCATTTCCACTTGGATCCGCATGAGCCTGCACGAGTCGCCAGCCTTCCTGAAGATGAAAGAGGAAGGCAAGGCCAGCAAGGCGCCGATCCGTGAGTCGTTCGGCAAATGGGAAAACCTCAAGGTGGTGCTGATCGCCCTGTTCAGCATCAACGGCGGCCAGGCGGTGACCTTCTACGCCGCGCAGTTCTATGTGCTGTTCTTCCTCACCCAGTTCCTGAAGATGGACCCGGCGTTGGCCAATATGCTGCTGATCATCAGCGTGGTCATAGGCGCGCCGTTCTTTATCTTCTTTGGCTGGCTGTCGGACAAAATCGGGCGCAAGCCGGTACTGATGCTCGGCCTGCTGCTGGCAACCGTGCTGTACTTCCCGATCTTCAAGAGCCTGGCGCACTACACCAACCCGGCCATGGACCAGGCCAGCCGCCAGGCGCCGATCACTGTGCTGGCCGACCCGGCCACCTGCACCTTCCAGTTCGACCCGGTGGGCAAGGCGCGTTTTGACAGCCCGTGCGACAAGGTCAAAACCTTCCTGGTCAAGCAAGGCCTGCCGTACAGCAGCGCCGCCGCACCCGCCGGCAGCCCGGTGCAGGTGAGCGTTGGTGACGTGCGCATCGATGGCTTTGATGAACAAGCCCTGCGCGGCGCGGTGACCCTGGCCGGCTACCCATCCTCGGCGGATATGGCGCAGGTCAACAAAGTGATGGTGGTGGTACTGATCGTCGCGCTGATCCTGATCGCAGCCATGTGCTACGGCCCACTCGCGGCGCTGATGGTGGAACTGTTCCCGACGCGCATCCGCTACACCTCGATGTCGCTGCCCTACCATATCGGTAACGGCTGGTTCGGCGGGTTCCTGCCGACCGTGTCGTTTGCACTGGTGGTGTACACCGGGGATATCTTCTACGGCCTGTGGTACCCGGTGGTAGTGACGGGGGTGAGCCTGATCGTGGGGATGTTCTGCCTCAAAGAAACGCGGCACGTGGATATCGATAATAATTAAGCAGCGGCAAGCTACAAGCGGCAAGTCAGAGCGAATCGGCTTTTACTTGCAGCTTGTAGCTTGAAACTTAAAACTGTACATCCATACAGATAAAGGTTGCCGAATCGGCGCTGACTAAGCATCCTGCACAGCATCAACCCGATCTGATGTGGCGACCATGCGGCTGTACCTCTGTGAAAAACCCTCCCAGGCCAAGGACATCGCGGCCGTGCTCGGCGCCAGTCGCCGTGGCGACGGGTGCTGGCTGGGCAATGGGGTCACGGTCACCTGGTGTATCGGCCACCTGCTGGAAACCGCCCCGCCCGACGCCTACGACGCCAAGTACAAACGCTGGGTGCTGGCCGACCTGCCGATCGTCCCGGAAAAATGGAAGATGCTCGTCAAGCCCAGGACCGCCAGTCAGTTCAAGGCGGTCAAGCGCTTGTTGGGGGAAGCCCAGGAACTGGTAATCGCCACCGACGCCGACCGCGAGGGCGAGATGATCGCCCGTGAGCTGGTGGAGCATTGCCGCTATCGCGGGCCGATTCAGCGCCTGTGGCTGTCGGCGCTGGACGATGCCTCCATTCGCAAGGCCCTGGCGGCGCTCAAGCCCGGCGCAGAGACATTCAGCCTGTATCATTCGGCCCTGGGCCGCTCTCGCGCCGACTGGCTGATCGGCATGAACATGAGCCGCCTGTTTACCCTGCTTGGACGTCAATCCGGCTATCAAGGTGTGTTGCCGGTGGGCCGCGTGCAAACGCCGACCTTGCGCCTGGTGGTGGACCGCGATCGCAGCATCGCCGATTTCGTACCGGTGGCTTACTGGGCCATCGATGTGGAGTTGCGTCACGAGCGCATGACCTTTACTGCTCAATGGCGCGCTGGCGAAGATGTCTGCGACGACCAGGGCCGTTGCCTAAACCCGCAATTTGCCAACGAAGCCGCCGAGGCGATGCGCAGCGCCGCCAGCGCCCGCCTGATAAAGCTGCGCACCGAACGCATGCGTGAAGTGGCACCCCTGCCCTTCGATCTCGGCACGCTACAGGAAATCTGCTCCAAAAAACTCGGCCTCGGCGCCCAGGAAACCCTGGACATCGCCCAGTCCCTCTACGAAACCCACAAGGTCATCACCTACCCGCGCAGTGACTGCGGCTACCTGCCCATGAGCCAGCACAGCGAAGCGCCGAAGATCCTCGCCGCGCTGGGCCGCGCCGACACGACGGTGGCCGACCTGATGCCGCATATCGACCCCCGGCGGCGCTCGCGGGCCTGGAACGACGCCAAGGTCAGCGCCCACCACGGCATCATCCCCACCGGGGCGGGCAAGGACCTGGGGCAACTCACCGGCAAGCACCTTGCGGTATACACGCTGATTCGCGCGCGCTACCTGGCGCAGTTCCTGCCCAACCATGAATACGACCGTACCCAGGCGGATTTCGACTGCGCGGGCCAGGCCTTGCGCGCGGTAGGCAAAGTGGTGATTGAACCGGGCTGGAAGCGCGCCTTGCCCGAAGCCCTCGCGCCGGCCAAAGGCCGTGAAGCGCCGACACCTCAGCCCCTGCCGACACTGGTGCAAGGCCAGGATTATGCGGTGGCCAAGGTCAACCTCAAGGACTTATGGACTCAGCCCCCCAAACCCTTTACCGAAGGTGACCTGATCAAGGCGATGAAAAACGTCGCCAAGCTGGTGGAAGACCCACTGCTCAAACAGAAGCTCAAGGACACCACCGGCATCGGCACCGAAGCGACCCGCGCGGGGATCATCCAGGGCCTGCTCGATCGCGGTTACCTGGTGAAAAACGGCAAGGCGCTGTCGGCCACCCCTGCGGCGTTCAGCCTGATCGACGCGGTGCCCCGCGCCATCGCCGACCCTGGCACCACCGCCATTTGGGAACAGGCGCTGGACATGGTGCAAAGCGGTGACATGAGCCTGGAGGAATTCGTCGCCAAGCAGGCGGCCTGGATGAGCAAGCAGGTGGCGCGCTGCAATGGCATGCGCATGACCATCACCGGCCCGGCCAGCCCCGCGGGCCGAGGAGCCACGCCGTGGAAAAACAAGCGCAAGGCTGCTCCACGCAAGGCCACCGCCAACCCCAAGCGCGGCAAAAAACCGGGAAATGCGGGATAAACAGCGAAAAAACCGGCAAATGACGTTTTTCGACAGGTTTAACGCCGCATTGGACCTTGCTACGGCGGGTTCGGTCTAGGATTCTGTAGGGGATCTGGACTACCTACAACAACACCGGAGTGGCCGCCATGAAGACCGTCGCACAATTGCTCAAAGCCAAGGACCATAAAAACCAGGACGTCCACACCATCAGATGGGATCACACCGTGTTTGAGGCGCTGGTGCGGATGTCGGAAAAAAACGTAGGGGCCTTGCCGGTGGTCAAGGATGACGTGGTGGTGGGCATCATCAGCGAACGTGATTACGCGCGCAAAATCATGCTCAAAGGCCTGTCGTCGGTCACCACAAAGGTGCATGAAGTGATGAGCTCGCCGGTGATCACCGTCGATACCCATAAAAGCGTCGAAGAATGCATGAACATCATGACCGACAGTCACCTGCGCCACCTGCCCGTGGTCGAAGACGGCAAACTGCTGGGGCTGCTGTCCATTGGTGACCTGGTCAAGGAAGCCATCGCCGAACAGGCCGCGTTGATCAAGCAGTTGGAGCAGTACATTCGCGGCGAATAGGAGAACCCATGCCCGATACCCTGGCCTATCAGGAAGACAATCTCGACACCCTGCACAGGACGATGGCCGAACGGCGCTTTCTGGTGTTGACCGGTGCGGGGATCAGCACGCCATCGGGAATCCCCGACTACCGCGACAGCGAAGGCGTGCGCCGCGGCAAGGCGCCGATGATGTACCAGGAATTCCTGCCACCCCGCAAGCACGGCGCCGTTACTGGGCGCGAGCGATGCTGGGGTGGCCGCGAGTACGCATCGCCCAGCCGAACGACGCCCACCGGGCACTGGCGACCCTGCAACAGCGCCAGCGCATCACGCCTGATTACCCAGAACGTCGACACCCTGCATGATCAGGCCGGCAGCCATGATGTGATTGAGTTGCACGGCAGCCTGCACCGTGTGCTGTGCCTGGATTGCCGGCAGCGCAGCGAGCGCGATGTGATCCAGCGGATGATGGAGATGGATAACCCCTACCTGACCGGCGTCGATGCCGTGCAAGCGCCCGATGGCGATACCTTGCTCGCCCCCGCGTTCGAAGAGCGCTTCCAGGTGCCGCGTTGCCCCCATTGCGAGGGTCAATGCCTGAAACCGGATGTGGTGTTTTTTGGCGAGAACGTTGCACAGCCGACGGCGGCCAAGGCCATGGCGGCGGTGGAGCATGCCGAAGGGCTGCTGGTGGTGGGCTCGTCGCTGATGGCCTATTCGGCGTTTCGCCTGTGCAAGGCAATGGTCGAACAAGGCAAACCGGTTATAGCGATCAACCTGGGCAAGACCCGTGGGGATGAGCTGTTACACGTGAAGATCGAGGCGTCGTGCGAGGCGCTGTTGCCGCTGCTTGCCAAGCGACTCGGATAGTCCGCCTCACCCTGGGTCTGTGCTGAATCCAGCCCTTCCCTCAAGCGACCCACCACGCCAGAAAATGACGCTCAAGTCACATTTCCACGCATGCCCCCGCCCCGCCTGAAATTTATGTAGTGAGCAAAAATAATCACTACATAACCGTTGACGTAACCTTTTTGTCCTTGCATGATCTAGACGTCTCCCGCATCGGGAGCGTTGGTAACAGGTGTTTTGAAAGCGCTCGTCTGACCGCCGAGCTGTTTTTTCCGGATGTGCACTGCCCACAAGGCAGATTGATGAAGCTGACCTGCTCCGAAAGGGATGGGTACAAGGAGCTCAAAGGCTGCTTGTCTTCGTTATGAATGCATTGCGTAGCAGTTCATCAGCAAAACTACATGCATCAGGTTCAAGACCCTGCCCGTATTCGGCAGACCGTCACTGACGCCCGGCGTTTAACGCCGGAGACAACTAAGCAGTTTTAACGGAATCAACTGATAGATCGCCAACTGGTCAAGGGGCTTACACATGAATCTGAACAATCAACCTACTATCGATGAATTGGCTGAGATGTTCGCAGCGCAGAAAGACACACTCGACGATCATATTCTGTGGGTAGGAAAATCGGGCGAAGTGCAAATTGACTGCCTGGCGCCCCATACCGAAGAAGCCGAGTTTGACCGCAATCACCGTGAGCTGGCGGCGCGCCTGAAGATGTACCGCCGCGGCCAGGGTTATGTCGGCAAGAAGGCCGCAGCCGATCGCAACTTTATCGAGCAAGTATTCGACACACTTAACCATGCCTGGGAATCTTTCAAGGATAACTCGCAAGTTAAGGTAATCGACCGCTACTACTAAGTAAAAATCGACTGACACCTGGGGGAGCTGATAGCTCCCCCAGGTGTTTTATCACATTCAAAAAGTTGGAAACCTGCCCTTCCCTGCTTCATCCCTGAAGATATCAAACAATACCTGCGCCGCCGCCGACAACTCATGGCCCGGCTTGGTCAATACACCAATCGGTCGTTCGATCACCGGGCTGTTCAAGGTGATGCAATGGGCCCCTGCCTCCTCCATTTGCTGTGCACACAACGCCGGTACGGCACTGACGCCAAGGCCGCTGGCAACCATCTTGCCCACCGTCGCCAGTTGATGGCTTTCCAAGGCCACCGGCAGCTTCATCTGCAAAGCACCCAAGTGCTCCTCCAGCATGACCCGCACGGTGGACGGCCGCTGCAAGGTGATGAACGGTTGTCCCAGCAAGGTTTTCCAGGTGATCTCGTCACACTGCACCAACGGCGAATCACTCGGCACCACCGCGATGAAGCGGTCCAGATACAGCGGAGTGAAGGCCAATGAGGAGCCCTGCGCAGGCTCGAATGCCACACCCAACTCCACCTGACGGTCGCGGACCATCTCCAGCACCTGCTCATTGATCAAGTCATGCACCGTCACATTCACCTGGGGGTAACGTGCGCGGAATATCTTCAGGATCGGCGGCAGCAAATTGCCCGCAAACGAGGGCATCGCCGCCACTGTGACTCGCCCACGCTGCAGGGTGAAACGTTGGCGCAGTTCATCTTCGGCATTGTCCCAATCGGCAATCAACCGGCGGGCCAACGGCAACAGGGATTCACCTTCGGGGGTCAGTGCCACGTTGCGGGTGTTACGGCTGAACAGGCGCCCCCCCAGCCCTTCCTCCAGCCCCTTGATGGTCAGGCTCAGCGCCGACTGGGACAGGTGCAGGCGCTCGCAGGCGGCGGCAAAACTCAGGCTCTGGGCCACGGCCAGAAAGGCACGCATTTGTTTAACGGTCATTGGAAGCTCCAAGCTACAAGTTGAAAGCGGCAAGTAAAAGCGGCCGTGCTTCTTCTTGAAGCTTGCGGCTTGAAGCCAATTATGCTGTTTTTTAAATCAATCAACCTAAAAAAACAACTTAACAAATCAATTTGTCGGCGCAACACTCGGTTCACTGGCTGGCCCACATACAATAAATAGAGGTGCATGCACATGGCAGGTTTCGATAAACGCGTGGCGTCCTACGAGGAAGCGCTGGCAGGCCTGGAGGACGGCATGACTGTGCTTGCCGGCGGTTTTGGCCTATGCGGCATTCCGGAAAACCTCATCAATGAAATCAAGCGCAAAGGCACCCGCGACCTGACAGTGGTTTCCAACAACTGCGGGGTCGACGGTTTCGGCCTGGGCGTGCTGCTGGAACAAAAGCAGATCAGCAAAGTGATCGCCTCCTACGTCGGTGAAAACGCCCTGTTCGAGAAGCAATTGCTCAGCGGCGAAATCGAAGTGGTCCTCACCCCCCAAGGCACCCTGGCGGAAAAAATGCGCGCAGGCGGTGCCGGCATTCCGGCCTTCTTCACCGCCACCGGCGTCGGCACCCCCGTCGCCGAAGGTAAGGAAACCCGCGAATTCAACGGCCGCCCCTACCTGATGGAAGAGTCCATTACGGGCGACTTCGCCATTGTCAAAGGCTGGAAAGCCGACCACTTCGGTAACGTCATCTACCGCCACACCGCCCAAAACTTCAACCCGCTGGCCGCCACCGCCGGCAAGATCACCGTGGTCGAAGTCGAGGAAATCGTCGAACCGGGCGAGCTGGACCCGGCGCAGATCCACACCCCTGGCATCTACGTCGACCGGATCATCTGCGGCACGTTCGAGAAGCGCATCGAACAGCGCACCGTGCACAAATAATCTGCCCCCAGCCCGAACAATAAGGACGCATAACATGGCTCTTACCCGCGAACAAATGGCTCAACGCGTCGCCCGCGAAATGCAGGACGGCTTCTACGTCAACCTCGGCATCGGCATTCCGACCCTGGTGGCCAACTACATCCCCGACGGCATGGAAGTGATGCTGCAATCGGAAAATGGCCTGCTCGGCATGGGTCCGTTTCCGACCGAAGAAACCATTGATGCCGACATGATCAACGCCGGCAAACAAACCGTGACCGCGCGTATCGGCGCATCAATCTTCTCCTCCGCCGAGTCCTTCGCGATGATTCGCGGCGGCCACGTCGACCTCACCGTGCTCGGCGCGTTTGAAGTGGACGTGCACGGCAACATCGCCTCGTGGATGATCCCCGGCAAGCTGGTGAAGGGCATGGGCGCGCCATGGACCTGGTGGCCGGCGCGGAAAATATCATCGTGATCATGACCCACGCCTCCAAGGATGGTGAGTCCAAGCTGCTCAGCCAATGCAGCCTGCCGCTGACCGGTGCCAACTGTATCAAGCGGGTACTGACGGATCTTGCGTACCTGGAGATCGAAAATGGCGCTTTTGTCCTCAAGGAACGCGCACCTGGCGTCAGCGTTGAAGAGATTGTGAGCAAGACCGCCGGTAAACTGATCGTCCCGGACCATGTTCCAGAAATGCACTTCCAGTGAGGACAGATTCCATGCAAGACGTCGTGATTGTTGCTGCCACCCGCACCGCCGTAGGCAGCTTCCAGGGTTCGCTGGCGAATATCCCGGCACCGGAACTGGGCGCCGCCGTGATCCGTCGACTGCTGGAGCAGACTGGCCTGGACCCGGCCCAGGTCGATGAAGTGATCCTCGGCCAGGTGCTCACCGCAGGCTCAGGCCAGAACCCCGCGCGCCAGGCCTCGATCCTCGCCGGCCTGCCCCACGCGGTGCCGAGCCTAACCCTGAACAAAGTCTGCGGCTCGGGCCTCAAGGCCCTGCACCTCGGTGCCCAGGCGATCCGTTGCGGCGACGCCGATGTGATCATCGCCGGCGGCATGGAAAACATGAGCCTGGCCCCATACGTGCTGCCCGCTGCGCGCACCGGTTTGCGCATGGGTCACGCCAAGATGATCGACAGCATGATCACCGACGGCCTGTGGGATGCATTCAACGATTACCATATGGGTATCACCGCCGAGAATCTGGTGGACAAGTACGGCATCAGCCGCGAAGCCCAGGATGCCTTTGCCGCCGCGTCCCAGCAAAAAGCCAGCGCGGCGATTGAAGCCGGGCGTTTTGCCGATGAAATCACGCCGATCCTGATCCCCCAGCGCAAAGGCGACCCGGTGGCCTTCGCCGTGGATGAGCAACCGCGTGCCGGCACCACCGCCGAATCCCTGGCCAAACTCAAGCCGGCGTTCAAGAAAGACGGCAGTGTCACCGCCGGCAACGCCTCCAGCCTTAACGACGGCGCCGCGGCCGTATTGCTGATGAGCGCCGACAAGGCCAAAGCCCTGGGGCTGCCGGTTTTGGCGCGCATCGCCAGCTACGCCAACGCGGGTGTCGACCCCGCTATCATGGGCATCGGCCCGGTTTCGGCTACCCGTCGATGCCTGGACAAGGCCGGCTGGAAGCTCAGCGACCTGGACCTGATCGAAGCCAACGAAGCCTTCGCCGCGCAATCCCTGGCGGTGGGCAAAGAGCTGGAGTGGGATGCCGACAAGGTCAACGTCAACGGCGGCGCCATCGCCATCGGCCACCCGATCGGCGCCTCAGGCTGCCGCGTGCTGGTGACCCTATTGCACGAGATGATCAAGCGCGACGCCAAGAAAGGCCTGGCAACGCTGTGCATCGGTGGCGGCCAAGGCGTAGCCCTGGCCCTTGAGCGCGGCTGATAAAAGAGCAACACAGAAAAGACCCGTTGTGGCGAGGGAGCTTGCTCCCGTTGGGCTGCGCAGCGGCCCCCTTCGACAAGAGCAACACTGGAAAGGCCCGGTTCCACGAAAACCGGGCCTTTCCTTTATCCGGTAGACCTGAAAAAACACCCTCCCACACCCGATCCTCGTTACCTGTCAGATTGAGGCACCGCAAACACTGCACTCGCCCGCGCCACCACCTTCTCCCTCACCTGCAGACTCACCGTGGCAAACGCCATCTGCCGCCCCCGCTTGTGATGCTCCAAGCGCACCACGATCCACTCCCCGACCTGTACAGCCCCCAGGTAATCCACGGTCATGCTCGCGGTAATCAACGGCAACGGCGGCTCGCTGGAAAACGCCATGGCGTAGCCCATGCCGATATCCGCCAACGTCGCCAGCACCCCGCCATGCACGGTGCCGCGCCCGTTGGCATGACGATTGTCAGCGCGCAGGCCGATTTCCAGTTGCAGGCCGTCACCTCGGCAATACGCCGGGCCCAGCAGATCCAGCAGCGGACTGCTGCGGGGCAACGAGACAAAACCTTCGGGCACAGTGTGAGTCATCATAATGAGCTGTTCCTTGGCATCAGGCTTGAGGTGTACGCCTGCTTCCAAACCCCGGCCACCACCATCAGCCATGCAAATCTTGCGCGATACTTTGCGTTAATCCGCCAGACCCGCTTTAATCGCCGCCAATTCCGTACACCTCAAGGAACCGTAATGCGCCATCTGGACGGCAACCCTCGCCCGTTTCGCGTGCCCCTGTTGATCTTGCTGACCGGCCTGATGCTGGCCGGCTGTTCGCCCAAGGACCACTCCCGCGCCGCCGCCGTCAACGGCGAGCAAGGCCGGGCCGGCGCGCAACTGGCCTACGAACATGAACTGACCCTGGCCCTGCCTGGTGCCCTGCTCGCGCCGCGCATGCAGGCCACGCGCGAGGCCTGCGAAACGGCGCGCTTCGGCGCCTGCAATATCCTCGGCATCACCGAAGACAGCAGCGGTGGCGAGATCATCCTGCGCATCGCGCCCACCGGTGTGGAACCGATGGTTGCCCTGGCCGCTGAAGGCGGCACGCTCGGCCAGCGCATCACTACCGCCGAAGACCTGGCCGACGCTGTCGCCGACGTGCGCCGCCGTCAGGAGCGCCTGCAAGCCCAGCAACAACGCCTCGACGAACTGGCCAAGCGCAAGGACATCACCGTCAGCGACCTGATCGCCTTGAGCAAGGAACAGGCCGCCATCGAAAACGACCTGCAAGCCCTGGCTCAGGTCGCGGCCGGCCAGCAACGTCGTCTCGACACCAACCGTGTCACCTTGAACTTCCGCTCCTCGGACGGCGCGAACCAATCGTCACGCTTGAGCCGGATGTTCAGCAACCTGGGCACGAATATGCTGGAAGGCACCGCTGACGCTCTGGAACGTGCCAGTTATGTGCTGCCCTTTGTGATCCTGGCGTTTCCAGTGGTCTGGTTGTGGGTGTGGCTGTGGCGCAAGTTTGTACGCCGCCGCCCCTGATCAGCGCTTCATACAGCGCTGATAGCGCTCATCCACGCGCTTGGCGAACCAGGCGGTGGTGAGGTTGCGGGTAATCTTCGGGCTCTTGAGCACAATGCCCGGCAGGATCGCCCGTGGCATCGGCGTGCCGTTGGCCTTATCGGCCAGGGCAAAAACGCGTTTGTAGAGGGTGGTGTCTTCAAAATCCAACCGCTCGCCCTGCTCCAGTTGGCTGCGGATGCTGGGGTTACGCATGTCCAGCCTGGCGCCCAGGGAACGTACCGCCAGTTCGGTGGTGCCGGGCAGCAGTGAACCATAACGAATCAAATCCCCGTCCAGCGCCAACTCAGTGCCCGAAGCCCGGCTGACCGCCGCCTGGAACGCAGCATTGCGGCTGGCGTACCAGCCCGCATTGAAGTCGGCGAAGCGGTACAACGGCTGGTCGTAGCTCACCGGGTAACCCAGCAAATGGGCGATGCCGAAGTACATGCCGCCACGCCGGGTGAAGACCTCCCGACGAATCGTGCCGTCCACCGTGTAGGGATAACCCCGTGCCTGTTGCTGCGCAAAGTCGATGCTGACCTGCATGGGGCCGGCGGTATGCACCGGGTTGAACCCGCCAAACAGGGTGTTGCCCAGCGGCACCATGCTGATGAAATCATCGAAGATGCCGCTGAGGTCTTTCTCGGTGCGCGCCGCATTCAACCGGTCGGCGTAGGACTTGCCGGTGGGCGATTTCAATTGCAGCGCGCTGCGCACCACGAACGCAGGCACATGCACCTTGCCGGCCCGGCGCAGGATTTCGTCCTGGGCGATCTTGCCCATGTTCGGCACGGGTGGGTCGACCTGAAACGTAGACTCCTGCTCGGTCACCGCCAGCACGGCGCAGATGTTTTCGGTGCTGGGGTAGATCTTCTGGGTATTGAAGGCGGTGTAGATGTCCTGGGCCCAGCCGTTGCGATCCGCTACCTTGGCCGGCAGCAGGCGCACGATCTGCGCTTTCACCTCGGCCTCGCTGCGCTCCGGCTGCTGCGGGCCGCGTGAGGTGGAGCAGCCGGCCAGCACCAGCAAGGGGGCGAGGCACAGGATCAGGCGGCGTAGGGACATTGGGTTTCCTTGAAGGCGATGGGCCGGGCGTTGCCGATATGGACCGGTAAGTCTAACGCGGGTTCGCCAACCTGCCCTCTCGCCAGCACCGGCCGAACGTGACAGGATCTTTCATCCCCATTCGTACAAGGAGTTTGAATGCCATGCTTAGCCTGAATTTCCTCGGCACTTGCCTGATCGTCGTGCTCATTCCCGGCACCGGCGTGATCTACACTATTTCCACAGGCCTTACCGCCGGCAAGCGCGCCAGCGTGTGCGCCGCGCTGGGCTGCACCGCCGGGATCATCCCGCATCTGCTGGCCTCGACTCTCGGCCTTTCGGCCCTGCTGCACACCAGCGCCCTGGGGTTCGAAGCGCTGAAATACGCCGGGGCCGCCTACCTGTTGTACCTGGCGTACGCCACCTGGCGCGACCGTTCGGCCTTCGCCATGAATGACACGCCGGTGGTTTCCACAGCTCGCAGCCTGATAGTCCGTGGCGTTTTGCTGAATATTCTCAACCCCAAACTGACGCTTTTCTTCCTGGCCTTCCTGCCGCAGTTCGTGACGCCAGGTAGCACCGCCCCTGCCGTGCAAATGCTGGTGCTGAGCAGTGTGTTCATGGCCATGACGTTTGCGGTGTTCGTGCTGTATGGCCTGCTCGCCAACGTATTTCGCCGCGCGGTGATCGAGTCACCGCGCGTGCAAAACTGGCTGCGCCGCAGTTTCGCGGCGGCGTTTGCGGGGCTGGGGTTGAATTTGGCGTTTGCACAGCGCTAAAGGCTTTTTGTAGCTGACGATAACCTCTGAAACCTCCCACATAACCGCCGGATAAGCTCTACTCCCCCGCCCTGAGAACCTCTGCAAAGTCCCTCGCCTGAATACACAGCGCGAGGGAGTGCAGATGGTTTGTTTTGTGATGGCCCTGGTTGATGGGGCTGAATCTTGAACCCCGCCATTGGCCGGCTGGCCCTGACCCCAATGGACGTCAAGACAGTCGATATCGACGGCGTCTTGCGTGATTTTCGTGACTGCCTGAATACCTTTGACGACTGGGCTGAGCGCTTTTGGAGCTTCTCGGCGCTGGACGTCGAGCAGGTATTCAAGGTGGGCGATGAGGTGGCATTGGCCGCCCCCATCAAGCGCTCGCTCTTTCCCAGCAGCACCGTCGCCACCTGCCCGGCCAACGGCACCTTGACTCTGGTGCACCTGTTTCAAAGCACGCAGTTTGTGCCCATCGGCAATACGCCGGTGGTACTGCAACGCGTCGACCCAAACGGTGGCCCGCTGGGCGCGCCGATCCACAAGACCATTGGCCCGAGCGGCATCCTCGACGTCACCGAGTGTGATCGCAACCAGCAGTACCGGATCAACTTCTATCCCAACGTTTCCAAAGATCACGTCAAGGCGCTGTATGCGTCTTATCAGTCGGTGATCGCGGGGCTGGACATCCGCCTGCGTGAAGCGTGGACCACTACCTTCCAGGACCAGTGGAACGACTATGCCGACGCCAAGCCACTTGATCGGCGCCGAATGCTGGAAGCGGCGTTTATCAGCGGTCTTGGAAAAGCCCTCTTCAACCTGTGGGACAACGTCACGCAGTTGTATGAGCTGCTGGCGGACCTCCAGGCCAACAGCGAAAAGTTGTTGGCCTACCTCTCCCAGGCCGAACTCGATGCACTGCTGAAACTGGGCAGCGACACGATTGCCAACGGTTTGTTGGTGCTCAGCGACGAGCCGCTGCTGTTTATCTACCTGTCGGCGATGGTCAGTTGGATGCGCATGCTGCCGCCGCCGCAGATGAATGAACTGTGGGGAGAGATCACCGGTGAGGTGCTGATCAATCTGCTGTTGATGCGTGCATTGGGTGCGATGGGGATCGCGGTGCGGCTGGGGGCTCAGGTGCTGGGCTCGATCAAGTCCGCCCGGGCGCGTGAGTTGTTGGAACTGCTGGCCAAGCAGATTGTGGGGCCGGGTCTGGAACCGCATGTCGCAGCGGCCAGGCCATTGCTGCTGGGCAGTGCGGCGGTGCCGTTCAAGACGGTTCCGGTTGCGCCGTTGAAGGTTGGGGAGCAGGTGGTTTCGAACGCTGTGCCGTTGGTTCGTAACAAGTCCCAGCGGACGGTGTTGGTCAGGCAGGAGCCTGTCGACGATGTGCCTGTTTCGGGGAAAAACCCGAACGGGGATGCGGCGGCGGCTTCGGATAAGACCGTGACTAATGGGTGCCCGGTGTCGATGGTGACCGGGGAGGAATTGCTGACTCTCACCGATGGTGCGTTGGACGGGATTTTGCCGTTTGAGTGGACGCGGCTGTATCGCACCAGTGCGGTGGAAGTGGATGTTGGGCTTGGGTTTGGTTGGAGTCATTCGCTGGCGCAGCGGCTTGTGGTTTCCGGCGATTCGGTGGTGTGGACGGACCATGAGAATCGCATTACTTCGTTTCCGATGCCGACTGTTGCTCGCCCGGCGATCACCAATAGCCTGGCCGAAGCGGCGATCTATTTGGGGGCTTCGCCGGATGAGTTAGTGCTGGCCCAGGCGTCGCGGTTTTATCACTTTCGCGACGGCGTGCTGTTCTCGATCAGCGATGCGTATGACAACCGTCTGCGGATTGCCCGGGATTTTATGGGGCGCATTGAGCGCCTGGATAACGGTGTCGGCCGCTCGTTGTGTTTGCGTTATGAGCTGGGCCGCATTGTGGCGGTGGATTACCAGGTTCAGCGGGCCAAGGGGTATGAGCCTTACGAATGGGTGATGGAGCAGAGCGTTGTTTCCTACGCCTATGACGACTTGGGCCGACTCGTTTCAGCGACCAATGCGGTAGGCGAAAGTGAGGTTTATCGGTACGACGAGCAACACGTCATTCTGGAGCGGGGCTTGGCCGGTGGGGCGAGTTTCTTTTGGGAGTGGGAAAGAGCTGGCAAGGCGGCGCGGTGTGTTCGGCACTGGGCCAGTTTTTCGCAGATGGACACGCGGTATGCCTGGGGTGATGACGGCCGTGTGGACGTGCATAACGCCGATGGCAGCCAGGAAGTGTACGTCCACGATGACCGCGCACGGCTGGTGCAGCGTATCGATCCGGACGGTGCCCAGCATTTTAAATCCTACGACGCTAAAGGCCGGCTGACGGTCGAGCAGGACCCGCTCGGGGCGGTGACGGCGTATCAGTACGACGATGCCGGACGCTTGGTGGCGTTGTTTCCGGGGGATGATGAACCGACGTCCTACGAGCATGACAATGGCTTCGTACGGGTGGTACGGCGTGGTGAGGCGGTCTGGAAATACGAGCGTAACGATCAGGGTGACGTAACGCGTAGGACCGATCCAGACGGCCATGTTTCGGACTACAGCTACAACAAATACGGCCAGCTGACGGGAGTTTGGTATCCCGATCACAGCTGTCATCGCCTGGTCTGGAACGAACGCGGCCAGTTGCTTGAAGAGCAATTGCCGAACGGCGGCCTCAAGCGTTACCGCTACGACGATCTGGGCCGCCAGATTGCCCGCGAGGATGAACAAGGCGCGCTGACCCAATACCAATGGGACAGTGTCGGCCGGTTGATTCGCATCGTGTTGCCGGGCGGCGCAACCCGCGAATACAGCTACAACCCCTACGGAAAAATCACCGCCGAACGCGACGAACTCGGCCATGTCACCCGTTACGAATACGCCAACGGCCTGCACCTGATCAGCCGCCGCATCAACGCCGACGGCAGCCAGGTCAAATACCGCTACGACAATGCCCGGTTGTTGCTCACGGAAATCGAAAACGAAATCGGCGAAACCTACCGGTTGGATTACCACCCCAACGGCCTGATCCA
>NZ_JAFHKI010000134.1 GCF_016937615.1 Pseudomonas lactucae | reverse complement strand
GCCTCGCCAAGGCTCGGCAGCTGCTACGGATTACCACTATCGGGAGCAAGCGAATCGTCGCGCCGCCCCTCCCACATTTTGGGAGGTGTTTGCTTCAGTCGATGCCGACAAACCCTCCGGTCTGGTGCTGCCACAACCGGGCATACAGCCCTTTATGGGCCAGCAGTTCGGAGTGGCTGCCGCTCTCGGCGATCTGGCCTTTCTCCAGCACGACCAGGCGGTCCATCCGCGCGATGGTCGACAAGCGGTGCGCAATCGCGATGACCGTCTTGCCTTGCATCAGGGTCTCCAGGCTTTCCTGGATCGCCGCTTCCACTTCCGAGTCCAGCGCCGAGGTGGCCTCGTCCATGATCAGGATCGGCGCGTCCTTGAGCAGTACTCGGGCGATGGCGATGCGTTGGCGTTGGCCGCCGGACAGCTTCACCCCGCGCTCGCCCACATGGGCGTCCAGCCCGGTACGGCCTTCGGCGTCCGACAGCAGCGGGATGAACTCATCGGCGCGGGCCTTGCGCACGGCGGCCCAGAGTTCTTCGTCGGTGGCGTCGGGTTTGCCGTACAGCAGGTTGTCGCGGATCGAGCGGTGCAGCAACGAGGTGTCCTGGGTGATCATGCCGATCCGCTCGCGCAGGGACTCCTGGGCCACGTCGGCGATGTTCTGGCCGTCAATCAGGATACGCCCGCCCTGCAGGTCGTAGAGGCGCAGCAGCAGGTTGACGAGGGTCGACTTGCCTGCACCCGACGGGCCGATCAGGCCGATCTTTTCACCGGCGCCGATCTCAAGGTTCAAGCCGCCAATGATCCCGCTACGTTTGCCGTAGTGGAAATCCACCTGCTCAAAACGCACTTCGCCATGGGGCACGTTCAGGCGCGGGGCGTTGTCGCGGTCGACCACCGCCAGCGGCTGGGCGATGGTCTTGAGGCCGTCCTGCACGATGCCGATGTTTTCGAAAATGCCGTTGACCACCCACATGATCCAGCCGGACATATTGACGATGCGGATCACCAGGCCCGTGGCCAGGGCGATGGCGCCCACGGAGATCAGCGACTGCGTCCACAGCCACAGGGCCAGGCCGGTGGTGGTGACGATCAGCAGGCCGTTGAGCACCGTGATCACCGCATCCATGCTGGTGAGCACGCGTGCCGCCAGCTGGGTTTTTTCGGTTTGCTCAACGATCGCTTCCTTGGCGTATTCCTGCTCACTCTGCGTATGGGCGAACAGTTTCAAGGTGGTGATGTTGGTGTAGCCGTCGACGATGCGCCCCATCAGTTTGGAACGTGCCTCGGAAGAAATCACCGAACGCGCCTTGACCCTCGGCACGAAGTAACGCAAAGCCAGGCAGTAACCGATGATCCAGGTGATCAACGGAATCATCAGGCGCCAGTCGGCCTCGGCAAACAGCACCAGCGAGGTGATCGCATAGATCGACACGTGCCAGATGGCCTCCGCCGTTGCCACCGCGGAGTCACGCAAGGCGTTGCCGGTTTGCATGATGCGTTGGGCAATGCGCCCGGCGAAGTCGTTCTGGAAGAAATTCAGGCTCTGCTTGAGCACGTAGCTGTGGTTCTGCCAGCGGATCTGGCTGGTCATGCCGGGGTTGATGGTCTGGTGCACCAGCAGGTCATGCAGGCCGTTGAAGATCGGACGCAGCAGCAGGGCGACCACGGCCATCCAGATCAGCTCGGTGCTGTGCACCTGGAAGAAGTTGGCGGGCGGCGTGCCCTGGGCCAGGTCGATGATGCGGCTCAGGTAGCTGAACAGCGCGACTTCGATCAACGCGCCGACCAGGCCCACCACCAATAGCGCGGCAAAACACGGCCATACCTGGCGCAGGTAGTAGAGGTAGAAGGGCAGGACTTTATCGGGAGGGGCTTCGCTGGGCGCGTCGCGGAAAATATCGATCAGTTGTTCAAAACGACGATAGAGCATTGGGGTTGACGCCCGCCGGGCGGGCTCTCCTTTCAGATGCGCGCACAGCCTTGTGGGCTGCGCGCGGAGCTTCCTGCAGACCTCAGTCGATGCGCTTGGCCGACTTGATCAGGACAGGATCGATGGGCACGTTCTGCATGCCCTGCTTGGTGGTGGTCTGGGAGTTGACGATGATGTCGACCACGTCCATGCCCTTGACCACTTTGGCGAACACGGCATAGCCGGCGTCGCGACCCGGGTCGAGGAAGGCATTGTCCGCCACGTTGATGAAGAATTGGCTGGTGGCCGAGTTCGGGTCATTGGTGCGCGCCATCGACAGAGTGCCGCGCACGTTGTGCAGGCCGTTGCTGGCTTCGTTCTTGATCGGCGCTTCGGTCGGCTTCTGCGACATCTGCTGGGTGAACCCGCCGCCCTGGACCATGAAGCCCGGGATCACACGGTGGAAAATCGTGTTGGTGTAGAAGCCTTTGTCGACATAGGCCAGGAAGTTCTTGGTACTGATCGGCGCCTTGACCGGGTCCAGTTCGATTTCAATGTCGCCATTGGTGGTGGAGATCAGCACGTGGGGCGCCTTGGCGGGCTCGGCCGCCATCAGGTTGGCAGCAAACAATACGGAACCGGCAAAGAAGGCGATTTTTTTCAGCATGGGTCAGTGATCCTGGGTTGTGGTGTCGACGGTCTTGAGAAAGTCGAGCAGGGTAGCGTTAAAGACGTCGGGTTGATCCAAGGGCGTGGCATGGCGGGAATCTTCGATCACCACCAGCCGCGCATCGGGCAGCAGTTTTACATAGATTTCTTTGTGGGCCACGGGGGTGTAGTCGTGGTCGGCGCTGATGACCAGGGTTGGACAGGTGATTCTGGAAAGTCGTTCCAGCACACCCCAGCCCACAATCGCATCGAAGCTGGCGAGATAAGCACGTTTGTCGTTTTTTGCCCAGCGTTCGGCCATCTTGCGGCGCAGGTCGGCCTGCTGCGATTTGGGGAACAACCGCTCACCCAGCGCCTTGCCGATGGTGCTCAGGCTCAATACCCGGGCCAGGGTCCAGCGCTTGGCCCACTGCCAATAGTCATCGGCGCTGCGCACCTTGACCTCGGGTGCGCTGTTGACGATGCACAGGCTCCTGACCAGGGCGGGTTGGTCCACCGCCAACTGAAACGCGATCATGCCGCCCATGGACAGGCCCACCACATGGGCGGCGGGCAGGCTCAGGTGTTCGAACAGCGCCAGCAGGTCAGCGGTAAAGCCTGGGATGCTGTAGCGCTCGCGCGGTTTATCGGAGCGCCCATGACCCCGCACGTCCACCACGACCAGGCGATAATGCCTGGCCAGCAGCGGAACCTGCAGTTCCCAGTCCTGGCTGCTGGAGCCCAGGCCATGGATCAGCATCAGCGGGGTGCCGTGGCCGTATTCCTCGTAATGCAGGCTGCAGCCGTCGTGGTCGAACCAGGCCATGCATGAACTCCGTTTCAGGCTTGCCGGGGAGCGGCGAAAGGCGCATCCAGCGGGGCCGTGTCAAAGGTGCGCAGCAGTTCCACGAGGATCTGCGTCGCCGGCCCCAAGGGTTTGTCCTTGTTTGAATACAAATAGAACGTGGGGTGGCGGCTGCCGCCCTGTTCCAAGGGTAGCTGCTTGAGCACACCTTCGGCGAGTTCGCGTTCGATCATGTGCCGGGGCAGCCAGGCAAAGCCCAGGCCGCTGCCGACGAAGGACGCCGCGGTGGCCAGGCTGCCGACGGTCCAGCGTTGTTCGGCGCCGAGCCAGCCCACATCGCGGGGTTGCTGGCGGCCGGAGTCGCGGATCACCACTTGCATCTGGCTTTCCAGGTCCTGGAAGCTCAGCTCGCGATTCATGCGGTGCAGGGCATGGTCGGGGTGGGCCACGGCGACGAATTCCACGTCGCTCATTTCCGTGCCCAGGTAACCGGGGATGCTGAAACCGCAAATGGCCAGGTCGGCCACGCCTTCAATCAACAACTCTTCGACACCGGACAACACCTCTTCGCGCAGGCGCACGCGGCAGCCACGGCTCTGCGGCATAAATGCGCTGAGGGCGCGTACCAGGCGTGCGTTGGGGTAGGCGGCGTCGACCACCAGCCGCACTTCGGCTTCCCAGCCCTGTTCCATATGATGGGCGAGGTCTTCCAGCTGGCTGGCGTTTTTCACCAGCTGCCGGGAGCGGCGCAGCAGCACTTCGCCGGCATCGGTGAGCACTGCCTTGCGCCCGTCGATGCGCAGCAGTGGCACGCCGAGCTGGTCTTGCATGCGGGCCACGGTGTAGCTCACCGAGGACTGCGAACGGTGCAGCGCTTCGGCCGCCTGGGCGAAGCCACCATGGTCAACCACGGCTTGCAGCGTGCGCCATTGATCGAGGGTAACGCGGGGCGCTTTCAAGATAGGTTCCTCTTGTCCTAAGCTGGCGGTCCTTATTGGAGACTGCCGAATGAGAAAATTGTGTTGTGTGCTGCTGGCGCTGTTGCCGATGAGCGCGTTCGCCTACCCCATCGACGTGACAAAAAAGATCGATGGCGTGAGCGTGGACTACACCGCCTCCGATGTGGACGGCGACATCAGTTCGATTCAACTCAATAACTACGGCACAAAAGACGCCGTGTGTTCGGTAACCTTCACCAACGGCCCGGAAGCGCCGCGTCGTCGCATGGTCACGGTACCGGCGGGCAAAAGCACCAACACCACCGCCAAGTTCAACCGCGCCATTATCAAGATGCGCATTGCCCTGGACTGCGCGCCGAAATAAAACGGCAGCGGAGCATGCCCACAGGAATACTCCGCTTATCAACAAATTTCTAGATGGGTTGCAGCAGTTTTTTGCGCTTTTTTATCGAATGAGCCCTGGTTAATCTTTTCTCCATCGACTTACAGCAGTTTCAGATGGAGCCTACGAAGCCATGTCCAATGTTCTGATCATCGAAAGCAGCGCCCGCCAACAGGATTCGATCTCCCGCCAACTGACCCGGCAGTTCATCAGCCAATGGCAGGCCGCCCATCCGGCGGACCGGATCACCGTGCGTGACGTGGCCCTCAACCCGGTGCCGCATCTGGACGCCAATTTGCTCGGCGGCTGGATGAAACCGGCGGAGCAGCGCAACGACGACGAACAGATCTCTCTCGACCGCTCCAACGAATTGACCGACGAGTTGCTGGCCGCCGACGTGCTGGTCATGGCCGCACCGATGTACAACTTCGCCATCCCCAGCACCTTGAAAGCCTGGCTGGACCACGTGTTGCGGGCCGGCGTGACCTTCAAGTACACCGCGACCGGACCGCAGGGTTTGCTGACCGGCAAGCGCGCCATCGTGCTCACCGCGCGCGGCGGCATCCACACCGGCGCCAGCTCCGATCACCAGGAACCGTACCTGCGCCAGGTCATGGCATTCATCGGGATTCATGACGTCACCTTCATTCATGCCGAAGGCGTGAACCTGAGCGGTGACTTCCAGGAGAAGGGCATCAATCACGCCAAGGCGCTGATTGCCCAGGTGGCGTGATCCTTTAATCGTCACGTAATCGCGCGGTGTTTATATCGCTCCACGCCAACCCTTCAAGTATGCGTATCGAACCTCCCTTTGCACTTGTTGCTCCTGAGTGCTCCTGCCCGACTGACGCTTTAGCGAGGTCGGGTTTTTTTTGCCCCGAGTTTCTTCAAGCGCCGAAAACCTTTAATGTCCCGCCCATTCGAAGCGAGGCGCGCATGGGCTATTTACTGGTTGTCACCCTGATACAGGCATTTTCCTTCAGCTTGATCGGCGAATACCTCGCCGGGCACGTCGACAGCTACTTCGCGGTGCTGGTGCGCGTGGTGCTGGCCGGGCTGGTATTTATCCCCCTGACCCGCTGGCGCTCGGTGGAGCCTGGGTTCATGCGCGGGATGCTGGTGATCGGCGCCTTGCAGTTCGGCGTGACCTACGTGTGCCTGTACCTGAGCTTTCGCGTGCTCACGGTGCCGGAGGTGCTGCTGTTCACCATTCTTACCCCGTTACACGTGACGCTGATCGAAGACGCCCTCAACCGGCGTTTCAACCCCTGGGCACTGGTCGCCGCGCTGGTAGCGGTGGCGGGCGCGGCGGTGATTCGTTTCGACCAGATCACCCCGCACTTCCTGATGGGCTTTGTGCTGCTGCAACTGGCCAACTTCACCTACGCCGCCGGACAGGTGATGTACAAGCACCTGGTGGCGCGCTATCCGAGTGACTTGCCGCATTATCGGCGTTTCGGCTACTTCTACCTCGGCGCCTTGCTGGTGGTGTTGCCGGCATTCCTGTTGTTCGCCAAGGCCGACTTCCTGCCACAAGCGCCGCTGCAATGGGGCGTGCTGGTATTCCTGGGCCTGGTCAGCACCGCGCTCGGCATGTACTGGTGGAACAAAGGCGCGTGCCTGGTGCATGGCGGCACGCTGGCGGTGATGAATAACCTGCATGTGCCGGTGGGGTTGTTGCTGAATTTGCTGATCTGGAACCAGCACGAGCCGCTGGGACGTTTGGCCTTGGGCGGGTTGGTGATTCTGGGGGCGGTGTGGATCAGTCGGTTGGGTGTGCGTTCTGCGGGGGCTGTTGCGCCATCAAAAATGTAATGAACACCCGGTTTTTTTGCGGGGTGAGCGGTCTCACGATTTGCATAGGCACACATCTTGAGCGCCGCCTCCGCGTAGCAGCTGCCGAGCCT
>NZ_JAFHKI010000133.1 GCF_016937615.1 Pseudomonas lactucae | reverse complement strand
TCGACTTGCTCCCTCCCACACTTGACCTTTGTGGCTATAGAATCCTGCGCTCATGCCGATAACCCCTGCAATAAGTCCAAGCCGTGCTCCAGGGGAGTTGCAACATGTACCGTGCGTTAGCCGAAAAGCTGGGTAATGTCAGCGTCAAGACCAAGCTGGGCGTAGGCTTTGGCCTGGTACTGCTGTTGACGTTGATGACGACGTTCACCGGCTGGACCGGGCTCTCCGGCGTGATCAGCCGTGGCGACAAGCTGGGTTATATCGCCAGCCTCAATGACCTGACCAAGGACCTGCGCATCGCGCGCCTGGACTTCGAGATGCGTCGCGGCGAACAGGGCCCGACGGCGGTCAATGGCTTCCTCGGCCAGCTGGAAAGCGGCCTGAAAAACGCGCGCACGCTGATCGAGCAACCCGCTGACATCGCCTTGATCGATGACCAACTCGCCGCTGTCGACCAATACAAGCGTGCATTCGACGCCATGGTCCAGGCCGGAGCCAACCGCGAAAACGCCCGCAGCAAACTGGGCGACACCGCCGACAATGCGGTACTCAAGGTCGGCGAAGTGGAAAAAAACCTGTTGCAGGGCGACAGCGTCAGCCAGTTCAACAGCATCGTCAGCCTGAGCAAACTGATCCAGCAGGCGCGCTTCCAGGTGCGCGGCTACACCTACAGCGGCAAAGTCGAGGCTGAACAGCCCGCACTGGACGCCATCGACAACGCCTTGAAGAAAATCGCCGAACTGACCGGCCAACTGCCTGAGCAGTTTTCGTCCAACCTGCAACAGGCCGGCGTTTCGCTGCAAGCCTACCGCGCAGCCGTCAGCCAGTATCGCGACTCCCAGGTGGCGAGTACCGCCGCCCTGAAAATCATGAGCGTCCAGGGCGACATCCTGTTGGACCGCAGCGAAAAGCTCACCGCGTCACAAACGGTAGTGCGCGATACCGACGCCGCGCACGCAAGACAACTGTTGCTGATCGCCACCATCCTGGCGCTGATCTTCGGCCTGGTGGCCGCCTGGGCGATTACCCGCCAGATCATCATCCCGCTGAACCAGACCCTGCAAGTGGCCGAGCGCGTCGCCTCGGGCGACCTGAGCCACAACCTGACGTCCTTGCGCCAGGACGAACTGGGCCAACTGCAACGGGCCATGCAAAGCATGACCCTGGGCCTGCGCGAGCTGATCGGTGGCATCAGCGAAGGCGTCACCCAGATCGCCAGCGCCGCCGAGCAATTGTCGGCCGTGACCGAGCAGACCAGCGCCGGGGTCAACAGCCAGAAGGTCGAGACCGACCAGGTGGCCACCGCGATGAACGAGATGGCCGCCACCGTACAGGAAGTGGCGCGCAACGCCGAGGAAGCGTCCGAGGCAGCCGTGGCCGCTGACCAACAGGCCCGTGAAGGCGACAAAGTGGTCGGCGAAGCCATCGCCCAGATCGAACGCCTGGCTACCGAAGTGGGCAATTCCACCGCGGCCATGGGCGACCTCAAGCGCGAAAGCGACAAGATCGGTAGCGTGCTCGACGTGATCAAATCCGTGGCCCAGCAAACCAACCTGCTGGCGCTCAATGCAGCCATTGAAGCAGCCCGCGCCGGTGAAGCCGGGCGTGGTTTCGCGGTGGTGGCCGATGAAGTGCGCAGCCTGGCGCAGCGCACCCAGAAGTCCACCGAAGAGATCGCGGAACTGATCGTCGGTCTGCAGAGCGGCACCCAGCAGGTGGCGACCATCATGGACAACAGTCGCGGCCTCACCGACAGCAGCGTCGAGCTGACCCGTCGCGCCGGCAGCGCCCTGGAGAACATCACCCGCACGGTATCGACCATCCAGGCGATGAACTCGCAGATTGCCACCGCCGCCGAACAGCAAAGCGCCGTGGCCGAAGAGATCAACCGCAGCGTGCTGAACGTGCGCGACGTGTCGGAACAGACCTCCGCCGCCAGCGAAGAAACCGCCGCCTCCAGCGCCGAATTGGCGCGCCTGGGCAACTATTTGCAGACCCTGGTCGGACGCTTCCGAATCTGACCCGCCCTAAGCGACGGCCAGGCACGGCCGTCGTACGGCAGCAACTTATGAAATTTCCTACGTAGTTATCAGCCCGCCGTCACTCCGAATCGATTTAGCGTTGGTTTACAGCGCTATTCGGATTCGGAGGTTCATCATGTTTCCTCAACTGACCCGTCCACTGATCAATGCCAGCATCCGCGTCAAGCTCGCCCTGGGCTTTGGCCAAGTATTGATCCTCAGCCTCATCATCGCCATGACCGGCTGGCAAGCCCTGAATGCGGTGCTTTCGCGCTCGAGCAACCTGACGACGTTGGGCCAACTGTCCGCCGACGCCGAGGCCATGCGCGCCGATCGCATCGTGTATCGCACCCTGACGGACCCCGGCAGTCGCGGCAAAATCACCCTGCAGATCGAAAAAATCGAACGGCACCTGGCCGACCTTTCAACCCGAATGAACGCACCCGCCGACCGGCGCCGCCTTGAGGAAGCCACACAGCTGGTGGCAGGCTTTCGGGAGGCGCTCGCCCAGTTGCCGGCCTTGATCGAAAATCGCGAGACCGCCCGCCGTCTCCTGCAACAACTGGCCCTGCAGGCCAGCGACACCCTGGCGCAACTGGCCAGCGACTTGCCAGACCAGAACGACCAGCACGCCCTCGATGCCATCGAAAACCTGCGCCAGGCGATAGCACAGGTCGACAATCGCACCCAGAACCCCGCCTGGGCCGCCGACACACTGCAGGCCTATGCCGAAGGGGTGAGCACCGCGCTCGATGCACTGGCCGTTGCCCAGTCGCCGGTGATGCGCCTGCCGGTGAATGCGGACCGGTTCGACAGTGACCTGGTCAATTATCGCGAGCAGTCGATCACACTCAAGGAGGCGCAACTCAATACGGAGGCCGTGCAGAATCGGTTCGAACAGCAACTCGATCAGCTCCTGGAGCACAGCGACCTGTTAAGCCAGGCGCAAATCACCCAACGTGACCGCGAAGCCAGCCAGACCCGCACCCTGCTGGTCAGCGTGACCCTGGGGGCGCTGGTACTCGGCGCCCTGGCCGCCGGGTGGATCACGCGGCAAATCACCGTGCCACTGCGCCAGGCCCTGGCAGCCGCCAACCGCATCGCCCAGGGCGACCTGAGCCACGACATCCAGACCCGGCGCCGTGACGAACTGGGCTTGTTGCAGCACAGCATTGGCGACATGACCCGTCATCTGCGCACGCTGATCAGCGGCATCGGCGAAAGCGCCCGGCAGATCGCCAGCGCCGCCACCCAGTTGTCGGCCGTGACCGAACAGACCCGCACGGGGGCCAGGCACCAGCAGCAAGAAACCGATCAGGTCGCCACGGCGATGAATGAAATGCTCGCCACCGCCCAGACGGTGGCGCGGCACGCCGAACAGTCTTGCGTCGCGGCGGCAGAGGCCGGTCAGCAAGCCAATTGCGGGGATCAGGTGGTGACACAAGCCGTTGAACACATCGGCCACCTGGCTCATGAAATGGCGCGCTCCAGTCAGGCAATGCTGGCGTTGCAGCGCGAAAGCGAAAAAATCGGCGGCGTGCTGGAAGTGATCAAGTCGGTGTCCCAGCAAACCAACCTGCTGGCGCTCAACGCCGCCATCGAAGCGCGCGCGCGGGCAGCGCCGGCGAAGGGTTTGCCGTGGTGGCCGATGAAGTGCGCAGCCTGGCCCAGCGCACGCAGGAATCGGCCGAGGAGATTGAAGGGTTGATCAGCGGCCTCAACAACGGCACGCAGCAGGTCGCGGAAATTCTGGACGGCAGTTGCGCGCTCACCGACGTCAGCGTGGACCTGACCCGCGACGCGGGCGATGCCTTGGCGGCGATTGCGCGCACCGTCTCGATCATCCAGGACATGAACCCGCAAATCGCCGCGGCCGCCGAAGAACAAAGCGCGGTGGCCGAAGAGATCAATCGCAGTGTGTTGAAGGTGCGCGATGTCTGCGAACAAACCGCCGCCGCCAGTGAGGAAACGGCGGCCGCGAGTGTTCAGCTGGAGCGCTTGAGCCTGGATCTACAGGCGCTGGTCGGCAAGTTCAGGTTCTGAGGCTTACACCCCATGAACCATTCAGCAGTTTTTACAGGACCTGACGAAGAAACGCCTGGGCGCGCGGGTCCTTCGGCGCATCGAAGAACTCGGCGGGGGCCGCGTCTTCCAGCAGTTTGCCGTGGTCGAAGAACAGCACCCGGTCAGCCACTTCGCGGGCAAAACCCATTTCGTGGGTGACGCAGACCATGGTCATGCCTTCCAGGGCCAGGGTCTTCATCACATCCAGCACTTCGCCGACCATTTCCGGGTCGAGCGCCGAGGTGGGCTCGTCGAACAGCATCACCTTGGGCTCCATCGCCAGTGCCCGGGCAATCGCGACCCGCTGTTGCTGGCCGCCGGACAGCCGCGAGGGAAACTCGTTGGCCTTCTGCGCAATGCCGACCTTCTCCAGCAGTGCCAGGGCCTTGGCTTCGCGCTCCGGCTTGCCGCGCTTGCGCACGACCTTTTGCGCCAGGCACAGGTTGTCCAGCACGGTCATGTGCGGGAACAGGTTGAAATGCTGGAACACCATGCCGACTTCGCGGCGATAGGCGTTCACATCGGTCTTCGGATCAGCCAGTTGCAGACCGTCGATGCTCACCGAGCCCGAGTCGAATACTTCCAGGCCATTGAGACAGCGCAGGAAGGTGGACTTGCCCGAACCGGACGGGCCGATCACCACCAGCACCTCGCCCTTGGCCACCTGGGTGGTCACATGGTCCACCGCGCGCACCACCTGGCCACGGGTGTCGAAGACTTTTACCAGATCGCGGACTTCAATCACTTTGCGCGAGCCTCCGCTCAAGCCGGCTGGCCATTTTCGACAGCGGCAGGTTGATCAACAGGTACAGGCCTGCGACGCAGAACAGGATTTCAAACGGCGAAAACGAGGTGGTGATCACTTCGCGACCGCTCTTGAGCAGTTCGGTAATCGCGATCACCGACACCAGCGAGGTGTCCTTCACCAGGCTGATAAATTGCCCGGCCAACGGCGGCAGTACGCGCTTGAACGCTTGTGGCAGCACCACATGGCGCATCGACTGGCCGGCACTCAGGCCCAGGGAGCGTGCGGCTTCGTTCTGGCCACGGGTGATCGACTGCACGCCGGCGCGGACGATTTCCGCCACATACGCCCCCGTGAACAGCGACAACGCCGCGATCCCGGCAAATTCCCGGGACAGGTTGAGCACGGTGCCGATAAAGAAATAGAAAATGAAGATCTGCACCAGCAACGGTGTGCCGCGCACCAGTTCGACGTAGATCGTCGACAGATCGCGCAAGGTCGGGTTGCTGGACAGCCGGCACAGCCCCGTGGCCAGGCCGATCGCCAGGCCGAGGATGCCCGACACCGCCGACAGCCATAGCGTGGTCCACAAGCCCCACATCAGCGGGCCCAACGCCCAATGACGATTGACACCGATGACATCGCCTTCGGCCACATCATCGCCACGCGCGACTTTCAGGCTGTTGTCGGCGACCGTCACCTTTTGCTCGGCGCCTGCGTCATTGCGCAGGGTCACTTCGGCCACGTCGCCTTTGCGCACCAGCTCGATGACAGTAGATATATCCGCTGCCCGCTGGGCGTCTTCGGCCTGATAGGCGAAGTATTGCGGCACACGGTTCCAGCGCCATTCGTAGGACATCAGCGACGTGGCGTAGTACAAGGCGCCCGCCAGGCCGACCAGCACGACCACGGTCAGCAGGTGCCAGGGCCATTGGGCTTTTTTCTGTTTCATTTCAGGTTCCGGGTTATGTGTCGCCTGGCAGGCCGTCATCGGGGGCAAGCCCCCTCCCACATTTTGACCTCATTCTCATGTTGGAACTCGGTCACATGTGGGAGCGGGCTTGCTCGCGAAGGGCGCGACTCGGTACTTCGTCGAACTTATTCCATGTCCTTGAGCCACTCGGAGCTCTTGAACCACTTGTCATGGATGCGATCGTAGGTGCCGTCGTTCTTGATCTGGTGCAGGAAGTTGTTGATGAAGTTGATGCTGTCGTAGTCACCCTTCTTCAGGCCGAACGCCAATGGTTCAAAGGTGAAGGGCTCGTCGAGGAACACCAGCTTGCCGTTGCCGACTTTCTTCTCGGCCACTAGGTTGTAGGGTGCGTCATACACAAAGGCATCGGCCTTGCCGTTGACCACGTCCAGCACGCCTTCCTGCTCGTTGTCGTAGCCGTGGTACTTGGCTTTGGCGATCAGCTTCTTGGCGACCATCTCACCGGTGGTGCCGAGCTTGGAGGTCAGGCGGTATTTTTCGTCGTTCAGGTCTTTGTAGGACTTGATGGTGCCTTCCAGTTCCTTGCGGATCAGCAGGGTCTGGCCGACCACAATGAAGGGTTCGCTGAAGTTCAGGCGCAGGTTGCGCTCCTGGGTCAGGGTCATGCCGCTGCCGATCATGTCGAACTTGCCGGTGAGGAAGGCCGGGATGATGCCGTCGTAACCGGTGGACACCAGTTCCAGCTTGACGCCCATGGACTTGGCCATGGCCTTGAGGATGTCGACTTCGAAGCCGATGATGTCGCCGCGTTTGTCGGTCATTTCGAACGGCATGTAGGTCGGGTCCATGCCGACTTTCAACGTGCCGCGCTTGACCGCATCATCGATGGCGCCGGCCTGGGCCGCAGTGGCCGCAACCAGCGCGGTGACGCCGAGCAGCAGCATCGAAAGATACTTTTTCATCATCAAGTCCCCTGAACCATTCTTATAAGGTCGGCGCGCAAAAGGGCTGCACCATTTCGGGGTGCGATCCTAACCCACTCGCTGCCTGTCACAAAGGTTTCAGGGGTAATTGTTGTCGGGATATGTCAGAAAAACCCTACAGCATTGCGCACAAGCACAGGGATAGACGCGTGCGCGGAACGCAGTTGCAAAGGATTGATGTGTAAGCAGTTATGACTTTCAGTCGATTTCCGCCAGCCAGGCGGTGTCCCGGAACCACTTGTCGTGCAGGCGATCATAGGTGCCGTCCTGGGCGATCTGACTGAGGAAATGGTTGATCCAGTTGAGGCTGTCGAAATCGCCTTTTTTCACGCCAAATGCCAGGGGTTCGAAGGTGAACGGCTGCTCCAGCGCCAGCAGTTCGCTGTTCTCCGGCCGGCTCAGGGCGATCAGGTTGTAGGGCGCGTCGTAAATAAACGCATCAGCCTGACCCTGCACCACTTGGCGCACACCTTCTTCCGGTGTGGCAAAGCTCAGCAGCCGCGCCGCGCCGAGCATCCGCCGCGCCACCGCCTCGCCGGTCGTGCCTTCGGTGACAGCGATGCGGTAGCCGGCATCGTCGAGGTCTTCCACGCTGGAAACCTTGCCAAGCAGGCTGGGGTGCAGCAGCACGGTCTGGCCCACCACAATGAAAGAGTCGCTGAAGTTCAGCTTCAGGTTGCGCTCCTGGGTGACGGTCATGCCGCTGCCGATCAAGTCGAATTTTTTCGCCATCAAGCCGGGCAGCAGCTCCGTGTAGGGCACCGGGACCAGTTCAAGCTTTACGCCCAGCGCCTGGCTCATGCTCGCCAGCAAGTCGACCTCAAAGCCGACGATGCGCCCTTGTTTATCCGTCATTTCGAAAGGTACATAGGTGGGCGTGGTGCCGACTTTGAGCACGCCGCGCCGTACCGCATCATCAATCGCACCGGCATGGGCCAGGCTGTGTTGAATCAATCCGACAACACCGACCAGCACTGCCAGACAATACCTCTTGAACATGCATCCCCCCTGTGCCCGAGACAAATTCGGGGGGCGATCCTAACCCACTCGCGGGCACGCCAATACGCCTCGAACGAGGGTATTTTGTGTCGAAATAACAAGGGGTTGGAAGAGAGGGGAAGAAGCGAAAAACGCTGTAGGACCAGCGCTTGAAACACCCCCCGAGGCGAGCCCTCGGGGGTGTCTGAATCAGGCCGGTTGGGCCTGGGACGACAGCGGTTGCAGCGGCAGCAATGGCGCGTGCGGGTCGGACTTGATCGAGTCACGCCAGGCGGCCAGCCACTCGGCATGCCCTTCGCTCCAGACCTGCTCGTGCAGGCGGCCCAGGGCCACCGGATCACTGAGCAAGGCGACGCGTTCGGCGTTGTTGAGGCCGGTCGGGCCAACCTTCAACGCATGACGCACGCGTTCGGTACGCAGGTACTCGATCGGCTCCGCTTCACGGTGACGCGAGGTCGCCAGGGCACAGGCCAGGGCGTTCTGCTGCGGGTCGACCACCGAACGCACGAACCCGTCGTGCAGGGCGTGCCAGCGGTTTTCGTGGGTGTACTTCTCGGTCGACTGCAGCGCTTGCGGCGGGTTGTATTCCTCGGGGATGAGAAACAGGCTCTCGTCGCGGGACTTGAGGCCCAGGTTCACGCGGCTGGAGATTACCGAAACCGGGATCGACAGCATCAGCGAACCGACGATCGGCACCAACCACCACAGGAAGCTGGGGTTCAACCACACCACCAGCAGGGCCCACAGGAAGCCCAGCAAGGTCTGCGTACCATGACGCTTGAACGCTTCGCCCCAGGTGGTCGAGTCGTCGTCACGCTTGGGTGAGTTCCAGGTCGCGGCCCAGCCGAGGAACGCGGCGAGCACGAAACGGGTGTGGAAGATCATCCGCACCGGCGCCAGCAGCATGGAAAACAGCATCTCCAGCAGCATCGACATCGTCACCTTGAACTTGCCGCCGAACTCTTTCGCGCCCTTGGCCCAGATCAGGATGATGCTCAGCAGTTTAGGCAGGAACAGCAACACGATGGTGGTGGAGAACAGCGCCACCGCCTTGTCCGGGTGCCATTGCGGCCACAGCGGGTACAACTGGCGCGGGGCCATGAAGTACTGCGGCTCCATCAGCGTGTTCACCGCCAACAACGCGGTGGACAACACCAGGAACAGAAACCACAACGGCGCCGACAGGTAGGACATCACGCCGGTCAGGAACACCGCGCGGTGTACCGGGTGCATACCCTTGACCAGAAACAGGCGGAAGTTCATCAGGTTACCGTGGCACCAGCGACGGTCACGCTTGAGTTCGTCCAGCAGGTTCGGCGGCAGCTCTTCGTAGCTACCCGGCAGGTCGTAGGCAATCCACACGCCCCAGCCGGCACGGCGCATCAGCGCTGCTTCAACGAAGTCGTGGGACAGGATGGAGCCTGCGAACGCGCCTTTGCCTGGCAACGGCGCCAGGGCGCAGTGCTCGATGAATGGCTTCATGCGGATGATTGCGTTGTGACCCCAATAGTGGGATTCACCCAGTTGCCAGAAGTGCAGGCCGGCGGTGAACAGCGGGCCGTAAACACGCGTGGCGAACTGCTGCATGCGCGCATACAGGGTGTCCATGCCCGACGCACGCGGCGCGGTCTGGATAATCCCGGCATCCGGCGTGGCTTCCATCAAGCGCACCAGACTGGTCAAGCATTCGCCGCTCATCACGGAGTCTGCGTCGAGAACGACCATGTACTTGTAGTCACCACCCCAACGACGGCAGAAGTCGTCGAGGTTGCCGCTCTTGCGTTTGACGCGGCGGCGACGGCGACGGTAGAAGATCTTGCCGAAACCACCGGCCTCGCGGCACACGTCGAGCCAGGCTTGCTGCTCGGCCACGCAAATGTCGGCGTCGTTACTGTCGCTGAGCACGAAGAAGTCGAAACGGTCCAGGTCACCGGTGGCGGCCACCGACTCGAACGTCGCGCGCAGACCGGCGAACACACGCGGCACGTCTTCGTTGCAGATAGGCATCACCAGCGCGGTGCGGGCGTTTTGCGGAATCGGCTCGTCGCCGGCACTTTTACCGGAGATGCGGTATTTGTCGTGACCGGTCAGCAGTTCCAGAAAGCCCATCAGTGCCGTCCAGAAACCCGCCGACACCCAGCAGAATAAGATCCCGAACATGATCAGGATGCTGGTCTGCAGCGCGTAAGGCAGTACCTGGGTGGCGGTTTGCAGCAGGGTCTGGTTGCGGATCTCGTCGAAGTCGACCAGCGACCAGCCCTGATACGGCATGATGCCTTTCATGTACCAGCCGGCCACGATGGTCTGGCCGAGCATCAGCACCAGCAGGATGTAACGACGGATCGAACCCACGGTACGCCAGCGCGCGGCCGGCAATACACGTTCATCCTTGGGCGGTGTCGGCGGGTTGCTGCGCCCGGTGATACGGCGCCAGCCGCGCACCAGGATATTGGTGCGCCACGGCTCCGGTACCACGCGGGTCCGCCGGATCGGCGGCGTGGCCTTGAGGCACACGCGGCCGCTGGCGTCGAGCGCGAGCATTTCGGCGTCTTGCAGCTCTTCGGCCGTGTTGAGGGTCAACCGACGGCCAACCGACGCCTGGGCGGCGTCGATGGGCGCGTCGAAGGTCGTCGACGACAACCGCTCGTGCAACTCGGTGAAGGATGCGCAGCCTGCCAGTTCGGCACGCTGCTCAGCGGTCATCGGTAGGTGCGCCAGGTACTCGGACAGAGTCTCTGGCCGGGCTTGAGAATTACTCATCGGCAGGCAACTGATAGCTCCAGGTTTCGGTCAGGACTTGCTCGGTCTTGATCGGCTCCGGTGTGGCTGGGGCAGCTTCTGGCTGCTTGGCTTCCTTGTCTTTCGCGTCTTTCTTGGCCTGTTTCTCGTGCTGCTTGGCCAGGACCTTGTCGGCCTTGAGCACCTGGGTGGACACATGCTCAGGCTCGGCCTGAGGAATGTCCTGCACCAGCGCCGCACGCATCTCGGTCGGCTTGCCTGCGTCCTTGATCTTCATGCGCAGGGTCAGGCGCCAGCCTTTGGTGTGCTCGTTGTAACGCACGCTGTTTTCGACCAGCTCAGCGTTGTCACCCACGCTCACCTGGCTGCGCACCGGGGCGTCCGGCAGCAGTCTCTTCAGGGAAGGACCTTCGAAGTCCACCAGGTACGCAACGCTGCCATCGGGCTGACGGATCAGGTTGGATTGCTTCACATCACCGGTGGAACGCAGGGTCTGTTTGACCCATGCGCTGTCCGGCGAGTGGAACGCGGCGTCGTCCAGGGTCCAGTGCAGGCGGTAGGCCACGTCCAGGGGCTGGCCGACTTCCGGCAGTTTTTCCGGGCTCCAGAAGGCAACGATGTTGTCGTTGGTTTCATCGGCGGTCGGGATCTCGACCAGGTCGACGGAACCCTTGCCCCAGTCGCCTTCAGGCTCGATCCAGGCGCTTGGGCGCTTGTCGTAGTTGTCGTCCAGGTCTTCGTAGTGGCTGAAGTTGCGACCGCGTTGCAGCAGGCCGAAACCGCGCGGGTTTTCTACGCTGAAGTTGCTGACCGACAGGTGTTTGGGATTGTTCAGCGGGCGCCAGATCCACTCGCCGTTGCCGGCATGGATCGACAGACCGCTGGAGTCGTGCAGTTCGCGACGGTAGTTGAGCACCTTGGACGGCTGGTTCGCGCCGAACAGGAACATGCTGGTCAACGGGGCCACGCCCAGCTTGCTGACCTTGTCGCGCAGGAACATCTGGGATTTCACGTCGACCACCGTGTCGGTGCCCGGACGCAGGATCAGGCGATAGGCGCCGGTCGCACGTGGGGAGTCGAGCAAGGCGAAGATCACCAGGTGCTTGTCACCCGGCTTCGGACGCTCGATCCAGAATTCGGTGAAACGCGGGAATTCTTCGCCTGACGGCAGCGCGGTATCGATCGCCATGCCACGGGCGGACAGGCCATACACCTGGTCCTTGCCGACGACGCGGAAATAGCTGGCGCCGAGCATGGTCATGATTTCGTCTTGCTTGTCACCCTTGTTGATCGGGTACAGCACACGGAAACCGGCATAACCGAGCTGTTCGGTGGCCTTGGGATCGAACTTGACGTCGCCGAAATCGAAACGCGACGGGTCGTATTTGATTTCCTGAACGCTGTCAGCCGTGACTTCGTTGATTTTCACCGGTGTATCGAAGTGCATACCCTGGTGATAGAAGGACAGCTTGAACGGGGTGTTCTGGTCGGCCCACTCGGCTTTTTCGTTGCGGAAACGAATCTTCTGGTAGTCCGCGAATTTCATTTCACGGAATTCGTTCGGCAGATTGCTGCGCGGAGCTTCGTACTTCTGCCCGGCCAGCTCTTTTGCCTTGGCCGACACATCGTCCAGACTGAATGCCCACAGTTGACCCGCGCCGAACAGGCAAAACAGGGCAGAGCCCGTTACCAGTGCGTTTCGTAACCGTTTGGCAGACAATTTTGGTGCATTACAGGGACTAACAATCACGAGCAACCCTCGCCGAAAACAGATCAAAAAACCAACGGCCAGCTATCTATATGCCAGGTTGGCGAGCATTGTTCCGACTCCCCTGGGTCAAAATGATTCCCCAATAGATATCGGACAAGTCTCTACCTAAATCAAAAATGGACCAAACAACGCTGATCCCCGTAGCGCGCGATTATCTAGTAGCCCGCGAGACAACGCATCAGGGGCAACGAAGTATTTGTAGCGAAAACCTGCGTTTTTAGGCATTAAAAGTCGTTTTTAATACATTCACGTCTGCAACAGAAAGGTCACAGGGCCATCATTGACCAAATGCACCTGCATATCGGCGCCAAAACGCCCCGAAGCCACCTTGCCATGTAATTGTTGCGCTTGTAACAACAGGTGGTCAAAAAGCGCCGCTCCCAGGACCGGCGGGGCCGCTGTCGAGAAGCTCGGCCGCAGCCCGCTCCGGGTATCCGCCGCCAGGGTGAACTGCGACACCAGCAGCAAACCGCCGCCAATGTCCTTGAGCGACAGGTTCATCTTGCCCTCGTCGTCACTGAAAACCCGATAGTTGAGCAACTTGTGCAGCAACTTATCGGCGCTTTGCGGCGTATCTGAAGGCTCGACCGCTACCAGCACCAGCAAACCCTGGTCAATCGAGCCGACGACTTCACCCGCCACCTCGACCCGGGCGCCACGCACCCGTTGCAACAGGCCCTTCATGCTTCTTCAGGCGGCAAATCAAGCAGGCGCCGTGCCATCTCACCGGTCGCGCGCACCAATGCATCGGTGATGCCGGGCTCGGACGCCGCATGGCCCGCTTCGCGGATGACCTGCAGCTCGCTGTTCGGCCAGGCTTGGTGCAGCTCCCAGGCATTATCCAGCGTACAGATCATATCGTAGCGGCCATGGATGATTACGCCAGGCAGGTGAGCGATCTTGTGCATGTCGCGGATCAGTTGGTTGGGTTCCAGGAAGGAGTTGTTGGTGAAGTAATGGCACTCGATCCGTGCAATGGACAAGGCGCGTTGCGGCTCGGAAAACCGCTCCACGTGCTGCGGGCTCGGGCACAGGCCCAGCATGCGACCTTCCCAGCCGGACCAGGCCTTGGCGGCGTGCATCTGGGCGATCTGGTCGTTGCCGGTGAGGCGCTTGTGGTAGGCCGCGATCATGTCGTGGCGCTCGTCCGCGGGGATCGGCGCGAGGTAATCCTGCCAGTAATCCGGGAACAGGCGGCTGGCGCCGGCCTGGTAGAACCATTCGATATCCTGCGGGCGCGCCAGGAAAATGCCGCGCACGATCAACCCCAGCACACGCTCGGGGTGGGTCTGCGCGTAGGCCAGGGCCAGGGTGGAGCCCCAGGAGCCACCAAACAGCACCCATTTGTCGATACCCAGGTGTTCGCGGATGCGCTCAAGGTCGGCGACCAGGTCCCAGGTGGTGTTGTTCTCCAGGCTCGCGCGGGGCGTGGAGCGACCGCAACCGCGCTGGTCGAAGGTGACGATGTGATAGAGGTTAGGATCGAAGTAGCAACGGCTCTGCGCGTCGCAACCTGAACCGGGGCCACCATGGATGAAGACGACGGGCAAGCCTTCGGGGGAGCCACTTTCATCGACGTACAGCGTATGGATGTCATCGACAGCCAGATCGTGCCGGGCGTAGGGTTTGATCTGCGGGTACCAAGTCTGCATTGCGCGCTCCGTAGGGGGTCGGGTTCATCCCTGGGGGGACGTCTTTTATTCTGCCGTCTGGCACTATAAACCCGAATGGTGCAATGAGCATGCCCTTGAGCGCTTGGACCTGTGTCAGCAGTTCGCCATGCGGGCAATCCAGTAAGCTTGCGCCCGCACGTTGACCGCATTCTCATGACCGAACGCCGTCAAGTGTGGGAGCGGGCTTGCCCGCGAAGTTATAGCGGCAACGCCGAAAATTACCGGTAGTGCATTTGTCCCCAGGCCAACAAGCCTTCCAGCAATCGCTTGAGCACCACTTGTGTCGGTTCGGCCAGGTCAGGTCGATACCTGAACGGTTCAACCTCTTCCATATACGTGCTCTGGCACAACTCCAGCTGCACCGCATGAATATCCTGCGCCGGGTTGCCGTAGTGCCGGGTGATATGACCGCCCTTGAAGCGCCCATTGAGTACATGGGTGTACCGCGGATGCTGGGCGCAGACGGCCTCCAGTTGGCCGGCCAGCTCTGGATCGCAGGCGGCGCCGTTGAAGGTGCCGAGGTTGAAGTCCGGTAGTTTGCCGTCGAACAGGTGCGGGATCACCGAGCGGATCGAGTGGGCATCGAATAACAATGCGTAACCGAACTCGGCCTTGATACGCGCGAGTTCCTCTTGCAACTGCCGGTGATACGGGCCCCAGATTTTTTGCAGGTAGGTGACGCGCTCCTCTTCGGACGGCACCTGGCCTTGGCGAAACAGCGGGACGCCATCGAACAACGTCTCCGGATACAGACCGGTGGTGGCGCCGGCATAGAGCGGCTTGTTATCGGAGGGTCGGTTCAAGTCGATGACAAACCGCGAGTACTCCGCCGAGAGGGTGCTGGCACCCAGTTCCTCGGCAAAGTCATACAGCGTCGGAATGTGCCAGTCGGTATCCGGCAGGCTTTGTGCCTCGGGAATCAACCCGGCCTCGACCACAGGCGTGAGGCGCAGCCCGGCATGGGGCATGCTGATCAGCAGCGGCACACGACCTTGTTTGAAGTTCAGAACCTTATCCACAACGGTACTCCTTTAAACAGTGACGTCGACGCCATGGCGCACGACGCGTTTATCCAACTCACCGCCCAGCCAGTAAGCCAGGTCGGCGGGGCGATCGATCTGCCAGGCGACAAAATCGGCGACCTTGCCCACTTCCAGCGAACCATGGGTGGCGCCCATGCCCAGGGCGTTGGCCGCATGTTGCGTGGCGCCGGCCAGGGCTTCTTCCGGGGTCATGCGGAACAGGGTGCAGGCCATGTTCAACATCAGGCGCACCGACAGTGCTGGCGAGGTGCCGGGGTTGAGGTCGCTGGCAATGGCGATCTTCACGCCGTGTTTGCGCAGCGCGTCCATCGGCGGCAATTGGGTCTCGCGCAGGAAGTAGAACGCACCCGGCAGCAGTACCGCGACGGTGCCCGAGGCAGCCATGGCGATGGCGTCTTCTTCGGTCATGAACTCCAGGTGGTCAGCCGACAACGCCTGGTAGCGTGCCGCCAGGCTGGAGCCGTGCAACGACGACAGTTGCTCGGCGTGCAGCTTCACCGGCAGGTCGAGTTGCTGGGCGACCTTGAACACACGCTCCACCTGCTCGGTGGAAAACGCCAGGTATTCGCAGAACGCGTCCACCGCATCCACCAGCCCTTCGGCCGCCAGCGCCGGCAGCATTTCGGTGCAGATGTGCTCGATGTAATCGTCGGCACGGTCCTTGTACTCCGGCGGCAACGCATGGGCCGCCAGGCAGGTGGCGCGCACGCTGACCGGCAGCGCTTCACCCAGGCGACGGGCCACGCGCAGCATCTTGCGTTCGTTGGCCAGGTCCAGGCCGTAGCCGGATTTGATTTCCACCGTGGTCACACCGTCGCGCAACAGACTGCGCAGGCGCCTTTCAGCACTGGCAAACAGTTCATCTTCGGTCGCGGCGCGGGTGGCGCGCACGGTGCTGGCAATACCGCCGCCCTGGGCGGCGATCTCGGCGTAGCTCACACCCTGAAGGCGTTGTTCGAATTCGCCGCTGCGATTGCCACCGAACACCGTGTGCGTGTGGCAGTCGATCAGCCCGGGGGTGACCCACGCGCCTTGCAGGTTCTGCACCTGGGCGTAGTCCGCCGTCGGTACTTCGCTGCGCGGGCCGATCCACTCGATGAGCACACCGGCGGTGACCATGGCGGCATCCTCGATGATCGAGTAATTACCGTTGGCCATGGTTGCAATGTGGCAGTGCTGCCAAAGCGTTTTCATCAACGCCTCCCTAAGTTATCGATGAGACACAGCCGGTTCGTATTGGACCCTGGCGGCTTGCCCGGCGGCGGGTTTGACCCACAGCAGGTAGGCAACGACCAGCAGCCCGATCCACACGGCGCCGACCAGCAAGGCTGCCTGGGTGTCCGGGAAGTAGCCCAGCACACCAAACACAAACAGCATGAACACGATGGCCGCCGCGGGCGCGTAAGGCCAGAACGGCACCGGGAATTTAAGCTCGGCTACCTGCTCGCGGGTCATGGAGCGACGCATCGCGACCTGGGTGAACAGGATCATCAGCCACACCCACACGGTGGCGAAAGTGGCAATCGAGGCGATCAGCAGGAACACGTTTTCCGGAATCAGGTAGTTGAGCACCACGCCGCCGAGCAACGCGGCGCCCATCACCAGCACGGTCATCCACGGCACGCCTTGTTTGGACAGTTGCGCAAACCCTTTGGGCGCCTGCCCTTGCTGCGCCAGGCCGTACATCATGCGGCCGGCACCGAAGATGTCGCTGTTGATGGCCGACACCGCCGCCGAGATCACCACGATATTCAGGATAGTGGCGGCCGAACCAATGCCGAGGTTGCTGAATATCTGCACGAACGGGCTGCCTTGGCTGCCGATCTGCGGCCACGGGTAGATGGCCATCAACACAAACAGGGTCAGCACATAGAACAGCAGGATGCGCAGCGGCACCGCATTGATCGCCTTGGGGAGCACGCGCTGTGGGTCCTTGGCTTCACCGGCGGTGATGCCGATGATTTCAATGCCGCCGAACGCGAACATCACCACCGCAAACGAGGCGATCAGGCCACCGATACCGTTGGGCATGAAGCCGCCATGGGCCCACAGGTTACTCAGGCCACTGGCCTGGGTTTCACCGGCCGAATGGATGCCGAACAGCATGATGCCGAAACCGCCGAGAATCATCGCGACAATCGCGCCGACCTTGAGCAGCGACAGCCAGAACTCCATTTCGCCAAACACTTTGACGTTGCACAGGTTCAGGCCGCCGATCAGGAACACAATACCGAGCACCCAGACCCAGCGCGCGACCTCGGGAAACCAGAAGCCCATGTAGATACCGAACGCGGTGACGTCAGCGAGGCAGACGATGATCATTTCAAAGGCGTAGGTCCACCCGAGGATAAACCCGGCCATCGGGCCCAGGTAGGTGCTGGCGTAATGGCCGAAGGAACCGGCCACCGGGTTATGCACGGCCATCTCGCCGAGGGCGCGCATCACCATGAACACCGCGGCGCCGCCGATCAGGTAGGCCAGCAACACGGCGGGGCCGGCCATCTGGATGGCCGAGGCGGAACCGTAGAACAGCCCGGTGCCGATCGCGGAACCGAGTGCCATGAAGCGAATATGTCGGGCGGTCAGCCCGCGTTTCAAACCTTTTTCCTGCTGGTGCATTTCTCGTCCCTATTATTTTTATCCTGAGAAAAAACGAAGCCCTGAGGCAGGTGGGCTTTTCGTGGCGAGGGAGCTTGCTCCCACTGGGCTGCGCAGCAGCGCCAAAACCGTGCGAGCGCTTCGCACTCGAGCGGGAGCAAGCTCCCTCGCCACAAGAGCATCCAATCTCAAACAGCCTTACAGACTCGGCAACAACTTCGCCGGCACCAGCTCATTCAGGCAGCGGCTGGCGAGCAGTTCGCTGGCGGCGATGATGTCCGGGGCGAAGAAGCGGTCCTTGTCGTAGAACGCCACTTTGTCGCGCAGAAGGCCACGGGCCTTTTCCAGTTTCGGCGAGGTCTTCAGGCCTTCGCGCAGGTCCAGGCCCTGGCAGGCGGCCAGCCATTCCACCGCCAGAATCCCACGGGTGTTCTCGGCCATTTCCCACAGACGCTTGCCCGCAGCCGGAGCCATGGACACGTGGTCTTCCTGGTTGGCCGAGGTCGGCAGGCTGTCGACGCTATGGGGATGCGCCAACGCCTTGTTTTCGCTGGCCAGCGCGGCGGCGGTGACCTGAGCGATCATGAAACCGGAGTTCACGCCGCCATTGCCGACCAGAAACGGCGGCAGTTGCGACATGTGTTTGTCCATCATCAGCGAGATGCGGCGCTCACTGAGCGAACCGATTTCAGCGATGGCCAGCGCCATGTTGTCGGCGGCCATGGCCACCGGTTCGGCGTGGAAGTTGCCGCCGGAGATCACATCGCCTTCGGCGGCGAAGACCAGCGGGTTATCCGATACGGCGTTGGCTTCGACCACCAGCACCTCGGCCGCCTGGCGGAACTGGGTCAGGCACGCGCCCATTACTTGTGGCTGGCAACGCAGAGAGTACGGGTCTTGCACCTTGTCGCAGTTCTGGTGCGACTGCGAAACCTGGCTGCTGTCGCCGAGCAGGTCGCGGTAGGCGGCAGCCGAATCGATCTGCCCACGCTGGCCACGAGCGGCGTGAATGCGCGCGTCGAACGGCGAGCGCGAACCCAGCACCGCTTCCACGGTGAGGCCGCCACAGGCCAGGGCGCCGGCGAACAGGTCTTCGCCTTCGAACAGGCCACGCAGGGCATAGGCCGTGGACACCTGGGTACCGTTGAGCAACGCCAGGCCTTCCTTGGCGGCCAGGGTCAGCGGTGTAAGGCCGGCGACTTTCAGCGCATCGCTCGCCTCCAGCCATTCACCTTTGTAGCGCGCCTTGCCTTCGCCGAGCAGTACCAGGGACATGTGGGCCAACGGCGCCAGGTCGCCGGAAGCGCCAACGGAACCTTTCAACGGAATATGCGGATACACCTCGGCATTGATCAGCGCGATCAACGCATCGATCACCTGCCGACGAATCCCGGAGAAACCACGGCTGAGGCTGTTGACCTTGAGCACCATGACCAGCCGCACCAGCGCATCGCTGATCGGCTCACCGACGCCGGCGGCATGGGACAGCACCAGGGAACGCTGCAGGTTTTCCAGGTCTTCGCTGGCGATGCGGGTCGAGGCCAGCAGCCCGAAACCGGTGTTGATGCCATAGGCGGTGCGGTTCTCGGCGAGAATCTGCTCCACGCAGGCCACGCTGGCTTCAATCTGGGCCGAGGCACTGTCATCCAGGTTGAGGGTTACCGGCTGCTGGTAGATGGCACGCAGTTGGGCAAGGCTCAGTTGGCCTGGAATCAGGTTTAGCGCAGTCACATTCGTTCTCCTTGTGAATTATTCTTGGTGTTCAGTGCAAATTCGGCAGTGCGGTGTCTTTGAGCAATGCGGCGGCGGCCGCGATGTCCGGTGCCAGCCAGCGGTCCTGCTCATACGCGGGGACCACTTCGCGCAGCAAACGCCAGGCGCGGTCGGTGCCGGCGCCGAAGCGCTGGTCCTTGAGAAACTCGAACGCCTGGGCCGCCAGCAAGTACTCGATGGCGAGGATCTGAGTCACGTTGGCCAATACCTGGTGCAGCTTGAGCGCAGCATTGGTGCCCATGCTCAGGTGGTCTTCCTGCAAGCCCGAGGTGACGAAATTGTCGAGCACCGCCGGCTGCGCCAACTGGCGGTTTTGCCCGCACAGCGACGCGGCGACGTACTGCACGATCATCATCCCGGAGTTCACGCCAGGGTTGCTCACCAGAAACGCCGGCAAGCCGCTGACATGCGGGTTGATCAAGCGGTCCAGGCGACGTTCGGCCACCGAGCCGATTTCGGCCATGGCGATGGCGAGCAGGTCGGCGGCCAGCGCCACGGATTGGCCGTGGGGGTTGGCCTGGGACACTACCCGGTAATGCTCCGGGGTGCCGAGCAGCAGCGGGTTGTCGGTGGCGCTGTTGAGTTCGGTCTCGATCTGACGTGTGGCGTGCGCCACCTGGTCACGCGCGGCGCCGTGGATCTGCGGGATAGAGCGGATGCTCAAGGCGTCCTGGGTGCGAATGCCTTTGCTGCCGGCGATCACTTCACTGCCATCGAGCAGCGCACGCAGGTTGATGCCGACGTGCTGCATGCCGGGGTGTGGCTTGAGGGCGATGATCTCTGCATCGAACGCGTCGATCTGGCCGCGCTGGGCCTCGAAACTCATGGCGCCGATCACGTCGGCCCATTGCAGCAAGTGATGCGCGTCGGCCAGGGCCAGGCAGCTCAAGCCAGTCATGCACGGCGTGCCATTGACCAGGCACAGACCGTCCTTGGCGCCGAGTACCACCGGCTGCAAATCTTCTTCGTCCAGGGCCTGTTGCGCCGGGACGATCTGGCCGCGATAGCTCACATGACCGACACCCAGCAGCGTCACGCCGACATGGGCCATATGCGTCAGATAACCCACCGAGCCCTGGGACGGAACCTGCGGCGTGATGCCATGGTTAAGCAGCGCCAGCAACGCCTGCACCACCTGCGGATGCAGGCCGGATTTGCCGTGGCTGTAATTGATGACGGCCGCGCAAATGATCGCGCGGGTTTGCTCATCGCTGAGTACCGGACCGACACCGCAGGCATGGCTGAGCAAGGTATTGCGCGACAGCTGGCTGAGTTGCTCGCCTTCAAGCGAGACATTGCACAGCGCGCCCAGACCGGTGTTCACGCCATAGGCGCGTTCGCCGCTGGTGACGATGCGTTGCACGATGGCTTGGGCATTGTCGATGCGCGCCCAGGCCTGGCCGGAGAGTTCGAGCGCAGCGCCGTGACGGGCGACGGCGACTACGTCCTGCCAGCGTAAGGGTGTATCGGCGATGATGATTTTTGCTACCTGGGACATTGTTGACCTCTTCATATTCTCTACAGCTTTGCCAGCCCCACCACAAAACCTGGATCAGACCACCGCCGCCCGTCGCTGAACAAACCGGTCCACATACTCATCCGCCGGCGAATGCAGGATCTCCCGAGGCGTGCCGACCTGGATCAGCCTGCCGTCCTTGAGGATCGCAATGCGGTTGCCGATACGCACCGCCTCGTCGAGGTCGTGGGTGATAAACACGATGGTCTTGTGCAGGGTCTTCTGCAGCTCCAGCAACTGGTCCTGCATCTCGGCACGGATCAGCGGGTCGAGGGCGCTGAAGGCTTCGTCCATCAGGATGATGTCGGTGTCGGCCGCCAACGCACGGGCCAGGCCGACGCGCTGGCGCATGCCGCCGGAAAGCTGGTGCGGGTATTTGTTTTCGTAGCCCTTCAGGCCCACGGTTTCGATCCAGTGCAGCGCGCGCTCGGCGCACACCTGCTTGGTTTCGCCACGCACCTTGAGGCCGTAGGCGACGTTGTCGAGCACGCTCTTGTGGGGCAGCAGGCCGAAGCTCTGGAACACCATGCTGATCTTGTGGCGACGGAATTGGCGCAGGGCGTCCATGTCCAGTTGCAGGATGTCTTCGCCGTCCACCAGGATCGCGCCGCTGGTGGGGTCGATCAGGCGGTTGAAGTGGCGCACCAGGGTGGACTTGCCGGAACCCGACAGCCCCATGATCACAAAGATCTCCCCGGTGCCGATGCTCAGGGACAGGTCGTTCACGCCGACCACGCAGCCGGTCTCGGCCAGGACCTGATCCTTGGTCTTGCCCTGGCCGACCAGCGCCAGGGCTTCTTTGGAGCGGTTGCCAAAAATTTTGAAGACGTTTTTGACTTCGATTTTGCTGACAGTAGTCATTTGCTCGCCTCATGCCGTGGACGACCGTAGGCCTGGGTAATGCGGTCGATGACCACAGCGAGAATTACAATCGCCAGCCCGGCTTCAAGGCCACGGCCGACGTTGAGGGTCTGGATGCCGACCAGGACGTCTTCACCCAAGCCACGGGCGCCGATCATCGAGGCGATCACCACCATCGACAACGCCATCATGGTGGTCTGGTTGATGCCGGCCATGATGCTTGGCAGCGCCAGCGGCAGTTGCACGCCGAACAGTTGCTGCCAGCGGTTGGCACCGAAGGCGTTGATGGCTTCCATGACTTCGCCGTCGACCTGGCGAATCCCCAGGTCGGTGAGGCGAATCAAGGGCGGTGCGGCGTAGATCACCGTGGCGAAAATCGCCGGGACCTTGCCCAGGCCGAACAGCATCAGCACCGGGATCAGGTACACGAAGCTGGGCATGGTCTGCATGATGTCGAGCAGCGGCATCAGCACCGAACGCAGGCGATTGCTGCGTGCCGAGAGGATGCCCAGCGGAATACCGATCAGCACCGAGATCACCGTGGCGACCATCATCAGCGCCAGGGTTTGCATCAATTTGTCCCATAGGCCAACCGCGCCCACCAGGAACAGCAGACCGACGATCACCGTGGTGGTGACCACCTTGCGCGTTGCGTGCCAGGCGACAGCGCCGACAATCGCCAGCATCAGCCACCAGGGCGCCGCGCGCAGCAGGCCTTCCAGGTTGACGATGGCCCACAGCAGAGTGTCGGAGATCTGCCGAAATACATCGCCGTAATTGGTGACCAGTGAATCCACCCAACCGTTGACCCAGTCGGCAATGGAAAACGTAAAACTCTCAGGAAACATAGCGTGCTCTCGATCCAGTGGGTTGCAGCCGGTCGCCCGGCCACCCCTCAGGGTAGCCGGGCTCACTTGGCCTACAAGGCCGCGTCGATTTTCTTGGCTGCGTCGTCGCTCACCCAGGCGTGCCAGACTTCAGGATGTTCCTTGAGGAAGATCTTCGCCAGTTTCGGCGACTCAATGCGTTCCTTGGCCATGCGCCCCAGGTTCTGGTTAAGCAGGTCGATCGGCAGGTTGACCTTTTCCAGCACAGCCACCAGTTCCGGGGCTTGCTCGTGGAAGGTCTTGGACAGGCCGACCTTGATGCTCACGGACTTGTCCACGCCGGGTTTTTCTTCGAGCTTGACCAGGTCGACCTGACCCATCAGCGGGGTTGGCGACCAGTAGTAGAACAGGATCGGCTCACCGCGCTTGTAGCTCGACAGCACCGCCGCATCCAGCGCCGGGCCGGTGCCCGGGCGGAAGTTGGTGTAGGTGCTTTCCAGGCCGTAGCTCTTGAGCATTTCGCTGTTGTCCAGCTCGCAGGTCCAGCCGGCCGGGCAGTTGTAGAAACGGCCCTTGGACGGCTCTTCCGGGTCCTTGAACACAGCGGCGTACTGGGTCAGGTCAGCGATGTTTTTGAGGTCCGGGGCCTTGGCCGCAAGCTTGCGCTTGGCGTCGCCTTCGATCACATAGCGCGGTACGTACCAGCCTTCGATCGCACCGACGATCGGCGCCCCGACGCCGACGACTTTGCCCGCCTTCTCGGCCTTGTTCCAGACTTCGCTGCGGCCGACCCACTCTTCGGCAAACACTTGGATGTCATTGCTGCTCAGGGCGTTTTCCATGGTGATGGAATTGCCCGGCAGGCTGTCGGTTTTGCAGTCGTAGCCTTTTTCCAGCACGGTTTGCAGGATGTCAGTGAGCAACATGCCGCTTTCCCAGTTCAGGCCGGCGAACTTCACCGGTTTGCCCGATTCGCACCAACCGGCCGCATAGGCGCCGCTGCTTGCCAGTAAGCCCGCAGAGAACAACGTGGTCAGCAGGGTCTTATTCATTTTCATTGTGTGACGCTCCCAATCATGAAATGGATTACGGCAGTCAAAAGGCATCCTGCCCTGTCCACGTCCCGTCAGGCCTGCGCCGCAGCGCGACCGGCTCCGCTTTTTTCAGTGGCTACAACGCTGTCCTGCTCGACCGGCAGGATCAGTTGATCGGGCACGCTGCCGTGCCATTTTTTTGCGCACAGGTAATACAGGGCGGCGGGCAATACCAGGCCGATGATCCAGGAGATATCCACATCCCCCAGGGCGCTTACCAGCGGGCCGGTATAGAACTTGGTAGAGATAAACGGCAACTGCACCAGCACGCCGAATACATAGACGCTGATACCCAACGGGTTCCAACGACCGTAGCGCCCGTTTGGATCGGACAGCGCCGGCACGTCATAGCGCTCGCGGGTGATGCAGTAGTAGTCCACCAGGTTGATCGCGCTCCACGGTGTAAAGAAGGCGAGCAGAAACAGGATGAAGGACTTGAACGCGCCCAGGAACGAATGCTGGCCGAGCAGCGCGATCAGGGTGGCGGTACCCACAATGACCAGCACGAAGACCAGACGCTGCAGGCGCGAAACCTGCAGGTGCCCGCGAAAGCCGCTGATGATGGTGGCGATGCACATGAAGCTGCCGTAGGAGTTCAGCGTGGAGATGGTGACCTTGCCGAACGCGATGCTGAAATACAGCAGCGCAGCGGCGGCACCGCTGCCACCCAGGCCCACAATGTAGGCCACTTCATGGCCGGCGAATTTCCCGTTGGCCATGGCCGCGGCAAACACGCCGAGGATCATCGCCACTTGCGCGCCAATCACTGAGCCGGCGCCCGCCGCGAGAAAGGTTTTTACCGACGACGTGCTGCTCGGCAGGTAGCGCGAGTAGTCCGCCACATACGGCCCGAAAGCGATCTGCCAGGAAGCCGCCAGGGACACCGCGAGCAAGAAGCTGCTCCAGCTGAAATGGCGGATCTGCAACAAGGCGCCGATGTCGGCCTGGCCCATCAAACGCGTGAACAGGTAAACGAAGGCAATCACCCCAATCACGCTGGCGACACGCCCGATAAAGTGGATCACCCGGTAACCCAGCACCGTGACCAGCACGATCACGCTGGCGAAAATCAGAATACCGACGCTGTCGCTGACCCCGAACAACTGCCCCAGCGCCTGGCCGGAGAGCACCGTGCCCGTCGCCGTGAAGCCCAGGTACATCAGGCACACCAGCACGATCGGGATGGCCGCGCCATACACGCCGAACTGCACGCGGCTGGAGATCATTTGCGGCAAGCCCAGTTGCGGGCCTTGCGCCGCATGCAACGCCATCACGCCACCACCGAGCAGTTGCCCGATCAACAGACCGATCAACGACCAGAACACATCGCCGCCCAACACCACGGCCAGGGCCCCGGTGACGATCGCGGTGATCTGCAGGTTGGCGCCCAACCACAGGGTGAACTGACTCAAGAGACGACCGTGTCTTTCCGCTTCCGGGATGTAGTCGATCGAACGCCTTTCGATCAACGGGGTGGTGTCGTTTGCAGCCATGGGTGTTCAACCTCTGATGGATTGTCTTGGGTTCGCCGCCGATCAAATGTGGAGGGGGCAAGCCCCCTGCCACATTTAGTTATTTGATCATTGGGAGATTGAGGCCCTGCTCTTTGGCGCAGTCGATGGCGATCTGGTAACCGGCATCGGCGTGACGCATCACCCCGGTCGCCGGGTCGTTATGCAGCACGCGCGCAATACGCTCGGCCGCCTCGTCAGTGCCGTCGCACACGATCACCATGCCCGAGTGCTGGGAGAAGCCCATGCCGACGCCGCCACCGTGGTGCAACGAAACCCAGGTCGCGCCGCTGGCGGTGTTGAGCAAGGCGTTGAGCAACGGCCAGTCGGACACGGCGTCGGAGCCGTCCTGCATGGATTCGGTTTCGCGGTTGGGGCTGGCCACCGAGCCGGAGTCGAGGTGATCACGACCGATCACCACCGGTGCCGACAGCTCGCCGCTGCGCACCATTTCGTTGAATGCCAGGCCGAGCTTGGCGCGCTGGCCCAGGCCGACCCAGCAGATACGTGCCGGCAGCCCCTGGAAGCTGATGCGCTCGCGGGCCATGTCCAACCAGTTGTGCAGGTGGGCGTCGTCCGGGATCAGCTCCTTGACCTTGGCGTCGGTCTTGTAGATGTCCTGCGGGTCACCGGACAGCGCCGCCCAACGGAACGGGCCGATGCCACGGCAGAACAGCGGGCGGATATACGCCGGTACGAATCCCGGGAAATCAAAGGCGTTTTCCACGCCTTCTTCCTGGGCCATCTGGCGGATGTTGTTGCCGTAGTCGAACGTCGGGATGCCCTGTTTCTGGAACTCCAGCATGGCCTTGACGTGCACGGCCATCGACTGCTTGGCGGCCTTGATCACGGCAGCCGGCTCGGTCTTGGCGCGAGCCCGGTATTCGTCCCAGGTCCAGCCGGCCGGCAGATAACCGTTGAGCGGGTCGTGGGCGCTGGTCTGGTCGGTGACCATGTCCGGACGCACGCCGCGCTTGACCAGTTCCGGCAGAATTTCCGCGGCGTTGCCCAGCAGGGCAATGGAGATGGCCTTGCCTTCCTGGGTGTACTTGGCGATACGGGCCAGGGCGTCGTCGAGGTCGGTGGCTTGTTCGTCGACATACCGGCTGTTCAAGCGGAAGTCGATGCTGACCTGCTGGCACTCGATGTTCAGCGAGCATGCACCGGCCAGGGTCGCGGCCAATGGCTGTGCGCCGCCCATGCCGCCGAGGCCGGCGGTGAGCACCCAACGGCCTTTGAGGTTGCTGTCGTAATGCTGGCGACCGGCTTCGACGAAGGTTTCGTAAGTGCCCTGAACGATGCCCTGGCTGCCGATATAGATCCAGCTGCCGGCGGTCATCTGGCCGTACATGGCCAGGCCCTTGGCATCCAGTTCGTTGAAGTGTTCCCAACTGGCCCAGTGCGGCACCAGGTTGGAGTTGGCGATCAGCACGCGCGGTGCGTTGCTGTGGGTCTTGAACACGCCGACCGGCTTGCCCGATTGCACCAGCAGGGTTTCGTCGTCGTTCAGGTTCGTGAGGCTTTCGACGATCTGGTCGTAGCACTCCCAGTTGCGCGCCGCACGGCCGATACCGCCGTACACCACCAGTTCTTTCGGGTTCTCGGCCACTTGCGGGTCGAGGTTGTTCATCAGCATGCGCAGAGGCGCTTCGGTCAGCCAGCTTTTGGCGGTGAGCTTGTTACCGCGGGCGGCGCGGATTTCGACGTCACGGTATTTTGTAGGCTTGGTCACAACTCAGACTCCTCGGCGATCGATGCACGAACAGGGATGGTGCGAAGCAGGGTCTTACGCACACATCTTTACTTGTATGTACAAGCATATGCAATCGAGCGGCCAACTTGTGGAGCGCGGTGTTGAAGTTTTTTTGAAGCGCGGCTGTAAGCCTTGGACATTAAGGCTTCGGGGCGTGATGAAATTTCTTACGGAAGGGTTTTGCAGCCAAAGGGATTTGTGATGACAGCGTGACGTTGCGCCACACTGGGGCATTCGGTAACAAGTTGGTGCGCGAGCCGGAAACAGATCGCAAGAACAGTGGGAAACAAATGTGGGAGGGACTGGCCCCTCCCACATTTTTTACCCGCGCGGGGTCAGTTCAATGACGCAGCAGCGGCCAGTGACGCAGACATCCAGCAGCTCGTTGTTACCGTCCACTTGCAGACAATCATGATGACCGAGCTTCTCGCCCAGCACCTTCACTTCATCCGCCACGCTGAACACCAGCACGGTCTGCGCCGTACTGAAAAACCGCTGCTCACCGTCAACCCACTGCAACCGCGCATGGTAACGCTGGGGCGAATAGATCAGGTTGAAGTCGCGGATCGGCCCGGTGATCAAGCGGCACGACACCTGGCTGTCGCCGTTGAACGCGAATGGCTGCAGCGGTAACAGGCCGCGCTGCTCTTCGCCATCCACGGTCAACACCATGCCGGCGCCCTGGATTACCGTGATCACGCGCTGGTAGCCGGCGAAGGTGGAGAACCCACCCGACTCGCCAATATCGGCAATCGACAGGCGCCAGCCAAAACCATCCAGGCCGGCGCCTGCGTCACGGGAGATTTCTTCGGTGCTGCCGCCGCCGTTTTTCCATGGCATGCGCACGTAATCGGCAGCGCGCCAGATATTGACCGCACTCATTTGCTGAAACGTCCTTCGAGGCTGTGACGGGAACCGGGGTGGATCAACCGTGCGGCGGTCACCGGCTGACGACCCGACCAGGTACGCCGACGAATCAGCAGGCACGGCTCGCCAGGCTCGATCTGCAGCAGCTTGCACTCGGAGGCGTCGGCGAGAATGGCTTCTACGACGTGCTCGCCTTCCGTCAAGGGTGCAACCTGGTTCAGGTAGGCGTAGGGCGTTTGTTGGGTGAAATCCTGCTGCAAGTAGTCCGGTGCGACCAGGGCGTTGACGAACCGGTCTTCAATTTGCACGGGGATATCGTTTTCGTAATGCACGATCAACGAGTGGAACACCCGCCCGCCTTCGCGCATTTCCAGGGCCACGGCACGTTCGGAACCGGCGGCCTCTTCGCCCAGGTGGATGACCTGGCAGGTATGCCGATGACCGCGGGAGGCGATCTCATCGGCAATGTTGTGCACCTCGAACAGCGCCGACTGGCTCTTGGGCTCGGCGACAAACGTGCCGACGCCTTGCATGCGTACCAGCAACCCTTCGGCGGTGAGTTCGCGCAGGGCGCGGTTGATGGTCATGCGGCTGAAGCCCAGTTGGCTGACCAGTTCGCTCTCGGACGGCACGCGATAATGCGGCGGCCAGTTGCCGGTGAGGATCTGCTGGCTGATCATCTGTTTGACGCGGGCATACAAGGGCGCCGGACTTTCGTCCATGTGGGCAGCCAGCGAAGAGTTGGCGGGCGGAGTCGGCACAGGGAATCCTTGCAGGGGGAAAAGATGCATAGATTGCCGGAGTTTACCGAGCAGGCAAACGTCTGTATATGTATATACAAATAAACACACGACCGGAGTGCTCTGATCATGTCCGCTTTCTTTGCCGAACGCGCGCTGCTGCCTAGTGGATGGGCCAACGATGTACGTCTTGAAGTCAGCGCTGACGGGCTGCTGACCCACGTCACGGCCAATGCCAGCTCGGATGCCGCCGAACGGCTGAGAGGCCCGGTCCTGGCGGGCATGCCGAACCTGCACTCCCATGCGTTCCAGCGCGCCATGGCAGGTTTGGCCGAAGTGGCCGGCAACCCCAATGACAGTTTCTGGACCTGGCGCGAGCTGATGTACCGCATGGTCGGCAAGATCAGCCCGGAGCAACTGCAAGTGATCGCGCGTCAGCTGTATATCGAGATGCTCAAAGCCGGTTACACCTCGGTGGCCGAGTTTCACTACGTGCATCACGATGTCAGCGGCCAGCCGTATAGCGATCGCACCGAGCTGTCGCGGCAGATCAGCCAGGCGGCGGCCAGCAGTGGGATAGGGCTGACGTTGCTGCCGGTGCTTTATACCCATTCAGGCTTCGGCGGCCAGGCACCCAATGACGGCCAGCGACGGTTTATCAACAGCACCGAACACTATCTGGAGTTGCAGGCGCGTTTGCAGCCGATTCTCGCGGCTCAACCGGCGCAGCAACTGGGCCTGTGTTTCCACTCCCTGCGCGCGGTTACACCGCAACAGATCAGTGACGTGCTGGCCGCCAGCGACAAGGGGTGCCCGGTGCATATCCACATTGCCGAGCAGCAAAAGGAAGTCGACGACTGCCTGGCCTGGAGCGGCAAGCGTCCGCTGCAATGGCTGTATGACAACGTTGAAGTCGATGAGCGCTGGTGCCTGGTGCACGCAACGCATGCCGACGCGGACGAGGTTACACGCATAGCCAGGAGCCGCGCGATTGCCGGCCTGTGCCTGACCACCGAAGCCAATTTGGGCGATGGAATTTTCCCGGCGGTGGACTTCCTCGCCCAAGGTGGGCGCCTGGGCATTGGTTCCGACAGCCATGTGTCGCTGAGCGTGGTGGAAGAACTGCGGTGGCTGGAATACGGCCAGCGCCTGCGCGATCAACGGCGCAACCGTTTGTATCGCAGCGATCAACCGATGGTCGGGCGGACGCTGTTCGATGCCGCGCTGGAGGGCGGCGCGCAGGCACTGGGGCAGCCGATTGGTCGCTTGGAAGTGGGTAAACGTGCGGATTGGATTGTGCTGGACGGTAACGATCCCTACCTGGCGACTGCCAGCGAGGATGGGATTCTCAACCGCTGGCTGTTCGCCGGCGGTGATCGGCAAGTGCGCGATGTACTGGTGAACGGCAAGTGGGTGGTGCGCGATGGGCGGCATGCCGGCGAGGAAGAAAGCAACCGGGCGTTTACGCAGGTACTGAAGGATTTACTCGGTTAAAACATGTGGGAGGAGCTTGCCCCCTCCCACAATGGATCGGTGGTGATCCTGGGTTATTGCGAAGTCTTGGCCATCTGCTTATCCGACGTACGCCAGATCAACCGAGTGGTGTCATACCCCTGCTGCCGCGCCCGGCTCAGCAGGTCTTCGCGGGTATCGGCGCTCACTGTAGGCGTGCGCGACAAAATCCACATGTAGCGCCGGCTCGGGCTGCCGACGATGGCGGTCTTGTAGTCATCGCTGACGTACAGCACCCAGTAGTCGCCCTTGGCCACGCCCGGTAACAAGGCGGTAAACCAGTTATTGAATTCCACCCAGAGCTTGTCGGTCTTGCCGGGCACTTGCGGCGTTGCTGTGCCCTTGGCTTCTTCCCACTTCCATTCGCTGGTCAGGCAGCGGTTGAACACCGACATGTCGCCGTCAGGCAAGAGCGTGTAGCGAGCTTCGGATTGCGCGCAATTGCGCTGGAAGTACATCGGCAGCCGGGCCAACTCATACCAGGTGCCCTGGTAACGCTTGAGGTTGACGCTGCCGGCAGTCTTGGGTTGCAGATCATCGCCAGAATGGCTGGCGCAGCCCGCCAAAAACAGGCTGGCGCAAAGGAACACAACAAAACGCATCATTCTTCTTCTCCCGCAGGCTTGCGCCCCGGTTTACTTCAGGCCTTGCCCGGAAAACATCAGAACCTTGTCACCGGCATATTGAACGCTGATAAAGCTGGTTTTATCGCCCCAGGTGCAACTGGACATACCCAGTGCGCCGGAACAGTCAGTAGGCTTGCCCAGCAACGACTCGACCTCAGCCTTGGGCATCCCGGCCGACAGTTTTGCGTAATTCTCTTGATTGACCTTGCTGCAGGCGGCCAACAGCACGCAGAAAGTCAGCAGGGCAAGACGGCGTAACGACATGGAATAACTCCTGGAGGGACAAGGCAGCGTGGGTATCTGCCAGAAGCTTAGAAGGGAAAACAGGTGTCTGGTTCCCGATGCGGGGTGGTATTTCTTTTTTCTGCACAGGGACTGCGCCGTCCTGCCAAAATCGCAAAGTTTGCACTTGGATGAGGACTCCAGCTCATGAGTGAAGAAAGCAAATTCGAGCTATACGCTTCAGAAACAAAAGTGATGTTGGAACGACTCGCTTCAGGCGCGCAGGAAATCGAGTCAGGACTTTATCAGGTCCTCGACGACGTCTTCATAGAGCTGGACCAGAGCCAAACCGCTGATACCCGCAAAAATGAAAAAGCCCCGAAACGCTGAAACGTTTCGGGGCTGTTTCAAAATGTAGGAGCGAGCGTGCTCCTACAGTTAGACCTTACTTCTTGTGATAAGCCGTCACACGCTCAACTTCTTCCTTCGAACCCAGGAACACTGCCACACGCTGGTGCAGGCCTTCAGGCTGGATGTCGAGGATGCGCTGGTGGCCGTCGGTGGAGGCGCCGCCTGCTTGCTCGACCAGGAAGGACATCGGGTTGGCTTCGTACATCAAGCGCAGTTTGCCCGGCTTGGACGGCTCGCGGCTGTCGCGTGGGTACATGAACAGGCCACCACGGGTCAGGATACGGTGCACGTCGGCCACCATGGCAGCGACCCAACGCATGTTGAAGTTCTTCTTCAACGGGCCTTCTTCGCCTTCCATCAACTCGTTGACGTAGCGCTTGACCGGTTCTTCCCAGTGGCGCTGGTTGGACATGTTGATCGCAAATTCCTGGGTGGATGCAGGAATGGTGATGTCTTCGTGGGTCAGCACGAAGCTGCCCATTTCGCGATCCAGGGTGAAACCTTTGACGCCGTCGCCCAGGGTCAGCACCAGCATGGTCTGTGGGCCGTAGATCGCGTAACCGGCAGCCACTTGCTCGGTGCCTGGCTGCAGGAAGGCCTTTTCGTTCAAGGCTTCGTTCTGGCTCAGGTATTCGTTCGGGCAGCGCAACACGGAGAAGATGGTGCCGACCGGTGCGTTGATGTCGATGTTGGACGAGCCGTCCAGCGGGTCGAACACCAACAGGTAAGCGCCTTTGGGGTATTTGCCCGGGATCTGGTAGGCATTGTCCATTTCTTCGGACGCCATGCCGGCCAGGTGACCGCCCCATTCGTTGGCTTCAAGCAGGATCTCGTTGGACAGCACGTCGAGCTTCTTCTGCACTTCGCCCTGCACGTTTTCTGTGCCCATGCTGCCCAGGACACCACCCAGTGCGCCTTTGGAGACGGCGTGGCTGATTTCCTTGCAAGCACGCGCCACCACTTCGATAAGGAAGCGCAGATCGGCAGGCGTGTTGTTGCTGCGGGTCTGCTCAATCAAATAGCGACTCAAGGTAACGCGGGACATGTAAGGCTCCGGAGAATGGGGGGCTTGAAAACCCGCGCAGTTTAACGCGAGTCGGGGCGTATTTCCTCCTATCAGAGGATAAAAACCCAATAGAGTTCATGGACTTTATTTAACCTGCCACCGACGGCTTGCGCAGCAAACTGTAGGCCATGGCGCCCAGCGCCGCCACGCCGAGCAATAATACGGCCCAGAGCCCGAACTTTTTCCAATTCGGCCCGCTCTCGACAGCCGCCACAACCGCAGGCGGCGTGGCTGCGATCTGCCCCGCTATTTTGGCTTGTCCCAGTGCCTTGAGGCGCTCGGCGCTGTAGTCCGGGATCAGCGTCGACAGTGGCAGGTTCGCGGCCTTCACCGAGGTATTGCCCAACGCCAGGCTGAACGGCGGCTCTCCACGAGCCAGGAACACCAGTTGGGTCGTGCGCACCGCCAAGCGCAAGGCTGGCGCTTGAGCACCCAGGCCACCGCCGCGCTCATCCACCTGCAACCTGAGCTGGTTGACCACCTGGCCGGGCAACTGCAACTCATCCTGCACTACGTCCTGGCCGTTCTGGGTCAGGCGGTACAACAGACCACTGCTCAGGGGCTGCCACGCTTGCTTGGCATCACTTCGCCCCGACAACGTCACCGGCGCCAGTGTATTGGGCTGCTGCAGCTCGATACGCAAGCGCTCCACATTCAGCCCCGTGGGCAGCTGCCAGCTGTATTCGCCAGCACTGAGTCGCGTGCCGGCCAACGGCTGCGACCACACCAGCGGCATCGGCAGACTGTTGCTGGTGGCGCTGGTCAGTTTGGCCGAGGTCAACAGCGGCGCCGCCTGGCCTTGCCATACCAGGCGCAGGTAACGCGCCGATTGCCCCGGCAGGCTGACGTCATGCTGCTCGACCCGCTCGTCGGCAAACGACAAGCGCGCCACTTGCCCATCGCCCCAGGATTCCCAATGTTGCAGGTCGTCGCTGGCTTCCATGCTGAAACGCTGGAAGCGTCCCGCTCGCGACTCCAATCGAGGCTCAGCTGCTGCAAGGGCGCCTTGATCGCGCTGGCGTCCAGCACCCAGCCGCGCAGGACCTGCTTGCCCGGTTTCGCGGCGGTGCTCGGTTTGATTTCCACCAGGGTGCCTTCGGCGGTGGTTTTCATCACCACACCGGGCAAGGCCTGCTGGGTGTCGGCGGCGTACAGCGGGAACCACTTCACATCGGTGACGTTACGGCTTTCGGTGCGCAGGGACGACTGGCGCGACAGCGCATACGCCTGAGGCTCACCGGCAGCGTTGAAGACGCGCATATCACCGAGGTCCGCCTGACGCGCATTCAATTGCACGTCCAATGGCAACTCAAGACGATACCAGGGGCCGTTGCCGCTGACGCTCAGCGGCACCCGGCTGGCGAAATCCGCCGGCACTTCCTGAGCCCACGCCGACACCGCCGCACACAGGCCCACCAGGGCCACGCTCAACTTACCGATCAAGAGGCTGCTCCTTCAGTTTCCAGCACAGGTTCGACACGTTTGGGCGGCAGCGGCGCGAAGTAGCCCACCACCAGCAACAACCCGCCCACGCCGATAAACGACACGATTCGCGCCAGGCCGCCACGGTTGCTCAGCTCGACAAAGAACAACTTGGCCACCACCAGCGCAATCAGCGCCGCGCCGATCAGCCACACTTCGCGACGATGACGCAAATGGCCACCGATCATCAGGCCCAGGGCGATCAACGTCCAGACGATCGACAGGCCGGCTTGCACCAGCATCGATTCAAGCAACGCGTCCAGCTGGAAGGGGACGCCGCCCCAATGGTGAGCCGTGCGCATCACCAGCGCGGTGAAGAACGCAAACAGTGAAAGCCCCGCGACACCCTGGGCGAGCGACTCGGCCCTTGGCCCGCGTTGCGGCGCGACGCCGCGCGACCACACGTAAACACCCAGTAACGCGAACAACAGGCCAAGGTCCAGCGGGTTGAGCAGCGGTACATAGGGCAACGGCTCAGCCGTGCCGTCGCTGAAGCTGTTCGCCAGCCAGAACCAGCCGAGCATCAGCAACGCCAATGGCAGCGCCGCGAGCACGCGATACTCCCGTGGATACGCCGACACCGGCCAAGGCCAGTTGCGCGGCGCAGCGGCCAGCACCAGGTAAAGGCTTGGCAGGATCGCCCAGCCCAACCAGCGCCAGGCGTTGTATTCGGCCGAGAAACGCAGCAGACCGTAGCGCAGTTCCAACGCCAGCATGCCGATCAGCATCCAGCAGCCCAGTACATGGGCGATGCTCAGCGCCCTGCCCGGCACTACCGCCGCCAAGCGCCGCAGCGAGATGAAATGCACCGCAAACACCGCCAGCCACGCCAACCATCCGTACTGCGCCGCCGGGTGGTAATAGGTGTGCGCCGAGGCCAGCAGCACGATGCCCGCCGCCGGCATCAGCAAGGTGCAGAGCATGCCCAACGACGCCCAGCGCAGGCGTGTCGCCAGCAGCGTCCAGATCGCCACGCTGATGGCAGCGATGCCGAGCAGGAAGGCGCCTTGCAGCTCGCCGGGAACAAAACGCAGTACTTCGCCGGCCAGGGCCATCGTCCACCAGGCCGCGCCCCACACCAGCAGCAAGTCGGACAAACGTTGCAATTTGAGCACCGAAAACACGGGTGCATGGGGCTCACGCTGCAAGCGCCAGGCGCCGATCATCGCGGCCAGCCCCAGCACCATGGGTGTCCAGAAACCGCTATGAGGCAGCGGGCTCAACGCGTCGCGGCTTAAAGACCCGAGCAGGTCCGGCACCGCCAGCAGGAACGAGCCACCGCCGATCAGCTGCAGCAGCAAGCCGAAGATAAAACTCACGCGCTGTTGCAGGTACAGGCTCAACCAGATGATCAACAACCCACTGGCCGCCCAGACGCCACTGGCGCTTTCCCACGGCAGCACAAACAGCACGGCGAGGTTGATCAGCACCAATCCGGCCAGCAGCACCACCGACAGGCCGCGCAACAGGCGCACATCGTTGCGCACCATGTCGTCACGCGCCGCCAGCAGCATGCCGCCGATCAAGGCCAGGCCGATCAGCGAGGCCGTGAGCAAGCCGCTCCAGCCGGCATCGAATACCGCCGCGCCCTCACCGCCCTGCAAACGCAGCAGGAACAACGCGCCACCCAACAACTGCACGGCAAACGCAGCGAACAGGAAGGTGCGCGAGCCAATGCGCAGGCCGATGAACAGCGTCACCAACCCGGCGATGGCCCAACTGACAGCGGTGCCTTGGGTCAGCAACAACAACGGCGCCAGCAGGTACAAGAAACCCAGGCCCAGGCTCGCCAGGACCGGCAGGCCGCGGCGCTCCCAATCCGCCGCCTGCTCGCCGGGCGCCTGGCGCAACTGCTGGAAGCTGAACAGCAACGCCGCGCCCAGCAGCAAGGCTCCCAGTGGCGCGCCATCAAGCAAGGTGTGCTCGCCGATGCGCAACTCGCTGAGGAACGCCAGTGCCGAGCCCAACTGCAGCAACAAGCCAAAGGCTCGCGCCAACGGTCGTTGTTGGCGCAGACCCAGCCAGAAGATCCCGGCGCCTTCCACTGCCCAGGCCGCAGCGGTCCAGCGCGCATCGAGGCCCAGCGGAATCGCCAGGCTGGCAAAGATCACGCCCAGGGCCAGGCAGGTTTCCGCCAGCAGCAAGGCACGCCCGCCGCTCAACAACCGCGCCAGGCCCATATAGATAATGCCCAGGCCCAACGCGCTGAACGCAGCGGCAAACTCCAAGTGCTGCACCAATGCGAATTGCAAGCCAAAGCCCACCAGCGGCGGGCCGAACAGCATACTGCCGTCGACATAATCGCCCTTGGCCGCCGACCAGCGCAGCAAGGCATCACGGCCCTCGGGCGCGTCGCCCATTTCCTGCAATTTGCGCCGGGCGAACAACAGGCCGATGGCCAGGTACATCAGGAAAAACACAATCAGGAACGGTTCGGTGCTCCACAGCAGCTCCGGCGTGTAGGAGCGCATGCCCCAGGCGAAGCCGATGCCGAACGTGCCGACAAAACCGATCAGGTTGAGCAAACGCCAGGCCTTGAACCAGGCAATGGCGAGGATGCCGGTATTGAGCAGGGCAAAATAACTGAACAGCGCCACATGGTTGCCGGCACCGGTGGACGTGAGGATCGGCGCGGCAAAACCACCGAGCGCCGCCGCACAGGCCAACCCCAGCGCGTCCTGGGTAACCGCCAGGATCGCCGAGAACAGCGTGACCGCCACCAGCAGGCCCAAGGCCGCGCCGGGGTCGATCAGCGGGTGCAGGCGCATCGCCGCAAATACCGTCAGGTACAACACCGCGATGCCGGTGCCCTGCAGCATCAACCCGTAATTGCTGTTACGCAGCCGCAGCCACCAGCCCAGGCCCAACAGGCCGAGGGCGGCGGCGGCCACACCGGCGTAACGCAGCTCGATCGGCACCACCATGCCTTCCGTGGCATAGCGCAGCAGGAACGCCAGGCCGAGGAACAACAGCACCACACCGACCCGCAGCACAGTGTTGCCGCCAAACAGCCAGGTGCGCGCACCGCTGATGGCGCGTTCGATCAGGTTGGGGCCGCGCGGGGCGGCAGGTGCTCGAGGACTTGGCGTGGCGACCCACACGTCATCCGGCAGCGGTTGGCTCGGTTCGGCAACGGCGGCGACGGGGGCCAATTCGGCCGGCAACTCCCAGACAAGCTCGGGGGCCTGGGCGACAGGTGCGGGTTCAGGGGTAAATTGCGGGACGGGAGCTTCGACAATGGCGCTGCCAGCTGGCGCGGGGACTTCCAATTGCCGCAGTCGCTCGCCCAGCGCGATCAGGGCCTTTTGCGTGGTTTCCAACTGAAGCGCTTGTTGATTTGCCTTGGATGACAGCTTCGACAGGCTAATCGCCTGGCCAATGCCCAACCCCAGCAGCGCACCGATACCCGCATCATAGAACGACTCATCGAGCGTCCAGCCGAGCACCAGGCCAATCAGCATGAAAATCCATTGCATCGTCGATATTCCCTGAGCAGCCCGAGGCGGGCAAACCGGGGCCTAGTATATCGACGCGAGACCAATGTGGGAGGGGGCTTGCTCCGATAGCTTTGCGTGTAGCAGCTGCCGAGCCTTG
>NZ_JAFHKI010000132.1 GCF_016937615.1 Pseudomonas lactucae | reverse complement strand
AGCGGGGGCTGCCGGGGTGCCGCCGGATCGGCGGCCAACTGCGCGGGCATCGCCGCCGTGGCCTGCGCTGCCGGGTCGGCTTTTTCTGCCTGCAAACGCGCCAGCTGATCGTTCTTCAGTTGAATCAGCTTTTGCAGCTTGTCCAACTGGCTTTGCAAATCTGCCGCGCGGCTCTTGAGTTCTTCGTTGTCACGACGGGTGGTGTCCAGCTGTTCCTGGGTCATTGCCAGTTTGTCGCTCAAAACCTGGCTGTCACCCGCCTTGCCTTTACCGCCCTTCTTGGCCGCCTCGGCCGAGACCAGGCTCAAGTTGTCCTTGGCATTGGTGCTCGCCGGCGCGTCACCCGCCTGGGTACGCTTGGTGGCGTCCAATTGCTGCTTGCCCGCCGTCTGGCTGTTGGCGGAGCGACGCCCCTGGCGCCAGGCCTCGTTTTGCGCGCGCACTTCGGCAATCGCCTGGGGTTGCGGCAGTGCGGTGCTCTGTACGGTATCCGGCAGGCGCAGCACCTGGCCGGTCTTGAGGCGGTTGATATTGCCGCCGGCAAACGCACCAGGGTTCAGCGCCTGGATAGCCAACATGGTTTGCTGCACCGAGCCGCCATTGCGGTGTTTTTCGGCAATTTCCCACAGGGTGTCATGGGCGGTGGTGGTGTGCTGGGCCGTGGTGCTCGTCGCGGGCGCGCTCAGGCGTGGGGCGGACGCAGCGGTGGTCGGGGCCGGCTGGTCGAACTTGGCCGGGTCGAGCAACACGCTGTAGTCACGCATCAGACGGCCATTGGGCCACTGCACCTGCAGCAGGAAGCGCACGTAGGAATCGGGCAGCGGCTTGCTGGAGGTGACACGCACCACGCTGCGACCGTTGGGGTTGATGACCGGGGTAAACGTCAAGTCATTGAGAAATGCCTGGCGATCCACACCTGCATCCACAAACGCCTGGGATGAGGCCAGGCTGGGGGTGATCTCGGCAGCGCTGAGGCCGCCGACATCGAGCAATTCGATTTCCACCGACAACGGCTGGTTCAACTTCGACTTGAGGGTCATTTCCCCCAGTTGAAGCGCCTGCGCCATACCGGAGGACAGCGCCGAGGCGGCCGCTATTGCTAACACCAGTTTGCGAACTTGAACCATAGCCTCATCCTTTGTCTGAACACTCCCCGGCCTGCGAGAAGGTTGGTAACCGCTTGCCATAAGGCATGGCGAGCCGATAGGTCACCGACACGCAACTGTTCCTGCTTGGGGCCAAGCATAGCGCCTGGTTAGAATCAATCTACAAATTGCCGCCAAGTATCTTTTACACAAGGCGTTTTATCAACAACTGCGCCAGTTGCACGGCGTTAAGCGCCGAGCCTTTGCGTACGTTATCTGACGTCAGCCACAGATTTAGTTCCGCCGGGTCATCCACGCCGGCACGCACCCGGCCGACATAGACCACATCCTGGCCCACCGCATCGCCCACCGCCGTTGGGTAATCCCCCGCCTCTACAAGCTCTATGCCGGGCGCGGCATCGAGTACGCGGTTGACGGCGGCCAGGTCGACCGGTGCGTCCAATTGCAACGACACAGTCAGGCTATCGCCAAAAAACACCGGAGCTTGAACGCATGTTGCTGAAATCTTTAGCAAAGGAGTGTCCAACACGGCACGCAGTTCGTGTATCAGACGTTTCTCCAAGTCTGTATGACCCTGGGCATCTGGCGTGCGACTTGTGCCAGCAGGTTGAAAGCCATCTGCCGATCGAAGAACTGTGGCTCCAGCGGACGCACGTTCAACAGCTCGGCAGTCTGGCGGGCCAGTTCACCGACCGCTTCGCGACCCTGGGCCGACACTGCGAGGTTCGCGGTCACGCTGACCCGCTGAATCTCCAGCAAACCGCGCAACGGCGCCAGCACCACCGCCAGGTTGGTCGCGGACGGGCTTGGGCTGCCGAGCTGGAACGGTTTTTTCAGACCGTCAAGGACATGCGCATTGGCTTCCGGCACCACTTGTAGCGCCTGGTCGGCGGGCAACGCGCCGGACAAATCGATCACCGAACAACCCGCCGCCGTGGCCCGTGGCGCAAAACTCAGGGTTACCGCAGGGCCCGCAGCGAAGAACGCCAGTTGCGCCTTGCTGAAGTCGAACTCATCGACTTCCCTGACCCGCACATTCTTGCCGCGAAACGGCACCGATGCGCCGGCGGAGTTGCTGCCCGCCAGCAGGTACAGGGTGCCCACCGGGAAATCCAGCTCTTCGAGAATCTGCACCAGGGTTTCGCCAACCGTGCCGGTGGCGCCGATCACAGCGATTTCAAAGGTCTGGGTCATGGGTCTGCCTCGGGCATTACGGGGGAGCGGCACTTTACCGGGTGGCTGGGGGTGAGGCAATTAACCTGGGGCTTGTGGGGTGGCTGAAGGCGCTATCGGGGGCCCGAAAGCACAACAAAAAACCCGCGCCTGTCACCAGAACGCGGGTTTCTCATAGTGCCTCAAGCAATCAACGCTCCAGCAGAATCCGCAACATGCGACGCAGCGGTTCAGCCGCGCCCCACAGCAACTGGTCGCCCACGGTGAACGCGCCGAGGAACTGGCTGCCCATGTTCAGCTTGCGCAGACGCCCCACCGGTACATTCAGGGTGCCGGTGACCTTGGTCGGGCTCAGCTCCTGCATGCTGATATCACGGTTGTTCGGCACCAGCTTGACCCACGGGTTGTGCTGGCTGATCAGCCCTTCGATATCGGCGATCGGCACATCTTTGTTCAGTTTGATGGTCAGCGCCTGGCTGTGGCAGCGCATGGCGCCGATGCGCACGCAGATGCCGTCAACCGGGATCGGGCTCTTGAAGCGACCGAGGATCTTGTTGGTCTCGGCCTGGGCCTTCCACTCTTCGCGGCTCTGGCCGTTCGGCAGCTCTTTGTCGATCCACGGGATCAAGCTGCCGGCCAAGGGCACGCCGAAGTTTTCGGTCGGGTAGGCATCGCTGCGCATGGCTTCGGCCACACGGCGATCGATGTCGAGGATCGCGCTGGCCGGATCGGCCAGTTGATCGGCGACGGCCGCATGAGTGGCCCCCATTTGCTTGATCAGTTCGCGCATGTTCTGCGCGCGCGCCGGACGCCGCCTGATAGGTCATGGCGCTCATCCATTCGACCAGGCCGGCTTCGAACAGGCCACCCAGGCCCATCAGCATCAGGCTGACGGTGCAGTTGCCGCCGACGTAGTTCTTGGTGCCGGCGTCCAGTTGCTGGTCGATGACCTTGCGGTTGACCGGGTCGAGGATGATCACAGCGTCATCCTGCATGCGCAGGCTCGAGGCGGCGTCGATCCAGTAACCCTGCCAGCCGGCTTCGCGCAGCTTGGGGAACACTTCGCTGGTGTAGTCGCCGCCCTGGCAGGTCAGGATCACGTCGAGGGTTTTCAGCTCGTCAATGCTGTAGGCATCCTTGAGCGGGGCAATATCCTTGCCCACGGACGGCCCTTGACCACCCACGTTCGACGTGGTGAAAAACACCGGCTCAATAAGATCGAAATCCTGCTCTTCCAGCATCCGCTGCATGAGCACGGAACCGACCATACCGCGCCAACCGATCAGACCTACACGTTTCATCGCAACTACACCTTGTTAAAAAGTGGGCCGCCTGGCAGCAACAACTGCCAGCGGGCCCGAGAGATTACAGATTCCGCAGCGCGGCGACTACTGCGTCGCCCATTTCTTGCGTACCCACCCTGGTGCAACCCTGCGACCAGATGTCGCCGGTGCGCAGGCCCTGGTCCAGCACCAGGCTCACGGCCTTCTCGATGGCATCCGCAGCATCGGACAGGTTGAAGCTGTAACGCAACATCATCGACACCGACAAGATGGTCGCCAACGGGTTGGCAATGCCCTGGCCCGCGATGTCCGGCGCCGAACCGTGGCACGGCTCGTACATGCCCTTGTTGTTGGTGTCCAGGGACGCCGACGGCAGCATGCCGATGGAACCGGTGAGCATCGACGCCTGGTCGGACAGGATGTCGCCGAACAGGTTATCGGTGACGATCACGTCGAACTGCTTGGGCGCGCGCACCAGTTGCATGGCGGCGTTATCGACGTACATGTGGCTCAGCTCGACGTCCGGGTAGTCCTTGGCCACTTCTTCGACGATTTCACGCCACAGTTGGCTGGAAGCCAGGACGTTGGCCTTGTCGACCGAGCAGACCTTCTTGCCACGCACGCGGGCCATGTCGAAGCCGACACGGGCGATACGGCGGATTTCGCTCTCGCTGTACGGCAGGGTGTCGTAGGCCTGGCGCTCACCATTGGCAAGCTCACGCACACCGCGTGGCGAGCCGAAATAGATACCGCCGGTCAGCTCACGCACGATGAGGATGTCCAGCCCCGCGACCACTTCCGGCTTGAGGCTCGACGCCTCGGCCAGTTGCGGGTAGAGGATTGCCGGGCGCAGGTTGCCGAACAGGCCCAGTTGCGCGCGGATTTTCAGCAGGCCGCGTTCAGGGCGGATGTCACGCTCGATCTTGTCCCATTTCGGGCCACCCACCGCGCCGAGCAGCACAGCATCGGCGGCACGGGCGCGCTCCAGGGTCTCGTCGGCCAGGGGCACACCGTGCTTGTCGATGGCCGCGCCGCCGATCACGTCGTGGCTCAGCTCGAAGCCCAGGCTGTATTTGCTGTTGGCCAGTGTCAGGACCTTGACCGCTTCGGCCATGATTTCCGGACCAATACCGTCGCCTGGGAGAATCAGAATCTGCTTGCTCATGGGTTCCTCATTTCATCGAGCGACCTGCCCGGGGGCAGGTCGGAAAATTGATCAGCGTTCGGCCCACACCACCAGCACGTCAGTGCTGAAGGTGCCGTCGGCTTGAATTTCATAGTAATCGCGCACTTCCTGCCCCATCGCCTGCTGCAGTTCAAGGATTGCCGCGCGCAAGGCCTGGGGCGTGCGCATGCGCTCGACCCACGAGGTGTATTCCAGGCGCAGACGCTGACGGCTGCTGTTACGTACATGCAAGCCGGCTTCGCTGAGCTGGCGCATCCACTCGGCGGCGGAGTAATCGCGCACGTGGCTGGTGTCGCGCAGCACTTCGACGGTTTGCAGGTAAGTGTCCAACAGCGGGCTGCCCGGTGACAACACATCCACGAAGGCCACCACGCCGCCGGGCTTGAGCACGCGGCGCACTTCACGCAGGGCCAGGCCGAGGTCGCTCCAATGGTGGGCCGAGTAGCGGCTGAACACGAAGTCGAATTCGCCATCGGCGAACGGCAGGCGTTCGGCGGCGCCGTTTACGGTGCTGATATTGGTCAAACCACGCTCTTGCGCAGCAGCGGCGACCACGTCGAGCATCTGCTGGGACAGGTCGTAGGCCACTACCTCTTTAACCAATGGTGCCACATGAAAGCTGACATGACCGGCGCCGCAGCCCAGGTCCAGCAGGCGTGCGCTGCCCTGCCCGGCCAGTTCGGCCTGGAGCAGCGCGAATTCGGTGCCTTGGGCGTGCACGGCACTGCTCAGGTAGGCCGCAGCCTGCTCGCCGAATTGTTTTTGCACGACTTGGGTGTGGGCGGTGGTGGTCATGGTGGCTCTCCTTGGGTGGTGTGTTGTTAACACTGGCCCTATCGGGGGCAAGCCCCCTCCCACCTTTGACTGCATTCACGAATCAAAATGTGGGGGGGGGCTTGCTCCCGATGGCGGCAGTCCTGCCTACAGCAAATCAGGCGTCGCGAAACAACCAAGGCTGACTCGCCCGGTGTTTGGCTTCAAACGCCGCAATCGCATCGCCATCCTGGAGGGTCAGGCCGATATCATCCAAACCGTTGATCAGGCAGTGCTTACGGAACGCATCCACTTCAAAGTGGTACACCTTGCCGTCCGGGCGGGTCACGGTTTGCGCGGCCAGATCCACGGTCAGTTGGTAGCCCACCTCGGCTTCAACCTGCTTGAACAGCTCGTCGACTTCTGCGTCGGTCAAGATGATCGGCAACAGGCCGTTCTTGAAGCTGTTGTTGAAGAAGATGTCGGCGTAGCTCGGCGCAATGATGCTGCGAAAGCCATACTCTTCCAGGGCCCAGGGCGCATGTTCACGGCTGGAACCGCAACCGAAGTTTTCCCGGGCCAGCAATACACTGGCGCCCTGATAACGTTCGGCGTTGAGCACGAAGTCCTTGTTCAGCGGGCGCTTGGCGTTGTCCTGGTAGGCGTAGCCCACATCCAGGTAGCGCCATTCGTCGAACAGGTTAGGGCCGAAACCGGTGCGCTTGATCGACTTCAAGAACTGCTTGGGGATGATCTGGTCGGTGTCCACGTTGGCACGGTCCAACGGCGCGACAAGACCTGTGTGTTGGGTAAAAGCTTTCATCGGGTATTCCTCAGATCAATTCGCGAACGTCGATGAAACGACCGTTGACGGCAGCGGCGGCGGCCATGGCCGGGCTGACCAGGTGGGTCCGCCCGCCGGCGCCCTGGCGCCCTTCGAAGTTACGGTTGGAGGTGGACGCGCAATGCTCGCCCGACTCCAAACGGTCCGGGTTCATCGCCAGGCACATCGAGCAGCCCGGCTCGCGCCATTCAAAACCGGCCTCGAGGAAGATCTTGTCCAGGCCTTCGGCTTCGGCTTGCGCTTTGACCAGGCCCGAGCCCGGCACCACGATGGCTTGCTTGATGGTCGAGGCGACTTTGCGGCCCTTGGCGATCACCGCCGCGGCGCGCAGGTCTTCGATCCGCGAGTTGGTGCAGGAGCCGATGAATACGCGGTCCAACTGGATGTCGGTGATCGCCTGGTTGGCTTTCAAGCCCATGTACTTCAACGCGCGCTCGATGGAACCGCGCTTGACCAGGTCGGCCTCGCGGGCCGGGTCCGGCACATTCTGGTCGACGGCCAGGACCATTTCCGGCGAGGTGCCCCAGCTGACTTGCGGCTTGATCTGCGCGGCGTCGAGCTCGACCACGGTATCGAACACTGCGTCGGCGTCGGACACCAGGTCTTTCCAGGCTTCGACCGCAGCGTCCCAATCGGCGCCGCTTGGCGCGAATGGGCGACCTTTGACGTATTCAACGGTTTTCTCATCCGCCGCTACCATGCCCACACGCGCACCGGCTTCGATGGACATGTTGCAGATGGTCATGCGGCCTTCGATGGACAAATCGCGAATGGCGCTGCCGGCGAATTCGATGGCGTGGCCGTTACCGCCGGCGGTGCCGATCTTGCCGATCACGGCGAGGACGATGTCCTTGGCGGTCACGCCGAACGGCAAAGTGCCTTCGACGCGGACCAACATGTTCTTCATCTTCTTGGCGACCAGGCACTGGGTGGCGAACACATGTTCCACCTCGGACGTGCCGATGCCATGGGCCAGGGCGCCAAAGGCTCCGTGGGTGGAGGTGTGCGAGTCGCCGCAGACCACGGTCATGCCCGGCAAAGTGGCGCCCTGCTCCGGGCCGATCACGTGCACTATGCCTTGACGCACGTCATTCATCTTGAATTCGGTGATGCCATATTCATCGCAGTAATCGTCGAGGGTCTGCACCTGCAAACGCGATACGGTGTCGACAATAGCGTCGATGCCGCCCTTGCGCTCCGGGGTGGTCGGGACGTTGTGGTCCGGGGTGGCGATGATCGAGTCGACGCGCCAAGGCTTGCGCCCGGCCAGTCGCAGGCCTTCGAACGCTTGGGGCGAGGTCACTTCATGGATGATGTGACGGTCGATGTAGATCAGCGACGACCCATCATCGCGCCGTTTCACTTCATGGGAATCCCAAAGCTTGTCGTAAAGCGTTTTGCCGGCCATCAGTCGGTCCTCATCAGCGGTGTTTCATGCGCCGGGCTTTTCAATAACCCTTTGGCTTGTGAGGCTGATGGTATGGCGCTACATTAAATAACTCAAATTCATATTTTTTATGCTTTGGATTACCAACTGGAATACCACCATGGACCTGGCCAACCTCAATGCCTTTATCGCCATCGCCGAGACCGGCAGCTTCTCCGGGGCGGGCGAGCGCTTGCACCTGACCCAACCGGCCGTCAGCAAACGCATTGCCGGGCTTGAGCAACAACTCAAGGTGCGCCTGTTCGACCGCCTGGGTCGCGAAGTCGGCCTGACCGAAGCCGGCCGGGCCCTGCTGCCGCGCGCTTATCAGATTCTCAACGTGCTGGACGACACCCGTCGCGCGCTCACCAACCTCACCGGCGAAGTCAGCGGCCGCCTCACCTTGGCCACCAGCCATCACATCGGCCTGCACCGCCTGCCGCCGGTGCTGCGCACCTTCACTCGGGAATACCCGAACGTCGCGCTGGATATTCAGTTTCTCGACTCGGAAGTGGCCTACGAAGAAATCCTGCATGGCCGCGCCGAAGTGGCGGTGATCACCCTGGCGCCCGATCCCCATCACCTGGTGCGCGCCACCCCGGTGTGGGACGACCCGCTGGATTTCGTCGTGGCGCTCGAACACAGCCTGGCCGGCAACGGCACCATCAGCCTGGCGGATATTGCTCGCCATCCGGCGGTTTTCCCTGGCGGCAACACCTTTACTCACCATATTGTCAGCCGACTGTTCGAAGCCCAGGGCCTGACGCCGAACATCGCGATGAGCACTAACTATCTGGAAACGATCAAGATGATGGTGTCCATCGGCCTGGCCTGGAGCGTGCTGCCACGCACCATGCTGGATGATCAGGTGGCGAGCATCGCTTTGCCGGGCATACAACTCAGTCGCCAGCTAGGCTATATCGTGCACACCGAAAGGACGCTGTCGAACGCTGCGCGGGCGTTCATGAGCCTGCTGGACGCACAAACGGATCTGCCAGGAATACCGGCATGAGCCGCTGCAGCTTCAGGCATGAGTACCCCGCGCTGTCAGTCCATCGAGCCAAGGCCCTTTGATAATGCGCAACCCCGTCGACTCTGTGCCACCCTTGCCCCGCATCTACGCCCTCGACCCGCAAGAGGCGGAACAGAGCTGGGACAGCGCTCCGCAATTGCTGGCCGCGCTCAATGCCGCCCGGCTGGGTGCCTGGTACTGGGAAATCGACAGCGGAAAAATCAGCTGGTCGCGAGGCACCCAGGCGCTGTTTGGCTTTGACCCCCGGCAGCCGTTGCCCAAGGACCTGGAATACCTGGATCTGCTGGCGCCGGAGGATCGCGCCCGTGTGATCCGTGCGTTCCACGCAGTATTGGCCGGCGAGCCGTTCGAGCAGGCCATGCACCATCGCATCCGCTGGCCGGATGGCAGCCAGCACTGGCTGGAAATCAATGGCAGCCTGCTGCCGGACAAGGCCGGCCGGCGGCGCATGATCGGGGTGATCCGCGAGATCACCCACCAGCGCGAGCGTGAAGCCGCCCTCAGCCATTCCGAAAAACGCTTCGCCACGCTGTTTCATCTGTGCCCCAACATGGTCCTGCTGACGCGCCAGTCCGATGGTCTGATCAGTGAGGCCAACCAGTATTTCGAGATGCTGTTCGGCTGGCCGGTGGCCGACGCCATCGGCCGCACCACCCTGGACCTGGGCCTGTGGCACCACCCCGAACAGCGCGTGCAACTGGTCAAGGCCACCCAACGCAAGGGCGAGCCCATCACCATGGAGGTGCAGTTTTGCGCCAGTAACGGCCAGATCCACGATGGCACCCTCAGCGCGCAGAAGGTCGAGCTGGAGGGTGAGGCGTACCTGATCAGCACCTTCCTCGACACCACCGAACGCAAAAACGCCGAACAAGCCCTCAAGGACAGCCAGGAACGTCTCGATCTGGCCCTGGACTCCGCCCAACTGGGCACCTGGGACTGGCACATCCCCACCGGCATGCTCTATGGCTCGGCGCGCGCGCCCAACTGCATGGACTGCCGCCCGAACCCTTCCATGAATCCTTCGATGCATTCTTCGAGGGCATGCCCGACGAAGAACGCGACAACATGCGCAGCGCCTACCGCACCCTGCGCGAAGGCCCGGCCGGCAACTATCAACTGACCTACCGCGTGCCCATGGAAGACGGCACTTCGCGCTACCTGGAAAGCCGCGCCCGCCTGTACCGCGATGAGCGCGGCGCGCCCCTGCGCATGGCCGGCACCTTGCTGGACATCACCGATCAGGTCGAGCGCGAACAACGCCTGAGTGCCTCCGAAGAGAAATTCGCCAGCCTGTTCCAGGCCAGCCCCGACCCGATCTGCGTCACCGGCCTGGACAGCGGCGCCTTTGTCGAAATCAACCCGGCGTTTACCCAGACGTTTGGCTGGACCGCCGCCGAGGTGATCGACAAAAGCGCCGACCAGATTGGCCTGTGGGACGACTCGAACCAGCGCGTGCAGCGTATCGAGCGGGTGATTCGTGACCAGGCGTTGAGCAATGTGGCCGTGGTGGTGCATCACAAGAATGGTCAGAGCCTGACCTGCGTCATTTCCAGCCGCTTGATCAAGGTCGGCGATCAACCGTGCATCGTCACCACGCTGCGTGATATCACCCAGCAGCAGCGTTCGGAGGCCGCCCTGAAGGCCAGCGAAGAGAAATTCGCCAAGGCCTTCCACTCCAGCCCCGACGCGATCTCCATCACCGAGCGCGAGACCGGCCGTTATGTAGAGGTCAACGACGGTTTCTGTCGCCTGACCGGTTACCGCGCCGAAGAAGCGATTGGCCTCACCCTATACCAGATCGGCATCTGGGCCGACGAGAACCAGCGCTCGGCATTGCTGGCCGAGCTGCAGATCAAGGGCCGCATTCATCACATGGAGATGATTTGGCACAACAAGCGCGGTGACTTGCTGGCGGTGGAAGTGTCGGTGGAGCCCATCACCCTCAACGAAACCCCGTGCCTGCTGCTGACCGCCCGGGATGTGAGCCTGTTGAAAAATGCCCAGGCGCAGATCCGCCACCTGGCCTACCACGATCCGCTGACCAACCTGCCCAACCGTGCGCTGCTGATGGACCGCCTGAGCCAGCAGATCGCCTTGCTCAAGCGTCACGACTTGCGCGGTGCGCTGCTGTTCCTGGACCTCGACCACTTCAAGCACATCAACGATTCCCTCGGCCATCCGGTGGGCGACACCGTACTGAAGATCGTCACCGCGCGCCTGGAGGCCAGTGTGCGCATGGAAGACACCGTGGCGCGCCTGGGCGGGGATGAATTCGTGGTGCTGCTCAGCGGCCTGGACGGCTCACGCACGCAAGTCAGCAAGCAGGTGCAGGCACTGGCCGACACCCTGCGCGAATTGCTCTCGGAGCCGATGTTCCTCGACGGCCAGCGCCTGCAGGTCACGCCCAGTATCGGCGTGGCGCTGATCCCCGACCATGGTTCGACCCCGGCCGACCTGCTCAAGCGCGCCGACATCGCGCTTTACCGCGCCAAGGACTCGGGACGCAATACCACGCAAATGTTCCACAACAGCATGCAAAGAACCGCCAGCGAACGCCTGCGCATGGAAACCGACCTGCGCCTGGCCCTGTCGCGAGGCGAGTTCAGCGTGCATTACCAACCCCAGGTGGATGCGCGCGGCAACAAGATCATCGGTGCCGAAGCGCTGGTGCGCTGGCAACACCCGGAGTTGGGCGCGCAATCACCGTCCGAATTCATCAAGGTGCTGGAAGACAGCGGCCTGATCCTCGAAGTGGGCACCTGGATCCTCGACGAGGCGTGCGCCGCCTTCGAACAACTGATCAAGGAAGGCAAAGTCGACCCGCTGAATTTCAGCCTGTGCGTCAACATCAGCCCCCGCCAGTTTCGTCAGAATGACTTCGTGGAAAAGGTGGAGCACAGCCTCAACCAGCACTCACTGCCCTATAGCCTGCTGAAACTGGAAATCACCGAAGGCATCGTGATTCAGAACCTGGATGACACCATCAGCAAGATGCGCCGCCTGAAAAAACTCGGCGTGAGCTTTGCCATGGATGACTTCGGCACCGGCTACTCGTCGCTGACCTACCTCAAGCGCCTGCCGGTGGATGCGCTGAAGATCGACCAGTCGTTTGTACGCGACGCAACCCACGACCCCAACGACGCCGAAATCATCCGTGCCATCGTGGCCATGGCCCGCAGCCTCAACCTGGAGGTGATCGCCGAAGGCGTGGAGACCCTGGAACAACTGGCGTTCCTGCAACAGCTGGGGTGCCATTTGTTCCAGGGCTATCTGCATAGCCGGCCGTTGCCGATCGAGGGGTTCAGGCGGTTGTTGGGTTAAATGAGCTTGAGGGCCCTGAACCCCCGATTCATCCAAGGCGATGACGAGCGCAGGCTGTACTTCGATCCGTAATAATCGAGAGCGCCCTCGATGACCGCGACCGAATGGTCGTTATCGGCCAAGGTACCGATGGCGCCATTGGCCAGTTCGGTCACATTGCTTTCCCTCAGGTAGCCCAACAGCCCCAGCCGGCGCAAGGCTTGCCCCGGGTATTCACCATCGTTCAGGGTGCCCATGGCGGCCTCGAAACTTTCCCCGGCCCGAAAGTCGTTGTTGTCCAACTGGGCACGCTTGGCACTCACGGCGTACAGGAAATTGGCATCCTCCAACAGTGCCGGGGCGCTGCCGCGCAAGTGAGAGCCTTGTCTGGCCTTATCCAGCTCTTCCCGAGTGAGCGTCAGGGTGAAGCCATCCCGCATGACCACCTCATAACCTGCGGGAGTGGCTGTCACCGCTCGGTAAATGTCAGCCGGACTTTGCCCGAACCGCATCATGGCCGCCTTGATCGCCGAAACCGTCACGCAATTACCCTGGTACCCCTGGTAAAAGCCTCCCCAGATATCCTTGGGCTTTGGCTTCACGGGTGCCTTGTGCGCAGGCGGCTCGTATCGCGACTTATCAGGGAACAAGCGATAGCCGTAGCGATTGCCAACCGTGCGCCGGTCGGCATAGTGATGCGCGACCCCATTCACTACCAGGCTGCTGCCCAGGCTATGGCTATCCACCACCGCCACCACGCCCTCAGCCACCATCTCGCTCGGCGTAACGTATTGGGTAAGGCCCTGCACACCCATGCCCTGCAAACACCTGAGGGTGGTTTCGCCTTGCAGGCTTTTTGCCAGGGCCTGGTCAAAACTGGCGTACCCGCCCACGGCCTGTTTGCGTTTTACAAAGACAGCCAGCGCAAAATTGGCCGCCTTGACGGCTTCGGCGTCATGACCACTGAACCTCGACGCCTGCGTGACTTGCCTCAGCTCGTCATGGCTGACATGGACCTTGAATTCGTCCTTCATCGTCACGCCATAGCCCCAACCGGAAGGCGTGACTTGATTGAACATGTCCGCCGGCGTGGCGCCCAGTATCATCATCATCATCTTGATCACGGCGCCATGAGTGCTGACGTCGAAGTGCTCGCCAAAACGCCTCTGGGCGATATCGAACAACGGGGAAACCTGCTTGCGTTTTTCCCCTACCTCCGAAAACAAGCCGCTCGGACCTGTCACCGGCAACACCGACGGGGCGCACACTGAGATACTCATCGACTGGTTTCCTGATTACCTGAAAAAATTGACCAACAAGCAACCAGAGGCGACGGTCCGGTTGGAACCGCGTCCTGGCCACACTTACGTTTTATCGCGCTCGTCCATGCTCACATCAACGCTACCGCGTCACCGAAGGTGGGAGGCGCGCCCTTGCGCCCCCACATTTCTTCACGGCCATTGATGACCGCCACCGAATGCCGGTGCGGTTGCACATCCCCACCTGCCCGCGCGCAAGATCGCGTACGGACACACGCTTCATGTGTGCCTTCAGCCCCAGCCGCTTGAATCCTTCCCCCGGCCCGCGTTCATCCTCGCCATTGTTCAAACTGCGAATGGCCGCCTGGAAACTCCTTCTCGCCGTACCATCGTTGTTCTCCATCTGCGCGCGCTTGGCACTGACTGCAAACAGAAAATGCGCATCCTTGAGCATGCCTTTGTCTTGCCCGACAAACCGCGAACCGCGGACGCCTTCAGCCAGTTCACGGTCAGTGAGGGTGAGTTGGAAGTCGTCACGCATGGTGACCCAATACCCTCCGTCAACGCGCTTGACCTCTTTGTAGATATCCATAGGGCTCTGACCAAATCGATGCATCGCCGCCTTGATGGCCGACACCGTCACGCAGTTACCATCAGGCCCCTGGCGAAATCCGCTCCAGATATTGTCCGCCTTGGCACCGTTGCGTTTGCTGGACAGGCGAGGAATATCCCTCGAGCGGTCGGGGGTGGGCACTACGCGCCGAGGCAGAACTGACGGGATGATCTTGGGCAGCACAGCTTTTTCATCGGGAACTTTATTGTTTTGCTTTGCCAGCAAATTAAAAAACCGGGTAAAAAAAGAGTTCAATGAAGCCTGCATCAACATGAGTGCTTGCGCTTCATTTTCCTCTTCTTTTGTTTTTACTTGCACAGCATCTGAACAGGCACAAATACCACGCCCATATTCCTTATGTACCGGTATATGCCGAGCATAAGGTTCATTACGGGTATTAAGTGAACCACCCCCCATTACCGGCCCAACATCTGTGACACGAACAATATTTTTCACTGAAAGAACAGACATGCGTCCCCCATAGGCAGGCGCTTTCGCGATGCTTTATATGCGTGAAGGCACCTGCACAACTTTAAAAATTAAAGCCGGAAAGTTAACTCAGGATCTGTACGAGTTGCGTACGTTTAACCGCCAGTTTCTAGAGTTAAGTTGGACTTCGGCAGGGGCCGGGCTGGTCAGCTCCTGGTCAGGCACATCGGGCGATGGCTTCGGCGTGGCATCCGGTATAACAGTGGGCATTGGTTGAGGCTTGGTGTCAGGCGTCACACCGGGCGTCACCTCTGCCTTGACCTCGACCTTGTCCTCAGCGTTCACATCGGGGCCCACCTGTATGCGGGCCTTATTATCCAGCCGCATCTTCGACTTCGCGTCACTGTCCGCAGACTCAGGGCAATGACAATGACCCACACTGACGTTCACATGCATATTCGACTTAGCATCATGGGTTACGATGATCTCGGGTTTTGGCCCTTGCGACAGGCCAACCTTCAGGTTCTGTATCGGCGACTCTGACTTCGCAGGCACGGGAACACTGGGCTGTAGCTTCACTTCGAGTTTGTTTGCATCCGGCTTCCCGGAATGCTGATGTGCATCCGGTGTCACCACTGACTTGTTCGACTCCGGCACTATGACAGGCGCAGTTTTCGGCCCCATGAACATTTCGCGCATGGCGCTGAAAATCTGTTCAAGCATGTCGAATAACTTAGTGAACGCAGCACCAGGCACCATGACTTGATTGTTGAGAACCGGAAGTTTTTCATCACGCACCCCCGCCTGGCTGGTGACTATACCGCTGGACTGCACATTAGAATTACCGGTGCTTTTTGCTGGCGCTACAGACTTATTCCCCAGCGAAAACTGTTCAACATTCACGTGTGGCCGATTATTAAACGATACAGACATTAGCAAATTCCTTAGTTCATAAACCTGAATCCAATAAAGGATCATAAAAGAGAAATGTTTTGACCAACTGGAGACAACAACGCTTCACAGTCGCTATGTTCGTGGAAAGTTAGGCTATCGAGTTCCTGAAATCGTCATTCATATAAGGAAACCAAAAGGCATTATCAGACTTTGCCCCATGGACACTCGCCCTAAGACCTTGCAGCAAGCCGCGGATAAAGCTGAAGAACCGTCACACGCGCTAATAAACTGCGGACAAGCAATTGATCGATAACATTCAAGTGCCCGCCGGCCGAATTTTTGTGCTAATTCGCGCGCGCAAAAAAAAGAGCGCCAAGGGCGCTCTTTTCAGATGAGGTGCTTCAGGCCACAGGGGGGGGTGCCGAGTGACGGTCACCCTCAACCGCTCAGGCGGCGACCGGATGGGCCATCCCCAGCAGACGACTGACCTGCTGCAAATCCGTCTCGCGACGCATCATCGTGAACAGTTCCACCGCCTGCGGATAATTGCGCGTCAGCATCGCCAGCCACTGCTTCAAGCGGCCCGGCGCTTGCTTTTCGGTCAATTGAGCGACGGACTGGGTCCAGAAATCCTGGAGCATGGGCTGCATTTGCGCCCAGGTCATTTCCACCACCTCCTCACCCGCACGTGCCGCAGCAATCTGCCGCGCCAGGTCCGGGCGCGCCACCAGGCCGCGACCAAGCATGATGTCTTCGGCACCACTGATTTCGCGACAACGCTTCCAGTCTTCGACACTCCAGATGTCACCATTGGCGAACACCGGCACCTTGACCACGTCCTGCACACGCGGGATCCATTCCCAGTGGGCCGGCGGCTTGTAGCCATCGGTCTTGGTGCGCGCATGCACCACGATATGCGCCGCACCGCCTTCGGCCAGGGCCGTGGCGCACACCAACGCACCGTCCGGGCTGTCGAAGCCCAGGCGCATCTTGGCGGTTACCGGAATATGGGCCGGCACGGCGCGACGCACATGCTCGACGATCTGGTTGAGCAGCTCCGGCTCCTTGAGCAGCACCGCACCGCCACGGGACTTGTTGACGGTCTTGGCCGGGCAGCCGAAGTTCAGGTCGATCACTTGCGAGCCCAACTCGCAGGCCAAGGCAGCGTTCTCGGCCAGGCACACCGGGTCGGAACCGAGCAATTGCACACGCAGGGGCACGCCGGCAGCGGTATGCGCACCGTGCAGCAACTCCGGAGCGAGTTTGTGGAAATAGGCAGGGGTGAGCAGGCGGTCGTTGACGCGAATGAACTCGGTCACGCACCAGTCAATACCGCCCACGCGGGTCAACACGTCACGCAGGATGTTGTCGACCAACCCCTCCATGGGTGCCAAAGCAATTTGCATGGGAAACACTCAACAAAAATCGTGGCGCAGTTTACTGGGTTTCCTACGCCAACCGTTAACCCCCTGTCAGGGCGGGGCCATAGCCTTCGATAAACTCGGCCGGCATGCGCTTGGGCTTGCCGCTGGAGAGTTCGATGCATACGAAAGTGGTTTGCGCGCGCAGCAGGGTTGCGCCGTCGCACGGACGTACCAGTTGAAACCGGCGGGTCATTTTCAGGCGCTGATCCCAATCGACAATCCAGGTGGCCAGTTGCAGCTCGTCGCCTTCATAGCCGGCGGCCAGGTAGTCGATCTCATGGCGTACCACGGCCATGGCTCGATCCAGGCGGCGGTATTCGGTAAGGTCCAGCCCCAGCCGCTGGGAGTGGCGCCAGGCGCAGCGCTCGAGCCAGGAGACGTACACCGCGTTATTGGCGTGCCCCAGGCCGTCGATGTCTTCAGGGAAAACCTGCAGGTCAATGATAAACGGCGTTGCCAAGTCCCAGCCCATGCCTTGCTCCCAGTCGATTAATGTCGGCCGGGCAGTGTATCAGGCGCTCTTGCGCTCCTGTAAACCGCAGCCCGCCAACAGCGCCAGCACGCCGTCGATCACCCGCGTGTCGGCCAGCACTTTCTGGTGACCGCCCTGCTCCAGGCGCAGCAGGCGACTGTCGAACCAGGCATCGTGAATGGCTTGAGAGGCCTTGACGGGCACGAAGGTATCGTCTTCGGCATGCACGATCAGGCCGGGAAGGTTCATCTGATAGTGGGCCACATCCAGGTGCTTGAGCGGCATGCCGAACGTGTGCTCAACCTCCTGGATAAACGCCGAACGCGCCCGTGGCGGCAAGCCGACCATCTGGGTGAAGCCGCGCAGGACATCAAGAAAACGTGACGGTGCGGCAATACTGACCAACGCCCCGGTACGCAAGCCCAGTTGCACCGCGAGCATTGCACTGGCACCGCCCATGGAATGACCAATCACCGCGTGCAGCGGTGGCAATTCGGCCGCCGCTTCCAGCATCGCGCGGGCAAACAGCAATACATGGGCTTCACGCCCCGGCGAACGACCGTGGGCGGGACCGTCCAGTGCAATCACCGAATAGCCGGTGTCGACCAATGCCGTGATCAAGCTGGAAAACTGGGTCGCGCCCTTCCCAACCATGCATCAGCAACACCGTCGGCCCCTGGCCCCAGCGCAGGGCCGACAAACCGAAGCGCAAGGTGATGCGCTCCGATTGCGCCAACAACGGCAGTTCCCAGTCACGTGGCGGCAGGTCGCGCGGGGTCATGAAGGTGCGACGCATCCTGCCGGCAACCATGCGCGGTGCCAGGCGGCCAACGGTGCCATTGAAACCACGAATCCAGGTGAAGGCGCCCATGATGCTCCCCCTCTTCAGCGCACCGCCGACTTGGCCGCACGTATCACGCGATCCGACAACTCGCCCGGCCCCAACGCTCGCGCCAGGGTCAGGCCACCCACCATCAAGGCCATGTCTGCCAGGGCCTTGTCGGTGTCTTCCGGGCAGCCGGCCAATTGCGCGACCATCAACTCGACATGCTCGCTCAATACCTCGCGAAACGCGTCCGGCAAACGGCCCATTTCGCCCACTGTGGCCGGCAACGGGCACGCCTGAGTGGTGGAGTCACGGTGTTTGCGCGACAGATAGAAGGCCGCCACCAGCGCCCGACGCTCTTCGCCGGTGAGCTGAGTGTCGATGTCGTCGATGGAGGCGCGGCGTTGCGCCAGCAATTGGCTGAACGCCTCCAGCATCAGCGCGTCCTTGCTTTCAAAGTGCGCATAAAAACCACCGACGGTCAGCCCCGCCGCGCCCATGACTTCACCGACACTCGGCTCGGCCGGGCCACGCTGGATCAACGCAGCGCTGGCGGCTTGCAGAATGCGTTCGCGGGTTTGTGCTTTTTTATCGCTCATCGAAGCCTCCGACTTTCATGGGTAGGATATTATTACCATAATAATATTTAGCAAGCGACCGCCACGACCACTGGTCAGAACACAGGAAGAGCATTGAAAGGGAATTGGCCAAACGCCAGACAAACAAAAGGGCCATTCAATAATTGAATGACCCTTAAAAATCCCGCAGAGCGGGTAATCGTGGCGTCCCCTAGGGGACTCGAACCCCTGTTACCGCCGTGAAAGGGCGGTGTCCTAGGCCACTAGACGAAGGGGACACAAACCTTCTATACAACTGACCGCGCTGAGAACGGTCGATTCAAGGATGGAGTGGCCAAAACCTTGAACCTGTAAATTGGTGGAGCTAAACGGGATCGAACCGTTGACCTCTTGCATGCCATGCAAGCGCTCTCCCAGCTGAGCTATAGCCCCGGATTTTTCGTCTCGCGACGCAGCAGACCTTTCGAACCGCTTGTTGAAACTGGCGTCCCCTAGGGGACTCGAACCCCTGTTACCGCCGTGAAAGGGCGGTGTCCTAGGCCACTAGACGAAGGGGACAAAACCTTCTGTACAACATGATCAGAGCTGAGACCTGATCGATTCAAGGACGGTGTGGCCAGACCTTGAACCTGTAAATTGGTGGAGCTAAACGGGATCGAACCGTTGACCTCTTGCATGCCATGCAAGCGCTCTCCCAGCTGAGCTATAGCCCCTCATCGGTGAGGACGGGGCGAATCTTAATGGCCGTTTGGAAGTGTGTCAAATTTATTTTCAACAATTTCCAAAATTTTTTGCCGGGATAACAATCACTTACCGACGAAACCCCGGAAAACCGGGGTTTCGTCGCTACAGCGCCCTGCTTAAGCGATAGCGCCCAGCAGCTTTTCCCACTCTTTGTTTTCTTTCTTCGACACACCACCAAGCAAATCAAGGGCTTGGCGCAGACGGAAACGCGTGAGGTCCGGACCGAGGATTTCCATCGCATCAAGCACCGACACCGAACTGGCCTGCCCGGTGATCGCGGCAAACATCAGCGGCATGGCATCGCGCAGCTTCAACTCCAGGGATTCCACCACTGCCTGGATCGTCGCGGTGATGGCGTCCTTCTCCCACTGGCGCAGGCTTTCAAGCTTCCACAGGATCAACTGCATCAACTGACGAACCTGGTCGCCCGAGAGCTTCTTGGACTCGAACAGCTTCGGATCAGGGTTAACGCCGCCCGCAAAGAAGAAACTTGCCAACGGTGCGACCTGGCTGAACGTTTCCACCCTGCCCTGCACCAGCGGCGCGATCTTCATCATGTACTCGGGGTTCAACGCCCACTGCTGCACGCGGCTGGCGAATTCTTCCACCGGCAGATCACGCAGCCACTGGCCATTGAGCCACGACAGCTTTTCGATATCAAAGATCGGCCCGCCCAGCGAAACACGGGAAAGGTCGAAATTGTCGACCATTTCCTGCAGCGAGAACTTCTCGCGCTCGTCCGGCATCGACCAGCCCATGCGGCCCAGGTAGTTGAGCATGGCCTCAGGCATAAAGCCCATGCGCTCGTAAAAAGTCACCGAGGTCGGGTTCTTGCGCTTGGACAGCTTGCTCTTGTCCGGGTTACGCAGCAGCGGCATGTAGCACAGCTGCGGCTGCTCCCAGCCGAAGTATTCGTAGAGCAGGATCAGCTTGGGCGCCGACGGCAGCCACTCTTCACCGCGCAGCACGTGGGTGATACCCATCAGGTGGTCGTCGACCACGTTGGCCAGGAAGTACGTCGGCAGGCCATCGGTCTTCATCAGCACCTGCATGTCCATGCGGTCCCACGGGATTTCGACGTCGCCGCGCAGCATGTCGGGCACCACGCACACGCCTTCGTTCGGCACCTTCATGCGGATCACATGGGGCTCGCCGGCGGCCAGGCGGCGCGCCACTTCTTCCTTGGACAGCAGCAGCGCGCGGCCGTCGTAGCGCGGGGTCTCGCCACGGGCCTGTTGCTCGGCGCGCATCTGATCGAGTTCTTCGGCGGTGCAGAAGCACGGGAACGCATGGCCCATGTCGACCAGTTGCTGGGTGTACTGCTTATAGATGTCGCTGCGCTCGCTCTGGCGATACGGACCGTGCGGGCCGCCGACATCCGGGCCTTCGGCCCAGGTGATGCCCAACCAGCGCAGGGCGTCGAAAATCTGCTGTTCCGACTCGCGGGTGGAGCGCAGTTGATCGGTGTCTTCGATCCGCAGGATGAATTCACCGCCATGCTGCTTGGCAAAGCAGTAGTTGAACAAGGCGATGTAGGCAGTGCCGACGTGGGGATCCCCAGTGGGCGATGGCGCGATGCGCGTGCGGACGGTGGTCATGGCGGGTCTCGAATGGGCGATAAAGCTGAAAATTGAAACAAGGGGCGAATGGTAACAGCCTGGGGGTTTTCTGGAAAACGAGGTGCGGCCATCGGGGGCAAGCCCCCTCCCACATTTGACCGGGTTCACACATAAGAGTGTGGGAGGGGGCTTGCCCCCGATGAGGCCGGTGAAGCCATCGCAAATCAAACAGCCAACAAACGCTCACGCAACTTGCCGATCTCATCGCGCGTCTGCGCCGCCGCCTCAAACTCCAGATCTCGCGCCAACTGGTACATCTTCTCTTCCAGTTGTCGAATGCGCTTGGTGATCTCACTCGGCGAGCGCAGTTCGTTCTCGTACTTGGCACTTTCCTCGGCGGCCTTGGCCATGCCCTTGCGCTTCTTGCTACGCGAACCGGGCACGGTGGCGCCTTCCATGATGTCGGCGACGTCCTTGAACACCCCCTTGGGGGTGATGCCGTTTTCCAGGTTGAACGCGATCTGCTTGTCGCGACGCCGCTGGGTCTCACCAATCGCCCGCTCCATGGAGCCGGTGATGCGGTCCGCGTACAGAATCGCACGGCCATTGAGGTTACGCGCCGCACGGCCGATGGTCTGGATCAACGAGCGCTCGGAGCGCAGGAAGCCTTCCTTGTCGGCATCGAGGATCGCCACCAGTGACACCTCCGGCATGTCCAGACCTTCGCGCAGCAGGTTGATGCCCACCAGCACGTCAAAGGTGCCCAGGCGCAGGTCGCGGATGATCTCCACGCGCTCCACCGTATCGATGTCCGAGTGCAAGTAGCGCACCCGCACGCCGTGGTCGGCCAGGTAATCGGTCAAGTCTTCGGACATGCGCTTGGTCAGCGTGGTGACCAGTACGCGCTCTTCCAGGGCCACGCGCTTGTTGATTTCCGAGAGCAGGTCGTCGACCTGGGTCAGCGCCGGACGGATCTCGATCTCAGGGTCGACCAGGCCGGTCGGACGCACCAGTTGCTCGATCACGCGGCCTGCATGTTCGGCCTCGTAGTTGCCCGGCGTGGCCGAGACAAATATCGTCTGCGGGCTGATGGCCTCCCATTCGTCGAAACGCATCGGCCGGTTATCCAGCGCCGACGGCAGACGGAAACCGTATTCCACCAGGGTTTCCTTGCGCGAACGGTCGCCCTTATACATCGCGCCCACTTGCGGCACGCTGACGTGGGATTCGTCGATCACCAGCAACGCATCGTCCGGCAGGTAGTCATAGAGCGTCGGCGGCGGCGCGCCGGATTCACGGCCCGAGAGGTAGCGTGAGTAGTTTTCGATGCCGTTGCAGTAACCCAGCTCCAGGATCATCTCCAGGTCGAACCGGGTGCGTTGCTCCAGGCGCTGGGCCTCTACCAGCTTGTTGTTGGCGCGCAGGTAGTCCAGGCGCTCGGCCAATTCCACCTTGATGCCCTCGATGGCGCCCATCAGGGTTTCACGCGGGGTCACATAGTGGCTTTTCGGATAGAACGTGAAGCGCGGCAGCTTGCGGATTACCTCGCCGGTCAACGGGTCGAAGGCCGAGAGGCTCTCGACTTCATCGTCGAACAGTTCGATGCGGATCGCTTCCAGGTCGGATTCGGCCGGGTAGATGTCGATCACATCGCCGCGCACGCGGAAAGTGGCGCGGGCAAAATCCATGTCGTTGCGGGTGTATTGCAGGCTTGTCAGGCGGCGCAGCAATTCGCGCTGGTCGAGTTTGTCGCCGCGGTCGACGTGCAGCACCATCTTCAAATAGGTTTCCGGGCTGCCCAGGCCGTAGATGCACGACACGGTGGTGACAATGATCGCGTCCTTGCGCTCCAGCAGCGCCTTGGTCGCCGACAGACGCATCTGCTCGATATGGTCGTTGATCGACGCATCTTTCTCGATAAAGGTATCGGACGACGGCACATAGGCTTCGGGCTGGTAGTAGTCGTAGTAGGAAACGAAGTACTCCACCGCGTTGTTCGGGAAGAACGCCTTGAACTCACCGTACAACTGCGCGGCGAGGGTTTTGTTCGGCGCCAGCACCAGCGTCGGGCGATTGATCTGCGCGATCACGTTGGCGATGCTGAAGGTCTTGCCTGAACCGGTCACCCCGAGCAGCGTCTGGTGCGCCAGGCCGGCTTCGATGCCTTCGACCATCTGGCGAATGGCTTCCGGTTGATCGCCGGCGGGTTCAAAGCGGGTGACGAGCTGGAAATCCGACATAACGTACCTCGTGAAGTCACCCCAGACTCGAAACCGCCAGGGACGAAATAGCTCAGCAACCCGCGAATAGTCGTCGCAGGCTGCAGGAAAAAACCATGATAGCTGTAGAAGTGGTGGCGAATGTGACGGGTTTCAAGGCAATCGCCCTCCCAGCCATGCAGCAGCGTTGTTGCAATAAGACTAACGGTCGGCAAATAAACCGAAAAACTTGGCCGAAAAGCCGTTTCGGTGGTCGCCCTCAGCGGTGATGGCCTCTATACTAGCTCCCCGTTTGTGCACCGCTCTAGTGCATTCGGCTGGAGCGCGACACGTCCCTCCCTTCCCCCATAGAGCTGCCGCAAAAATGAGCCTGTTCTCCGCTGTCGAAATGGCACCACGCGATCCTATCCTGGGCCTCAACGAAGCATTCAACGCCGATACACGAACCACCAAGGTCAACCTTGGCGTCGGCGTTTACTGCGACGAGGAGGGGAAGATTCCACTCTTGCGTGCCGTTGCCGAAGCGGAAGCCATTCGCGTGGCGCAACATGCCGCCCGTGGCTACCTGCCGATCGACGGCATCGCCGCGTACGACAAGGCCGTGCAAACCCTGCTGTTCGGTGACGCGTCGCCACTGCTGCAAGCCGGCCGCGTGGTCACTGTGCAAGCCGTCGGTGGCACCGGCGCGCTGAAACTGGGCGCGGACTTCCTCAAGCAACTGCTGCCCGACGCGGTCGTCGCCATCAGCGACCCAAGCTGGGAAAACCACCGCGCGCTGTTCGAAACCGCCGGTTTCCCGGTGCAGAACTATCGCTACTACGACGCGGCCACCCACGACGTGAACCGTGCCGGCCTGCTCGAAGACCTCAACGCCCTGCCGCCGCAGTCCATCGTGGTACTGCACGCCTGCTGCCACAACCCGACCGGTGTCGACCTGAGCCCGGCCGACTGGCAAAACGTGTTGGACGTGGTCAAGGCCAAGAACCTCGTACCCTTCCTCGACATGGCCTACCAGGGCTTTGGCGACGGCATCCACGAAGACGCCGCCGCGGTGCGTCTGTTCGCGGAATCGGGCCTGACCTTCTTCGTCTCCAGCTCGTTCTCCAAATCGTTCTCGCTGTATGGCGAACGTGTGGGCGCGCTGTCGATCGTCGGTGACTCCAAGGAAGAAAGCGCGCGCATCCTGTCCCAGGTCAAGCGCGTGATCCGCACCAACTACTCCAACCCGCCGACCCACGGCGCGGCGATTGTGGCAGCCGTGCTGAACAACCCTGAGCTGCGCGCCCAGTGGGAAGCCGAACTGGCGCAGATGCGCCTGCGCATCCGTGGCATGCGCGAGCAGATGGTGGCTGAACTGGCCAAGGCGGCCCCGGGCCACGACTTCAGCTTCGTCGGCCGCCAGCGTGGGATGTTCTCCTACTCCGGCCTCACCGTTGAACAAGTCGGCCGCCTGCGCAGCGAGTTTGGCATCTATGCGCTGGATACCGGACGTATCTGCGTTGCGGCGCTGAACCAGGCAAACATTGCTGCGGTCACAAAGGCCATCGTCCAGGTGTTGTAAGCCTGCTGGCGCGGCACAAGAGGGGAAGCCGATGGCTTCCCCTTTTTCGTCTCCAGCCCCTAGACTGAACCCTGATCGCCCCTTTGCTGTGAGAGCCCTATGAGAAACGATGACCTGGACCTGCGTGCCGACCGCGACGAACTGCACGACTACACCCCACGCGCGCCGCACGCCAAACGCCAGAAAAGCCTGGTGCTGCAAGTGGCGCTGGGGGTGTTCCTGGGGGGCTTGGCGTTATGGCTGGTGCAGTTGGGTGCAACGGCAATCATGGCCAAACTGGCCATGGGCACCTTCCAGTTCGGCGGCTGAAACCGGGTCAATGTGGGAGGGGCAAGCCCTCTCCCACATTAAGACATCGATGCTTTCAGATTGCGTTCCTCCAGCAGCTTCACAAAGCTGTTCAAGCTCTGCGACACCGTGCCTCGCCGCCAGATCAGCCAGGTATTCAAGAAGCGGAATGTATCGGCCAGCGGCCACACACTCACCGCCGCACACCCCGGCATGCTTTCCAGCATGCTGCGCGGCATCAGCGCCAGCCCGGCGCCGGCGCTGACGCACGCCAACATGCCGTGGTACGACTCGATCTCGAAGATCTTGCCCGGTACCGCGCCATCCTGTGAAAACCAGCGCTCAAAGTGGTGCCGGTAAGAGCAATTGGAGCGGAACGTGTAGATGTTCTCGCCATTCACATCCTGCCCGCGCGTGATCGGCGCGTGATGCAGCGGCGCTATCACTACCATCTCTTCTTCGAACACGGCCACGCCTTCCAGGGTCGAGTGCAGCACCGGACCATCGACAAACGCCGCCGTCAGGCGCCCCGACAGCACGCCTTCGATCATCGTGCCCGACGGCCCGGTACTCAGGTCCAGTTCGACCTTAGTGTGCTTCTGGTTGTACGCCGCCAGCAACGCCGGAATACGCACCGCCGCCGTGCTTTCCAGCGAACCCAGGGCGAACGCCCCCTGGGGCTCCTCCCCCGCTACCGTGGCGCGGGCCTCTTGCACCAGGTCGAGAATGCGCCGCGCATAACCGAGGAAATTCCACCCGGCCGGCGACAGGCGCAGACGGCTCTTTTCGCGAATGAACAATTCCACACCCAGGTCCTGCTCCAGTTGCTTGATGCGCGTGGTCAGGTTCGACGGCACGCGATGAATCAACTGCGCAGCGGCACTGATGCTGCCTTGCTCGGCAACGGCCTTGAAGATTTCCAGTTGCACCAGGTCCAAGTCATTCTCCAATCGTGAACATATTGCTTAATATTATTCAGTTTCCGGAAAAGAGCCAGCCCCGTAGGCTGAACCCATTCCACTCCTTCAGCCGGACGGTGCCATGAACATGATTTCCCACCAGACCCACGCCCTGTCGATCAACCCCGCCAATGGCGAAACCGTCGGCAGCTACCCTTACGAAACCGCCTCGCAGCTGGACGCCGCACTCAACCGCGCCACCGCAGCCTTTCGCACCTGGCGCCGCCAACCGGTGAGCCAGCGCGCCGAACGGCTGCTGGCCCTGGCCAGTGCATTGCGCGATCAAGCCGAAGCCATGGCACAGATGATCACCCTGGAAATGGGCAAACCCATCGCCCAGGCCCGTGCCGAAATCGAGAAATGCGCGCAACTGAGTGAATGGTACGCCGCCCAAGGCCCGGCCATGCTTGAGCCGGAGCCGACCCTGGTGGACAACGGCACTGCCCACATCGAATACCGCCCGCTGGGGCCGATCCTCGCCGTGATGCCATGGAACTTCCCGGTATGGCAGGTACTGCGTGGCGCGGTACCAACCATGCTCGCGGGCAATACCTACGTGCTCAAACACGCACCGAACGTGATGGGCAGCGCCTACCTGATCCAGCAAGCCTTCCAGAAAGCCGGTTTTGCCGAGGGCCTGTTCGAAGTGATCAATGTGACCACCGACGGCGTCTCCAGCGCCATCGCCGACCCACGCATCGCCGCCGTCACCCTCACCGGCAGCGTGCGTGCCGGCATCGCCATCGGCTCCCAGGCCGGCGCCGCGCTGAAAAAGTGCGTACTGGAACTGGGCGGCTCCGACCCGTTTATCGTGCTTAACGACGCCGACCTTGATGCCGCCGTGCAGGCCGCCGTAATCGGGCGTTTTCAGAACAGCGGCCAGGTCTGCGCCGCCGCCAAGCGCCTGATCATCGAAGCCGGTGTGGCAGAAGCCTTCACGGCTAAATTCGTCGAGGCCAGCCGCGCCCTGGTGATGGGCGACCCGACTTCGACCGACACCTACGTCGGCCCGATGGCGCGTTTCGACCTGCGTGATGAGCTGCATGACCAGGTCCAGGCAACCTTGGAAGAAGGCGCGACCTTGCTGCTCGGCGGCAATAAAGTCGCCGGTGCCGGCAACTATTACGAGCCGACCGTACTGGCAAACGTCACCGACCAGATGACCTCGTTCAAACAGGAACTGTTCGGCCCGGTGGCCTCGATCATCACCGCCCGCGACGCCGACCACGCGGTAGCGCTGGCCAACGACAGTGAGTTTGGTTTGACGGCGAGCATCTTCACCACCGACTCGGCAAAAGCACGGGACATCGCCAACCAGCTGGAAACCGGCGGGATCTTCGTCAACGCCTTCAGCGTGTCCGACCCACGCGTAGCGTTTGGTGGAGTGAAAAAGAGCGGGTTCGGTCGTGAACTGTCGCACTTCGGCGTGCGCGAGTTCTGCAATGCACAGACCGTGTGGCTGGATCGCAAATAACGTGCCCTGGGGAGCGGCGCTGTTTTGACGTTAAACAATGCCTCAACAGCGCACATGCCGGCGTACACACTGCACCAACCCATCCAGCGCCTGGGATTTCACCGGCGCGAGCACACACACCGTGTGCTCGCGCTCACCCTCGGTCACCGTCAGGGTGTAATGCACCTGGCCGGGTTTGCCCGGCTCTGGAGCGGTACTTTGCGGCAACTGAAAGAAGTCAGACGCCTCGACCAGTTGCCGCAGCTCTTGCTGCTCGGGCTCGGGCAGCGCGTCCAGTTCGACGCTGTTAGGCTTGGCCAGGCCCGGAAAAAACGCCGGGCCGCCGTTTTCCTTGATTGAAATTCGCATGACTGTTCCTCGCCGCCCTGGCGGCTTGTCAGACATTGATGCCCACCGCTTTCCAACCGTCCTTGACCGCCTTCTGCTCATGCTTGTTCACGCCGTACAGCCGACCTGCGACATCGTAAGTGATACGGGCAAAACGCAAAAAGCCCGAGTTCGGCCGCAGCCGCGCATCACGCAAGGCGTCGTACCAGATGCGACCGGCGCGCTCCCAGGCAAACCCGCCGATCTTCGTAGCCACCTGATAGAACGCATGGTTGGGAATACCGGAATTGATATGCACGCCGCCATTGTCGTCATAGGTCTGCACAAAATCATCCATGTGTCCGGGTTGAGGGTCCTTGCCCAGCAGTTTGTCGTCAAACGCAGTGCCCGGCGCTTTCATCGAGCGCAGCGCGGTGCCTTTGATTTTCTGGGTAAACAGCCCTTTGCCGATCAACCAGTCGGCGTCTTCGGCCTTTTGCTGCAACGCGTACTGCTTGATCAGTGAGCCGAACACATCCGACAGCGACTCGTTCAACGCGCCGGACTGGTTGAAATACATCAGCTTGGCCTCATCCTCGGTCACGCCATGGGCCAACTCATGACCAATCACGTCGAGGGCCACGGTGAAGCGGTTGAACAACTGCCCGTCGCCATCGCCAAACACCATCTGGGTCGAGTTCCAGAAGGCATTGTTGTAGTCGTTGCCAAAATGCACGGTGGCGTCCAGCGCCATGCCGGCATCGTCGATGGAATTGCGGTCGAATACCTCGTCGAAAAAGTCGAAGGTCGCGCCCAGGCCGTCATAGGCCTCGTCTACCGCAGCATCACCACTGGCGGGCTGCCCCTCGCCACGGATCAGTTTGCCGGGCAGGGTGTCGGTGCCGTCGGCGCTGTAGATCGAGCGGCGTTTGCCCACACCAATGGCCAGAGCCAAGTGGGCCGGGCCTCGGGCAGGCACGGCGAGCATGCGCAACGAGCGGAATGTGCTGTCCTTGGCCCGTGTGCGTAACGCAATTTCACGCTGGGCTTTGTCACCGTGACGGGCGATCTGATCGAGCATGTACGGCGGAATCAGGCAAAAAATCGGATTGCGGTGGTGGCGAACACACATAAGCTGGCTCCATTCTGGCGTGTGGTGAACTCCGGATACCCGTTTCAGGATAGTCCGGCTGTCAATGCCTGGCCTAAATTGTCATGAACCTATGTTGCAGTATGTTTATCTCAGGCCCGCAAGGAGCAGCCCATGCCCGCACGTAAAGTCAACGTCGACCTGTACCACCGCCCCAGGCTCGCCGATCTGCGCCCGTTGATCGCGCCCATTCCCACACTCCTGGAGGCCAGGGCCCCGACGCCGCGCACCACGCCGTCCAAGGACCTGAACAACCGCAGCGGTTACGCTGAAGACTTCCTCGGCAGCTTCGGGGTGCCATGGCCTACGGTCAACGAAACGTTGGCGGCTGATGTGCAGCCACGGCTGGACTACACGCACTTTTCCATCACGATGTCACGCTCCCGACGACTGGCCCACTATGTGGGTGTCAACATCGACGGCGCACGGCATGTGGACATCGTGCGCAGCAACGACAGCTGGGCCTACGACGCCGTCTGCCGCTCAACGCCCAGGTGGGCGAGGACCTCTACGCCGGCAACGGCCTGGACCGCGGCCATCTGGTACGGCGCCAGGACCCCAACTGGGGCGACGAGGCAACCACCGCCAACCTCGACACCTTCCATTTCACCAACTGCTCACCGCAGATGAGCGGCTTCAACCAGAAGACCTGGCTCGAACTCGAAGACTATATCCTCGACAACACCCAGCGCTGGAAAGCCCGTGCCACGGTGTTCACCGGCCCGGTCTTCGCCGACGACGACCGCCTGTACCGTGGCGTCAAAATCCCCAAGGCATTCTGGAAAGTCGTCGCGTACCTGAGCGACGACGGCAAGCCTTCAGCCAGCGCCTACATGATCGACCAAAGCCGTGAACTGGGTCAGCTCGACCTGGTCTTCGGGCAGCTCAGAACCTACCAGCGCAGCGTGATCCAGATCGAACGCTTGACCGGCCTTCGCTTTGGCAACCTGGCCGACTATGACGGGTTCAGCAATGAAGAACGCGCCACCGGCACGCGCATCGAAGCACTGATCCGGGGGCCTGAAGATATTCGCGTATGACCGGGCTCACTTCGACCTCCCGCTCCCGCGCCGAATCAACTACCATACCGCCGCCGGTTCCCCCACGGGACTAATAGGGAATTCGAATCGCCGCCCGCGGCGCCAATCGAAACTGCCCCCGCAACTGTAGGTGCCGAGCCTGCTCCTCAACGCCACTGGACACCGTCCGGGAAGGCTGGAGCGAGGCGACGACGCATCAGTCAGGAGACCTGCCGGCCCAGCAACATCACTACCGGCGGGGTGTCCGGGAAGGACATCCTCGCCTGCCCGAGCGGCAGCGTTCGAGGGCGTATTTCCGAGCCGTACCTCCCCTGCTTCACGTACGGTTCACACGGAGATCACCCCATGCTGCCACACATTACCGCCCTGCTCACCGGGCTGGGCTTCTGTGCCCTGGCCCACGCGGCCCCCGCTCATTACCCGCTGACCGTCGAAAACTGCGGCAGCAGCGTCACCTTCCAGCAAGCCCCGACACGCAGCGTGACCATCGGCCAGGCCGCCACCGAAATGCTTTACGCCCTGGGCGTGGGCAATACCGTGGTCGGCACCTCGCTGTGGTTCAACAGCGTGCTGGCGCAGTTCAAGGCGCAAAACGACGGCATCGAACGCCTGGCCAACAACGAGCCAAGCTTTGAAGCGGTGATCGCCAAGCGCCCGCAATTGGTGGCCGCCGAGCTGGAATGGGTGGTCGGCCCGCAAGGCGTGGTCGGCACTCGCGAGCAATTCCATGAACTGAAGATTCCCACCTACGTGCTGCCCTCCGACTGCGAAGGCAAGGACAACCTGGTCGGCGCCGACGGCACGCGGCTGGAGCCGTTCCACATTGAGACAATCTACAAAAGCATCCACCAATTGGCGCAGATCTTCGACGTCCAGGATCGCGGCGAACAACTAAACGAGGCGCTCAAGGCACGCCTGGCCAAGTCCGTCGCCACCGCGCAAGGCAAGGGCTTGAAACAGGCCAGCGCACTGGTGTGGTTCTCCAGCGCGGAGATGGCCAGCGACCCGTACGTGGCCGGCCACAAGGGCGTTCCCGAATTCATGCTCGACACCCTCGGTTTGCACAACGTGGTGCAATCGGATGAAGAGTGGCCCGCCGTCGGCTGGGAAACCCTCGCCAAGGCCAACCCGACCTTCCTGGTGATCGCCCGCATGGACCGCCGCCGCTACCCCGCCGACGACCATGAAAAGAAACTCGCCTTCCTGCGCAGCGACCCGGTCACGCGCAACATGGACGCGGTAAAAAACAACCGCATCATCATCCTCGACGCCCTGGCGCTGCAGGCCAGCCTGCGCACCTTTGATGGCCTTGAACAACTGGCCGGGGCCATCGACGGCTACGACCTGTCCAAATGATCCGTACCCTGCTCGCCCTCGCGCTGCTGCTGGCTGCCGTCCTTGCCGGCGTGGCCATCGGCGAAACCGCCATCGAACCGCAGGTGGTGTTGCAGGTGCTCGCCAACAAACTGTGGAACGCCGGCTACGTGCTGGATCCCATCGACGAAGGCGTGGTGTGGAATTACCGCCTGACCCGCGCCCTGGTCGCCGCCGCCTGCGGTGCCGGGCTGGCCACCTGCGGGGTGATTTTGCAGTCATTGCTGCGCAACCCGTTGGCCGATCCGTACCTGCTGGGCATCAGCGCGGGCGCCTCGACCGGCGCGGTGCTGGTGGCGTTGATGGGCGTGGGCGGCGGGCTGATTTCGCTGTCGGCGGGCGCGTTTGTCGGCGCAATGGCGGCGTTTGCACTGGTGATTTTATTGGCGCGGGCCAGCGGCTCAGCCGGCGGCACCGGCCAGATCATCCTCGCCGGCATCGCCGGTTCGCAGCTGTTCAATGCCCTCACCGCGTTCTTGATCACCAAGTCCGCCAGTTCCGAGCAGGCGCGCGGCATCATGTTCTGGCTGCTGGGCAACCTCAGCGGCGTGCGTTGGCCGTCGGTGTGGCTGGCGGTGCCAATGGCGGTCGCCGGCTTGGCCGTGTGTTTGTGGCATCGGCGTGCGCTGGATGCGTTTACCTTTGGCACCGACTCGGCTGCCTCGCTGGGCATCCCCGTGCGGCGCGTGCAGTTTGTGCTGGTGGGTTGCGCGGCGCTGGTGACGGCAGTGATGGTGTCGATTGTCGGCTCCATCGGTTTTGTCGGGCTGGTGATTCCCCACGCCGTGCGCCTGATGTTGGGCACCGGGCATTCGCGCTTGCTGCCGGCCAGTGCGCTGGGTGGCGCGTTGTTCTTGATCGCCGCGGATGTGCTGTCGCGCACCATGATCAAGGGCCAGGTGATTCCCGTCGGTGTAGTCACGGCCTTGGTCGGCGCGCCGGTGTTTGCATTGATCCTGATTGGCCGGAGGAACGCGCGATGACGGTGCTCAGTTGTACCGGCCTGTGCTTCAAGGTGCGCGACGCCGAGTTACTGCGCGATATCCACCTGGAGGTTCAACAGGGAGAAACCTTGGGGATTGTCGGGCCGAACGGCTCGGGCAAATCCACCCTGCTCAAATTGCTCGCCGGTTTGCGTGTGCCCGCCAGCGGCGAGGTGCGGCTCGGCAGCCAACGCCTGGGCGACCTCTCGCGCCGCACCATCGCACAACGGTTGGCGGTGGTGGAGCAGCAGGCCGACACCGACGACGCCATCCGCGTGTTCGATGCCGTGGCGCTGGGCCGCACACCCTGGCTGTCGGCGTTGAGCCCGTGGTCTGGCGAAGACGATGCCATCGTGCGCCAGGCCCTGCACGACGTGGATGCCACTCACCTGAGCCAACGCGCCTGGCGCAGCCTCTCCGGCGGCGAACGCCAACGCGTGCATATCGCCCGCGCGTTGGCGCAACGGCCGCAGATACTGTTGCTGGATGAACCCACCAACCATCTGGACATCCAGCACCAGCTAGCGATTCTGAAGGGCGTGCAAGCGCTGCCAGTGAGCACTTTGATTGCGCTGCACGACCTTAACCAGGCCCTGACCTGCGATCGGTTGGCGGTGCTGGATCGCGGGCGATTGGTGGCTCTGGGCAAACCGATGGACGTGCTCACATCGCAGCGGTTGCAGGAGACGTTCGGGGTGCGGGGGCATTACCTGACGGACCCGTTTGATGGGACGCAGATATTGCGGTTACGTTCTAACTGAGCGGCCACAGGTCGAGAGCCCTCTGCTACGCGATAAAAAACGCGTGGCGGTAACGGCCCGGTATTCATCCTCGGCTCACTCACTCGTACCGCAAGTAGCCGTTGGCAGCTGTTCCCACGCACACAAAACCAGCCGTTTCATACATCAATCGGGCCGGGTTATCCGCACGCACGCTCAAGCTCAAATCCGCAAAACCACGCTGCCCAGCCATCACCGCATAGGCATCCAGCAGCACACGGCCCAATGCCCTTGCGCCGGCAAATTTCGCTGACGTTGATCGTGCACAGCTCGGCGAACCCAGCTTCGGGCAACCACAACGAATAACCTGCGAACTGCCCGTCCAGCTCCGCCACCGTCAACCGGTCAAAGTTATCGACCCAGCGTGTGAGGTGGCACTCCAATTGAAGCCGCCACGCCGTTTCGTGGTCAGGCTCCCAACACCGAATGTACGCCTGCTCGCCCCGATAGATCGATGGAAGATCGGTAACCGTGGCCGGTCTTAGATATAGGGCCGACAGCCCTGGTACTCCTTGAAGAACCTTCACATGCATTCCTTGGAAGAATGGATGAACCTGTGAGACGAGAGGCTACTAAGCCGGCTGGAAAAAGGGGATAGATTCAGTTGACTCACTTGCCGTGATATACCTGCGCTACCGCATTTTTTGAGTCAGGTCCATCCATGCCATCTCCGAGAGTTGTGTTGCTCACTACTTGGCCACAGCCAACTACATCCCCCGAAGCCGTTATTTTCGCCACAGAAACACAGCTGTGTTTGCGCTACCACACGGACAACCAAGCGTTTGCGGTGATTCGTTTCCCACTGGTCAAAATATTCAAATTCGGTTCACCTAACGACGAGGCACTGGGCAGCCATCCGCTGGCGGCGTTGGGGCTCAGGCCTTATCAAGTCAATCGCATCGACCGTTCAACTTGGATTACGGAACTGGAGCAGCAAAATGCCAAGCACCCGCGACATGATCGCGCGTTGTTCTTGAAGGATGCCACCCACTATGTGTTCACGTTTCAAGACTCGACCCTGGAGTGTGTGGTGATCGAAGGCGAGTTTTGGCCGCCGCAGATACAGCTGTTTGCTTGCGAAGAAGAAGCGAAGGACCGATGGTTTGAATGGGTTAAGGACGCAAGCTAAATGCATCTATCGTTCCAAAGCTTGGCAGGCGACATCGGCATCGAACTCCCAGAGCGCTTGGCGACCCTTTTGAAAATAAGCGAGAGTCACCCTGAGACACTAGAGAGCCTGGAGGATTTTTTCTGGATAGACGCCGAGCAAGCCCAACGGGAGATTGATGAATGGCTTAACCCGGATGACCAACCACGCCGGGTCTTCATGCCTTTTGCCAGCAGCGGCGGTGGCGAGCATTACTGCTGGGTTCGACTGGAGGATCGGGCTTGCGGCGTCGCGCAGATCCTGCACTTTGGCCAACTAACCTCACTGGCTTATGACGATATTTCCACTTTCGTCGCCAGCGAATATGTGCGCGTGGCCAGCAATCTATCCAACCTTCCTTTACGGGCAGATTTCGGTGCAGCTTTGAGCGCCGAGGTAGCGTTGATCCAGGCGGCATTGCGTCCACAGGACTACGAACTTCTTCAGGCCTTGTTTGCCAAGCCACATACGCCCATGAATTATCGGGCCGGGTCGAAAAGTCCAGAAAAGACTGTTGAGGCTTTCATTTCACAGGATGAAGCGCGACAGCTGATCGCAAAGCTTCGCAACCCAAAGCCTCGTGAGTTTGCGGCGCTTCGGGATTGGATGCGTTAACGAAGTAGTGACCGCCAAGACGCAAAGGTCGGCGTTTAAACTCACTCGGCAACGGCACTATTGGAGACCTGATGAGTGGGTGGAAGGTTTCACACAATCCAAAGATGGGAGCATGCCAGCTCCCACATTGATTGGCGATGCTTCGTGGATGTACTGGATCTTTGGCTCATACAACCTCAATCTGCGTAATACCCATTACCTGCGCCTGTTCCAGAATCTGCTCTGGCGTCGCATCCGTAGCAGGCAGAATCAAGCCATTCTCCGCATCACCAAAATGCAGCTGCAACAGGTGTATCGCCGCCTCGTGCATGGGCAACTCCGGCTGTTTGAGTTCGAACACGTGGGTGCGGGGCTCGGCATTGAACAGGTAGTTCAGGGTGTATTCGCGCATGGTGCAGTCCTGATGATGGGGGAGGAGCAACTAATTAACCTGACTTATCGATCAGCTTTTAAGTTCCCAACCCACTCGTTCAGTGTCATTTGGTATGCACGTAGCAAAAAGCAGTGCCCTTCACGCCCGACGCATGAATGCTGACATGGCGAGTGGAAAAGCCTGGTTTTTCGACGAACTGCTTTTCTTGCCAACTCGCATAGATGCCGTATTGATAACCGATGGCGCCATTGGCATACCACGACACGGCCATCTTATACACGCCCTTCTCATCCGGGGCCTCCCACAGCGCCTTTTCGATAACCGGCTTCGCCTGGTTGAACGTGCGAAGTTTAAACGTGCGCGGCCCGCCGTTTGGCTCGGTAGAACTGGATAGAAACAGCGTGTCGTCTTCGGCATCGTCTTCGGCAGCCGCCAGAATCACAGCCGGCACCCACTTCTCGCCCCGGTACTCTTTTTTGATGAACACCGTGCAGCTCAACGAGCCGTCACCTGGGGTCCTCATCTTGAATTGCCTCTCGTACTGCCCGTAGGGCACATCAAACGAGAAATCGTATTCGGCGGCTTGAACACCTGCCACCAGCAAAAATGCCGATAGCCCTACAACTGCATGGGAAATGGTCATGTGTGCGTCCTTGCAGGAATCTGAAAATCAGGGTGTCAGAGGTTACGCGGGCTGTAGGAAATTCTGAAAGATATCGTCGACTATATCTTCACTTTTCAGGACTCTACGCTGGAAGGAGTCGTTCGACGAGTGCGGGATGAACAGTCTGGATCCTGGCCGATATCCACCGCCGACTGTAAGCAAGTACGCCATCCGCCATCGCCACCGGAAAATGAATAAACCCATGGGCCGATTCCGGCAACAAGTGCGCCTCAACCTGCGCGGCCGCGCCCCAGCGTTCGGCCATCTGCAGTGTGTCGTCCAGCAACGGGTCCAGTTCGCCGACAAACATCAACGCCGGCGGCAAGCCGGATAGGTCGCCATGCAACGGTGACAACGGCGGCTGCCGACGTTCTTCATCCTTCAAGCCCGGCGTCAGCATGTGTAGCGCGTCGACCATTCCCGGCCCGTCCAGCAACAACGTCTGCGGCCCCGCCGTACGCACGCTCGGTGTGCCGGTCAAGTCGTATACGCCGTAGTACAGCACCGCACCGCTCACGCGCTTGAGCAACTCAGGCCATTGCTTGAGCGCCAGCAAGGTTGCCGCCGCCAGATGCCCACCGGCAGACTCACCCACGACGAACACCGGCAAATCGGCAAATTCATCACTGCTGAGCAGCCAGCGTGCTGCATTCAGGCAGTCCTCCATCAGCCCCTCAATCGGCGTGTCCACTGCCAGCCGATAGTCCACCGACACCACTGCCACGCCGCACTCCTGCATCATGCCCAGGTTGAAGTCGTCATCCATCCGGGCATTGCCGATCACCCAGCCGCCGCCGTGGATATCCAGCACCACGCCTTTGATTTTCCCCTCCGGCCGCAGGATACGCACGGGCACACCCGCTACTCGGTGGGTTTCAACCGCAGGCGCTTTCTTGACCTTTTGACTGACCCGCAGCAACGCCTGGATCAAACGCGGGGTCACGCGGTTGCGGATTTTGAAGCGCGGCATCCACGCAAGTTTTTGATTGAAGCGGCGCATCTGGGCCAGCTCGGCCTCGCTCGCCGGCCACGGTTGGAGAGCCATCAGCGGTTATTGCGCAGGATCGAGAAATTCAACGCCGCCGCCACACACAGCCACGCCAGATACGGGAACAGGATCAAGCCGGTAATCAGATCCAGGCGCACCGCCAACACCACCATCGCCGCGACGGTGAGCCACAGCAGCACAATGATCACCATCCCGGCGAACAAGCGATGCGCGCCGAAGAACACCGGCGTCCACAGCGTGTTCAACGCGATTTGCGCGGCCCACAGCGCCAGAACCATTTCGCTGCCCGGCATGAGGCTCAGGCGATAACCGGCCCAGGCCAGCAGCAGGTAGATGATCGTCCACGCGACCGGGAACAGCCAATTGGGCGGGGTGAAGCTGGGCTTGACCAGCGATTCGTACCAGGCACCGGGCTTGAAGATAATGCCGGTGCTGGCGGCGGCGGCGCAGGCGAGCAGGAAGATGAAGAAGGTCATGGTCGATCCTTGAGGTGGAGGGGTAGAAAGTAACGCTATGCTTGAATGACTCGAACTACCGCGAATAAATTCCATGACGGCGGCAAAAATGGCACTCTTCTAGCCTTTTTGAGCACCATCAGAGACCCCAGCCGTGACCAATACCCGCGCCGATCAATCCAACACCCCCTGGTCGGTATTCCTGATCTTCCTGCGCCTGGGCCTCACCTCGTTCGGCGGGCCCATCGCGCACCTTGGCTACTTTCGCGCCGAGTTCGTAACGCGGCGGCGCTGGCTCAGCGAGCGCAGCTATGCCGACCTGGTCGCGCTGTGCCAATTCCTGCCCGGCCCGGCCAGCAGCCAGGTCGGCATCGCGCTGGGCCTGTCGCGGGCGGGTTACGGCGGTGCCGTGGCAGCGTGGGCCGGGTTCACCTTGCCGTCCGCCGTGCTGCTGGTGCTGTTCGCCCTGGGCATTGCGCACCACAGCAACGCCCTGCCGCTCGGCGTGCTGCACGGTCTTAAAGTCGTCGCGGTGGCCGTCGTCGCCCAAGCCGTGTGGGGCATGGCGCGCAACCTGTGCCAGGGCGCGACCCGGATCACGCTGATGCTGATCGCTGCGTGCGTGACCCTGCTGGCGCCTACGGCCTGGGGCCAGGTGGGCGTGATCGTCGTCGCCGGCGTGATCGGCCTGCTGCTTTTAACCCCCACGCCAAACGCCGAACACGAAGCACTGCCCATGCCCCTCCGCCGTCGCGCCGGAGCCCTGTGGTTACTGCTGTTTGTGCTGTTGCTGATGGCCTTGCCGCTGCTGGCGCAAACCCTGCCCAACCAAGGCCTGGCGTTGATAGACGCCTTCTACCGCGCCGGCGCACTGGTGTTCGGCGGCGGCCACGTGGTGCTGCCGTTGCTGCAGGCCGAAGTGGTGCCGCCGCAGTGGATCAGCAACGACCTGTTCCTCGCCGGCTACGGCGCCGCCCAAGCCGTGCCCGGCCCGCTGTTCACCTTCGCCGCCTTCCTCGGCGCCGCCATGCAGCCGGCCCCGAACGGCTGGCTGGGCGGCCTGATCTGCCTGCTGGCTATCTTCGCCCCGTCGTTCCTGTTGGTGTTCGGCGCCCTGCCCTTTTGGGAAACCCTGCGCCGCAGCCCGCGCACCCAAGCGCCCTGGCGGGCGTGAACGCCGGCGTGGTGGGCCTGCTGCTGGCCGCGCTGTATCACCCGGTGTGGACCAGCGCGATCTTCAGCGTCTACGACCTCGGTTTGGCCGCGCTCGCACTAGTGGCGTTGATGGTCTGGAAGTTGCCGCCGTGGCTGGTGGTGGCGGCCAGTGCCGGGCTGGGATGGCTGCTCAGCCTCACTGCCGGATAAAAAACGCCGCTGACACAGCGGGATTAACCTGTGGGAGCTGTCGAGCCCCAGCGAGGCTGCGATGGGATCGCCTCCGTCTACTTGCATGGCCAAGGCACCTGCATCGCAACCTCACTAAAGCCTATTGCCCGGCTGACGGCTCCACAATCGTGAGCCAAGGCCACCGCGCCTGATAGCTCCTGGCCTTTTCAGCAAACAGCGCCGGCTCCGGATGCAACGGATTGATCCGCAACACCCCTTGCTCCACATCCGCGAGCCCATACGGCGCGTACACCTCGCCGGAAGCAATATCCAACGCGATACACGTCCCCGCCACCAGATAACGATCCACGCCCTGCCGGGCCGATTGCAATTGCGGGTAAGGCCGGCCAAACCGCTGCCCATACCAAAGGTGCACTCGCGCCTGGTTCTTGACCTCCACATTCACGCCCAGATCCTGGAACAGCCCTTCAGCCCGGCGAATCACCGCATCTTCCGCCTCGTAGGAAAGGTCGGTATCGAAGTAAAAGACGTCGTAGTCTTTCACTCCGTGATCGGCCGGCAGCTTCATCTGGTGATTCCACACCGCCTGGAACAGACAGCCCGCCGTGAGCATGCACTGCTCCACACCGAGATCGGGTAGACGCGCAGTGATTTCAACGTTGATGGGGTTGGCCATGGCCAGTTCGAGGAAGGTGTCGACGGTCAATGTCATGGTGCGCCCTTGGTCAGCAGTCCTTGTCCAGGGGCCGACTGTACAAGATCTCACAGGCGAAAATCGAGCGACTCCAACTTGCTCCATTACCTACGCGTGCGTCAGAATCCGCCGACTTGTGCACCTGGGTAGCCGTCTCTAAGGTGGCTCGGTCGCCGACATCTCGGGGATCGGGTTTAGTAGCCTGACGGTTTATCCAGACAAAAGTGCACAAGCGTTATCAACCAGACATTCCAGTCTGTACTTGATGGTGGCTGTGCGCAGGGCGCCTTCGGGCGCGCCGGCTTTCGTTTGGATTCCCCGGTCTACTAACCTGCGCACAGCTGCCACCCTTTTGTTTAGTAGCTAAAGGATGGCGGCCCTAGACGGGAATTCAAACATGTATAAGGCCGCACCAGATTCAGCCGCACTTTTCAGCGTCGCACCCAACGCCAGCAACGAAACCCTCATCACCAACAGCTATGAAACCTTCACCAGCGTCAGCACCCTGCTGCTCGACCTGTGCGAAGACCTCAACGGCAAACACCGCGACATCGCCCTGGCCATTCACCAACTGAGCGAACTGGGCGTACTCCTCACCGCCAGACTTCTGGACCGCGAAGCGCCCTGCCCCGGCTGATGATCAGCCCTTCAACTCACTTGCCCGATTGCTCGCCGCGTCGTCGTAGGCCACATACAGCGACTCGGCGATCTGGCTTTTGATGGCCTTGGTGGATTCAAGGCCGAGCACAAACCCCTCGGCCTTGCCGCCTGCGCGGTTGAGCTCTTCATGGGTGGCAGCGCCGGTGATGGCGTCAAGCAGCTTAGTGGCGTGAGGGCCAACGCCTTTGGGGAGGGAGATTTGGTCGATGGACATTGCGATACCTTTAACAGTTGAGTCGGTAGCGCTTGGAACCACTGCCGGGGGAGGCATAGTAGACCTGTTTGTGAGGAGAGGGGTTGCTTTCGGACCCGAAGCCGTCATTCAAGACAGCTCGTCTTTGACCGAAAAGGACCGAAAAGGGGACGGACCGAAGACCGAAAAGGGGACGGATTTATTTTTCCTCCTGCAGCGGATCGACATCGCCACCGCAGGCCTGGAAAGTTTGGCTCCGGTCTTCCCGGTACCGGTAGTTGGGCGGAGGAAAGCAACGGGCCTCCCAGGTTCCTGGGAAACCCTCATGCGCACATGCCCTGCTCCCTGACCCCGGTGGAACTTCGATGCCAAGCCATTGCTGCATTTCCATGCAGCCTTCCGCCATTTATAGAGCGTCGGCTTCCACGCCACGGACATTTCAAGGCTCAATCACACGGCCTATACGCTCGCTGTCTACGCTTCGCAGCGCCGGTTACCCGGCCACCACGCAAGACTCGCTTCCGGTCGGTGGCTAACCTTTACCGGGCGGGGTTCATACCCACTGAGTTTCTTACGCCATTTCGTGACGACTTGCGCCGTCAGTCCCAGGCGACCAAGCTTTGCCTGGCGCACATAAATCTGTTCCTTTTTTCAGTTTTCAATCGCTATTTATTCCCACACCTCCCCTCAGACACCGCATAGGCTTTTCAAGCCAGACCTATAACAAACCAAAAAACACAACAATTATTAGAAAAGAATATATACCCTCCCGCTTCGTCTGCTAACTTTTTCATAGTAGTACATCAGTCACATTCGGAGGACGCAAAAAATGCGTAGTTTCAAGGAACGCCTAGCAGCGACACCCATTGGTACGTCCATTACTGTTGATGGGCATTTTCCTGGCGCGATAAACTATCAAACAAAAAGCGGTACGCTAACGAATTTAGATCTCGAAAATGGTTTCTTCACTATTCGCCATACAGATCCAAGAGCTCAACCTGACACTCTTCAAATCGACAAAATTATCAGTCTAATAGGTGATCCGTACACACAAGAATACATTGAGGAGATGGACAGAGCGAATACGCTTACAACTTACAACTTTGACCTTGACCCTTTTAAAAAAAATTAAATAACCATCGGTGACGATTAATAGAAAAGCACTCATTAGAAGTTCGCCACCTCTTCCCTCGCAAAAAAGCCCTAGAAATCATAATTACATCCCACCTAACGTCTTACCGCGAAATCGCGACGAATTTATTTGATTCACCTTATCCAGTTCCCCTTATCGGATCAAACCAAGGGCGCCCCCCCGAAAAACACCGAGTAACTTAGGCTATTACCATTCTGCGCCAGTACCTATACAGCTCATCCTCGCATGCGAGGTTTACCCTATAACTTCCTGATATCACTTGGGGTTTCGATACAAGAAACCAAGCGTGACATCTCAACGCTATCGCACCTGTGAAGTCGAACTGGCCCGGAGAAATTCATGGCGTCAAGCAACTGGCTAATTTTCTCCGGCACAGGATGAAAAATATCGAACATCTGCAATGAGCAACCTTTATCTTCAAGCATCGTCGCAGGGTGCACCGGCTGCTCCCATTGAATCAGGCTGGGCCAGGCCCCCTCCAATAAGTGCCATTTGCAGTGCCATTTGGGACTGCCATTTGGGACGGATTTATTTATTTTTGCTTTGAATGAACCTGCCCCTTTCTTTTTTTACTTGCCCCCCTTTCTTTAATACTCTCGGCTACCAATCTTGTTCCCGAGCGCAATGTCGAGCTGGTAAAGAATTCGGTCTGCCAAGTTGAATGGCAGGCGTTCCGATACTATCTCGTGCATCGCATCGAGGTACTTGAAATAAATATCGACTGAATTTGCCAGGTATCGATCAGGGCTCGCACCGTTCGCGGGTTTGCTCGGGTATAAGGGCTCGCCCGGTCGAAGTACACGATAAGCCCGGTCATCGATGATTTGGAACACTTCAGGATTGAGAAACCGGAGAATGGTCGATGCCATAGGGAGACGGATGCCTGGAGATGCGAGCAGTTTGCGAAGCACAGCATCTGCTTCCCTGTGCGCCTTGGGCTTGCAATCGCCTATATGTTTCAGCTCTGCCAGTAGGCTGGGCTCCAATCGCGGGAATCTATTTAGTTTCCACAGTACGATCTCTAGCAAAGCTTGATGATCAAAATCTTTAGCGTTCAACGCATCAAGCTTCTCCGTTAGCTCAGGCTGAAAGTGATACTGCTTGATCAGACTGCTAGGGTCATCACCCCAAACGTTGCTGTAGCGTTTGATAATGCCTTCCATGCTTGATATCCGTGTGGCTCAGTTGTGTCAGGCAGCATAGTCATGGCAACGCCAATAGTGAAACCGAAGTGTACTCGAGAACAAAGTAACCGTCCGGATAGCACGCCTTTCCTGACACCTACGTTTGCTCCGAACAAATAAATTGCCCCTTGGTTCGTATTCACAAGATGACCGATTTTGGCCGATTCCCGCCACGCAGAACAGCTGCATCTGCGCTCAATTGCCAGCGCTCACCCTCGTACCCTCAACTCGCGACGTGCCCAGCATAAGGTATTCTGCCCTGCATCAACCTCGACCCCAGCCTTTCGGCCCCCGAAGCGGTCTTGCCCCCCGGCGCCTATGGATTTTCACATGCTAATCGGCCACCGCTTCGAACACCTCGCCAACGGCGACCTGCACATCCACTCACGCAACCTTGTGCAAAGCGCATTTATGCTGCTGACCGGCGCAATCGCCTTGATCCTGCCGGTAGCCTGCATTGGGTTCTGGCTTACCGAATGGCAAGCGCAACTGGCCGACCTGAATCCCCTGTCGACCCTGCTGTTAGTATTGGCGCTGCTGCTGATGCCTGCCCTGGGCTTGTCCCTGATGGTGTACATGGGCTCGCGCGAGTCGTTGCTGTTGTCACGCGTCGACGGGGAAGGCAAGCGCCGCATGCAGAACTTTTTCGGGCGTCGCGAGCAGGTGAAGTCGGTATTCAACCTCGATAACCCGCGCGCCCTGGAGCTGCGTCGTCGCGAACAGGCCGAGCCCGCCTATACCCAGCTGTGGCTGGTGATGCGAGATGGCAGCGAGCAGCGTTTGACCACCGATCACGTTCCGGTGGTGCCGGGCAGCAAACGCACCGAGTTGTGGCTGCGGGAGCTGGCGGACTACCTGAACGTGGCGGTGCCAGCCGAGGTCATCATTGGCTCCGCGGTCGGTCAGCCGGCACCCTATCGGCCCACTCCGACACCCGCGAAGATCGCCAGGCGGCGCAAAGCCCAAGGCCCCATGCCAACGGTTGAATCGACCGAACAACTCAGTATTCCCGCACGCGCCCTGCTCACGCTGGTGGGCGCTTTTCTGGCGGTGCTGGAGTTGAATCAGATCGTCGCACTGGTGCCGGCGGTGCTCAGCGGGAGGTTGCGGCTCAGCGGCAAATCGGGATACACGACGTTCTACTGGGCCGAACAACCGGTCGCGTTTTCATTCAATGTGTTTTTGGGGGTGGCCGAGGTGTTGATTATCGGGTTTATCGCCTGGCAATGCCTGCGCACGGCGGTTCTGGGGCGGATGAAAGCCAATCCTTGAATGCAGGATGCCGACGCGCGGCATCAGCGTCAGCCAAGGGTTCTGACGCAAGCGTCGGCATGAGGTGGGCCGCATGAAAAAGATGGCCCACCGATGCTCATGCACTAGCCTTGCAGTGTCCGCAGTTTTTCTTCGAAATAGCGGATTTGCGCCAAGTCATCGGGGTCGACCTGCCTGAGTATCTGAAGCGCCTTTGTGTAGGCGGCGCGTGCCTTGGCGGTGTCGCCTTCAGCCTCGTAGACTCTTGCAAGGTTGAAGTGGCGCAAAATTACTTTGGGGTGGTTCTCTCCAAACGTTGCGCGGTCACTGTTCAGCGCCATCGTCAGGAAGGCTTCCGCTTTGTCGTACTGGCCCAGGCCACGATAGGCGTCGCCGAGGTTGTTCCAGCGAATGGCGACCGTCGGATGATGGGGACCATGCAGGGCCATGTCGATATCCAGTGCCTGTTGAAAAAGCGGCAGTGCCGCCTCGTGATTGCCCTGAAGGTTATAGGCATTGCCCAAGTTGTTCAGTGAGACGGCTACCGAAGCGTCGTGTTCGCCCAGCAGTCGCTTTCTCAACGCGATATTTTTGCGCAGGTTTTCGAAGGCCTCTTCATATCGGCCCAGTTTGCTCTGCACGGTACCGATGTTGTTGTAGCTGTCGGCAATCATCAGGTCATCCGTGCCGAGTACCGCAAGGCGCATTTTCAAGGATTTTTCATAGTAGCCAAGGGCAATGTCGAGATTGCGTAGTCGCTCGTGAAAATAGCCGAGGCTGTTCCAGTAGGTCGCCTGTTGCGCAATGGAGGCCTGTCCGTTCTGTTTAGCCGCCTCCAGTGCCTGGGTGACCAGGACGACCGCAGTACGGTCATCGCCCAGCACGGAGACTGCCAGCGCCTTGATATTCAACGCCTCGGAGTTGGCAGGCTCGGTTGCAAGCACGCGATCCGCTTCCTCAATCGTCGCCTGATACCGCCCTGCCGCGAAAAGGCTAACCGCTTTGTCGCTCACGGCCCCCAGGGCGGCCTCAGCGCCGAACATCAGGAGGAGCAATGAGAACGGGCGTAGAGCTTTCAGCCAACGAATGTGCACGGAGGTCTTTTGGTTTGAAATGGATATCTGACTCATGGCTGTTTTCAGTCCAAAGCTGTCATTAAATTGAGGTAATGAAGCGGGCTTCGACGCGGACAAGAATGGAGGCGACCTCTCGCTCTCGATTTAAGGACGCAGCAACACCGCATGCATTCCGCGAGCACATTAACGGATCGTTTACTCGGGAATTCCGGTCACTGTATGCACGACGCGCATTGCACAAGGCGGTCGAGCCCCTTGGGGGTCGAGCTGTTCGCATTTCTTCAGCAGCGGATAGGCATCGGCAAATTTCATCGCCGCGACCTGTTCGGCGTGCTGCTGCGAAACAAAGCAGCGCTCGAACCGGAAGGCGGCGTACACCTCGGGCAGCAGTACCGGATAATCGTAAACCTCGTCGACGATACTCTTTAGCATCTGGGACATCTGCCCGTTGGCCGCGGGGGAAATCTTGTTGAGCAGATCATCCTTGGCGACGCCCGCTTGCCTGGCCGCAATAGCTTCCTTCGACGCACCGATGGATGCCTGCATTCCCTGCGGAAACGGACAATCAGACGCCGCCAATGCAGAGGTCGACGCCATGCAACTCAGTAAAGTGAGAACAACGGCCATCCTTGTCATTGAATTTCCTCGTTTGTAGCAAGTATTGTCGAAATAAGCTGCGGATTCTAACCGATGGTGGCAGTTGATGAGGCGCTCCATTGACTTGGGCAGCTCCGGGTCGATGGGTGCCGGTCGTGGATGATTGCTTTCGAGCCAAAGCGGCCCTTCGCACTGCGTGCGATCTGTCGGTAGAATCCCTTTTTCCAACCAGCACGAATTGATGCCAATGGTCCAACCGACGACAGTAGCCAGCATCATTGGCCCTTGGAAAGGAGAGGCTCCCACAACGTTACTTCAGCACTGTCGAGATGCCTGGGACACGCCTTTTAAAGAGCTGTCAGATCTCATGGTCGCTACTTTTCTGAACCAGCGAATCGCAGTTCCTCAAATGTTGGCCGAGGCCAGGCGGCGATTGGATTCAGAGCCCCGCGATGACACGGAGTACTTCGATGACCAGCTAGCTGAGGCAGTTCTCGGTGCTGACAACTGACTGCGTCTGGCCGATTTCTGCCTTTCGCGACCGGTTGAAACCGATATCGTTGCGACGACTCAGCCACAGAATTTTCAGCCGTTACGCAATGCGCCTCCTCTTTTGCGGTCTGTAATTCTGACTCCGCAAAAGGAAAGGCTTCATGTCGATACGCCCTCTGCTCTGCCTGGTTGCATTGCCGTTGTTCGCAGGCTGCCAGTTTTTGCCCCATACCAACTACTTTACCGCGCCCGAAAACGAGCCCAACCCTGCCTGGGTACGTATCGTCGACTACACGCAGCACGCCGAAATTTACCAATACGAAAACGGCAAACGTTCGGGCGGCGCCGTTCGCACCGGCCCCCTGCCGTTCACCCACACACAGGACGTGGGCATGCCAAAGGCAGGGCAAGACCTTACATGGGACTATTACGAAACGCAGATCCGACCCGGTATCGAAACGCAAGTGGATCTATTCTGGGAGGGGACACGCACTCGTTCCTGCTATGTCTCGACGAAGTTCACGCCCCAAGCCGGACGCTATTACCAGTTCAGGCTGACATCCGGCTCATCAGGCAACTGTAGGTTATATGCATCACTGATCGAGCGCGACAAGGAAGGAAACGGTTGGCATCTCACGCCAAACCCGCAGGTGACCTATAACGGCGATGGACCGACGGCCAAAACCCATTACGAGAACAGCCGCTTTGAGACCCCCAATTATCGTCCACCCGCGGATCTCTATCCGGGGATAGACGTTTACTAAACAGGTAAACGACTACAAGGAATCGTTGATTGGCTAGCGCAAAATACTTCCGAACGATCGGCGAGCGAGCCTCAGAGGATCTGTTTGCATGGGCGGCATTCGTCGCGCAAACAGAATTCCTGTGGCAAGACGCGGCGTCAGTCCAGGACGCTGTCGCTTGGCAGCGTATTTGGTTCGAGCTGGAAATACTCAACGGGCTTGCATTGGCGCAATGGGAGGATGAGGGAAAGCCTGATAACTGGTCGTACCGCTGGAACACAGACTATCGACAAGAAGCGGCGGCCCTGGCGAACGAGTTGTTGGAACTGCTGTGCGATGCAGTCGGTTCAAAACATGCCGAATAGAAACTCGGCTGCTCAATGAACCGTTGTTTTTGGAGACCTTGCTACAACTAGCACAGACGAACGCCATTAAAAGACATCCATCGCTCGACAAAGCCCCGCCTTCTCAACAGCCTCATTTACAGGTTCCCCCCCGGACTCAAACGCTGCAACGCGACCAGACACCGGCCACTGTCCAACAGGATCAGTTCATAGTCCCGATGCGCCGTTGGGGTGAAACGAAAGGTTTGTTGGCAGCTATAGGAATAGCCGGCGGAAACGTGGCCTTCACTCTGGAAGTTCATCGCGAACGGTTTACCCGCCGGGACCTTCAGTTCGGTACGCGCCAGCGCTTGGCCTTTCGCCTCCACCCGGCGGTTGCTCTCGGGCATGCCCAGGCCTGCTATCAGAAACGCTCTCACGAAAATCCCTTTCTTACGGTTCAACGGCAGAAGTATGGACTCTGGATGCACAGTGCCTTACGGGCCTTGGCTCCACGAGTGGTCACCGTAACAGCTGGCGCGTTGACGTGGCACGAATAACCAAAACGGCCCGATTAAGTTTCCCAACGTCAGGTCGATAACCTGACTAACCCGCTCCCCACCTCGTAGCTAGGAAGCTCACATGAACCTTAGAAACCTTAACGTAGCTCCACGAGCTTCCTTGTTTTTCGCCTCGATCATCGCATTGGTCTTTGTGCTCGGCGCAGTCGCTGCGGTGCAGATGGGCAAACTGAGGGACGCAGAAAAAGACATTGAAACCAACTGGCTGCCAAGTATCAGGCAAACAGCATTAATGAACTCCGGTGTGATGCGCCTGAGGCTCGAAACTCAGCGCGCACTCGCTGACCCTACAACACTTCAGTCGACCGTTGCATCCTTTGCAGGCTACCGGAAGGCTTTGGCGGATGCGGTAACCCAGTATGAGCGTCTGATCGCGAGCAACGAAGAACGCACCCTGTATCTCGTGGTTAAAGCGTCCGCCGATGCGTACGCTAAACAGCTGGACATTCTCGAACCTTTAATGGCGCGCGCTGACATACCTGCAGCGGTGAGCCAGGTGAGTACAGGCATCCGCCCGTTGACGAATCGGTTAGAAGGCGAGATCAAAGCCCTGACTGACTACAACGACAATGGCGCGACAGCTGCTGGGCAATACGCAACCGTCACTTACGCCGAAGGCATCTGGGTCATTATTGGCCTTATCGCAGGTGTCGTGGTGCTGACTGTCGCGCTGGCAACCCTTCTGACCAAGAGCATCACCACCCCGATAGGGACAGCCTTGTCCGTGGCCGAACGCATTGCCGGCAGTGATCTGTCCAAAGAAGTGCAGGTCAGCGGGAAAGATGAAGCCGCGCGCCTGTTAAAAGCGCTGGCCCAGATGCAGGAAAACCTGCGCAAAACCATCATGCAGATCAGTGATTCATCCACGCAACTGGCCTCGGCCGCAGAAGAAATGACGGCGGTCACGGAGGAATCCAGTCGAGGCCTTGTTGCACAAAATGATGAGGTCAACCAGGCGGCCACCGCTGTAACCTAAATGAGCGCGGCGGTTGACGAGGTGGCTCGCAATGCAGAGTCGGCCTCCGAAGAGTCGCGTCGTACACAGGGATTCACGGAGACCGGCCTGGAGCGCGTCTCTCAAACATTGAAGTCCATTGAAAAACTGAGCGGCAACGTTGACACCACGAGTGACAAGATTCAGGTGTTGTCACAGCGCGCTCAAAGCATTAACAAAGTCGTCGAAGTGATCAGGGCCATCGCCGAGCAGACCAACCTTCTGGCTCTCAACGCAGCCATTGAAGCCGCAAGGGCCGGTGAGCAAGGTCGCGGCTTTGCCGTGGTCGCGGACGAGGTCAGGGCGTTGGCGCACCGAACGCAGTCTTCCACTCAAGAGATCGAACAGATGATCTCCGCCATGCAGAGCGACTCAGCCGAAGCGGTGGAAGCCATGAGCAAAAGCAAAGAGCTGGCGACCCAATCCCTCGATGTTGCACAAGAGGCCAGCAGTTCGCTGGATCAGATCGCCAAGGCCATTACGCAGATCAATGAGCGCAACACGTTGATCGCCACTGCATCTGAAGAACAAGCACATGTCGCTCGTGAAGTTGACCGTAATCTTGTGAGTATTCGAGAGCTTGCCGTGCAGAGTTCTGCCGGCGCCAGTCAAACCGCCAGCGCCTGCGGAGAAATGTCAAAGTTGGCGGTCGATCTTAATAGGATGGTGAATCGCTTCGTCGTTTGAAACATCAGGCTGATCACCATCCCATGACTGTCAATCATCTCCATCACGATGATCGCGCAGGTGATCGGCGATTGCGTGACAGCCGCCAGAAAAACCACCATGCACAAGGCGATGGCGGTCAGGTCCAACCGGTAGGGTCGGAAAATCATAGCCACTGAATCGTCCCGGTTCTGGACGGACGACGGCGACTCCCTGGGCCCGGCAGATTCGGCATAACGTGTGGACACTGCTAATCTGCATCCCGGTTAATGCTGGCAGGCTGCGCTGACCTTATCAGGCTACTCGTCGGTCCTTGCGCCAAACAAACGGTCGGCTATCTGCCGACCCTGTTCCAGCCCTTGCTACACAGTTTTTAAGAACGGGAAAGCCTCCCTGTGGTGAGCGGGCTTGTCCCGCGCTGGGCTGCGAAGCAGCCCCAATAAGATCACCGCCGTGTGTCAGGATTAACCGAGGTGAGGGTTTTAGGGCTGCTGCGCAGCCCGGCGCGGACAAGCCCGCTCACCACAACAGCCCATCGGAAACCGGAGCCCCCTATGCCGCCCACCAAACGCGACAGCGCCCGCCTCGAACGCCAACTGATCGCCACCCTGACTGACGCCTGCGAAACCGCCAAAGCCGAAATCCAGGGGTTCGAATGGCTGACGCACACCGTCGATTACACAGCCTTCCCCCACAGCCTTCGCGTGACGTGGGTGTTCGACACCCGTGCCAACAAGGACCGAGCCCTCACCGCCGGCGCAGATCAACGCATGAGCGAGCTGACCGCCGCTGCGCTGCACAAGGCCGACGTGCCGCCCCTGCCCATGGCGCGCTGCGTGCAGTTTGATTCTGAAGAGGAATGCCAGTTGAAGCACGCCGGCGACTGGCGCGCGCGGTTGGCACGTCGCTGACGGATGAGCATCGCGAAGCGCATGGAAAATTACGCGCCGGAATCGAACATCATAGCGGTGCTTGCGCGCCATCGCTTGAGCCACCCCCTCTACCACCGACATTTCACGCAATACGGGTTAAAACTGTGCTATCGATGCACTCCCCTCCAATCCCCGAAGGCTGCCCCGACCATGAGCTTCTCCGCCGATTTCACCCCATGGACCTCCCTGCTCGGCGTGCCTTGATCGGTTTGTCCGCCGGCCTGTTCATTCTGCTCAACGGGCGCATTGCCGGTATCAGCGGTCTGCTCGGCAGCCTGCTGTCCAGGCGTGGCGATGGCCGTGGGGAGGCGCTGGTATTCGTCGCGGGGTTGATCGCCTCGCCCCTGATCTGGTCACTCGGCGCGCCGTTGCCACAGCCCTCGTTCCAGGCCGGTGGCGTGGCGCTGGTACTGGCGGGGTTGTTGGTGGGGATCGGTACGCGCTATGGCGCCGGCTGCACCAGCGGGCATGGGATCTGCGGGCTTTCACGGTTGTCGGTGCGCTCGCTGGTAGCGGTGGGTTGTTTCATGGGCAGCGGCTTTGCCGGCGTCTACGTGCTACGTCATCTACTGGGGGCCTGAGCATGCGCAAAATCACAGCGTTGATTGCTGGCTTGATCTTCGGGCTGGGGCTGTACCTCAGCGGGATGACAAACCCGGCCAAGGTGCTGGGTTTTCTCGACCTCGCTGGCGACTGGGACCCTTCGTTGGCCTTGGTCATGCTCGGTGCGTTGATGGTGAGCAGCGTGTTTTTCTTCTTCGCCAGGCGGCGTGACACCTCATTGCTCGGCGCGCCGATGCAGATGCCGATACGGCGCAACATCGACCGCCGGCTGGTGCTGGGCAGCATCGTGTTCGGTATGGGCTGGGCGATTGCCGGGCTCTGTCCCGGACCGGCCTTGGCCTTGCTGCTGACGGGGCGATGGCAGGCGGTGCTGTTCACCGCGGCCATGCTGGCGGGCATGCTGGTGTTTGCAGGTCTCGAATCACGCAAGCAGCGCTGAACATTACGGCCACCGCCAGCCCCTCAATCCGCGGCCTGGGACAACGGCCGCGCCACCCGCTCCAATGCCTGGCGCTCCGCCGCCACACCCCACACCGCCTGCACCAACGCCGCCGCGCACATCAGCGCCGCGCCAATCAGGTAGCCGATCAACAAACTGCCGCGCTGCTGCGTCTGGATCAGTTGCCCAAACAACGTCGGCCCGATGATCCCGCCCAACCCCGTGCCGAACGCATAAAACACCGCAATCGCCAGCGCGCGAATCTCCAGCGGGAACGTCTCCGCCACGGTCAGGTACGCCGAGCTGGCCGCCGCCGAGGCAAAGAAGAAAATCACCATCCACGCCAGCGCCTGCTGGGTCACGTCGAACCAGCCCTGCTGGAACGCATAGCCACTCAACGCCAGCAGCACGCCGGACAGGGCGTAGGTGAAACTGATCATCACGCGACGGCCGATCACATCAAACAAACGCCCCAGCAATAGCGGCCCACAGAAATTGCCGAGGGCCAGCGGCAGGACGTACCAGCCGACCTGCTCGGCGGGCACTTGGTAGAAGTCGGTGAGCACCAGGGCGTAAGTGAAGAAGATTGCGTTGTAGAAAAAGGCCTGGGCGGTCAGCAGCGTCATGCCTACCAGCGCACGGCGGCGGAAGCTGACGAACAGCGTGTGGAATATCTCGGCCAGCGGCGTGTGGTCGCGGGCGTGCAGACGCAGGGGCGGGCTGGTGACGGGCGGCAAATCATGGCCCTGGTCGCGCAGGCGCGCTTCGATGCCTTCGACGATGCGTCGGGCTTCATCGTGTTGGCCGTGGATCAGCAGCCAGCGCGGGCTCTCCGGCAGCCACAGGCGCATCACCAGGATGATCAGGCCCAGCGCCGCGCCAATGCCGAAGCACAGGCGCCAGCCGAGGTCGCCACCGACCACTTGCGGGTCTAGCAACACGATGGCGCCGCCGGCGCCGAGTGCTGCGCCAAGCCAGAAGGTGCCGTTGATGGTGAGGTCGACCCAGCCGCGATAACGCGCCGGGGTGAACTCCTGGATTGTCGAGTTGATGGCGGTGTATTCGCCGCCGATGCCCATGCCGGTGAGGAAGCGAAACAGCAGGAAACTTTCCAGGCTGAACGAGAACGCCGTGGCGGCAGTGGCGCCGATGTATAGCCACAAGGTGATGAAGAACAACTTACGGCGGCCCAGGCGGTCGGTGAGCCAGCCGAACAGCAGCGCGCCGAGCACGGCTCCGGCAATGTACACGCCGCCGGCCAGGCCGATGTCGACGTTACTCATGCGCAGCTCGGGGCTGTCTTTCAGCGCGCCGGACACCGAGCCCGCGAGGGTCACTTCCAGGCCATCGAGCAGCCAGGTGATGCCCAGGGCGAACACCAGCAAGGTGTGGAAGCGGCCCCAGGGCAAGCGGTCCAGGCGCGCGGGCAAATCGGTTTCAAAGACCGCGCCGGCGTCGTCGCAGTGTGGGTGTTGCTGGGTCATGGTCACATCCGTCATGTGCAGTCCCTCTTCGGTTAGGAGTGAGCTTGGCCAGGGCGAGTTCAACGGTTGTTGCATGGCGTTCACGCTGAACGAAGCGTGCCCCGGCGCAGTCGGAACAAAACGCCCCGGCACGGAACTGCGCTCATGCCCTTACGCTTCGCTGCACTCGCCACGCTGTTCACATTGGCTGCCGCCACACCCGCTACGGCTCAGGACGCGTTGCGCCTGGAAAACCTCAAGCGCTGCGGCAACCTGCTGGACAGCCGCCAGCAGGACTGGTGCCTCAGCGTGCGCGGGCTGGGCACCACCACGCCGCAGCTGAAACTGGCGGGCAAGACACTGCCGGCGAGCGCCGTTGAGCACCAGGGCGACCAATTGCGCGTGCGCCTGGACAGCGCCCGCGAGCAGAGCGGCCCGCTGTGGCTTGAAGACGGCCCGCGCGTCAGCAATGCGGCCTGGCTGACACTGCGCAACAGCCATGTGGTGGCCGCCGGCCCCAGCGAAGTGGCGAAAAACATGGACGGCCTGACCACCTATGTGGACCTGGTCAGCGTGTTGATCGAAGAAGACCAGAACGGTCGCCAGGAGGCTGAGCGCCTGGCGCGCAAGTACGGAGCGACGGTGGTCGGCAGCATCGCGCCGCTGAACGTCTACCAGTTGCGCCTGCCGGCCAAGGACCTGACGCAACGCGATGCGCTGGTGCTGCGCCTGGGCAGCGAGACCGGCGTGGACGCCGTGGTGATCGAAGAGTCCGCCGCCGAAGAAACCGAGCAAACCGCCACGCGCCGTGAAGCACCAAAAAAACCGGCACCCGACTCCGATGAATGGGCCGCCAACCGTTTTCTCGACGCGGTGGCCTACTACCAGCGGCGCATCCCGGGGCAACACACGCCGATCGTGCCGCAACCGGTGCGCGTGGGGGTGATCGAGCGCGGCGTCGACTTCGACACGGCGGACTTCGCCGAGTATCTGGGTGCCTGCGCGCCCAGGCGAACCTGCGTGTACGCACGCGACACCGGTGCGGCGGACGGCCATGGCACCACCGTCGCAGGCATCCTCGCAGCGCGTTGGGACGACGGCGGCAACAGCGGTTTTCTGCGTGGGCTGGACAAGGCCAGCGGCGGCTTCGACGTGATCGCCGAGCGAAATTCCGACGCAGGAATTACCGCAAACATCGCCGCCTCAGTCAACCTCGTGGAAGATGGCGTGCGCGTGCTCAACTGGAGCTGGGGCATTCATCGCGTCGGCACCAAGGACGTCAACGGCCAGGACGTCGACTCGCTGGTGCGCTCGGGCATCGCCATGAGCGGCTACGAAGAATTGCTGGAGGAATTCTTCCTGTGGCTGCGCAAGGAGCATCCCGACGTGATCGTGGTGAACTCCGCCGGCAACGGCTCGGCGTTTTCGGGCACGGACGACTACCGCCTGCCCTCCTCGTTCATCACCGAACAGTTGCTGGTGGTGGGCGGCCACCAGCGCAGCGAGCAGGCCGGTATCGCCGTGGATGACCCAGCCTATGCGGTCACGCGCAGTTCCTCGAACGTCGACATGCGCGTCGACATCACCGCCGCCGCCTGCGCCCATGCATCCACCCCCGACGCTGGCGAGCAAGGCGCCGTGCATTGCGGCACCTCCTACGCCACGCCAATGGTCGCGGGCCTGCTGGCGGCCATGCTGTCGATCAACCCGCAGTTGCAACCCGAGCAATTGCGCACGCTGTTGCGCCGCAGTTCGATGGCTATTGGCGACAACCATGACTTTGAACGCAGCGACGCCCAGGACCTCACCGCGCCGATCCTGCCGTCGGAGCGTAACTATCAGCTCAATGACAAGGACGTGGGGCGCTCGGCGCGGCTCGATATGCAAAAGGCCCTGGACCTGGCGGTGCAGAGCAGGACGCGGGTGCGTTGAGGCAGGCAACGAGGGCGAGGAATAATACAGAGATCAACTGTAGGCGCTGTCGAGCCCCAGCGAGGCTGCGATGCAGGCACCGCGGTCTGGCATCTGCCTCAACGTCGTTGAATCTGCACACTCGCAAACGTAGGCTCATCGCGCGCCTGTTCCAGGGTGTTCTTCGGCCGGCCGGTGAAGGCGGATGCACCACCGGCCGAGTCGCCACCGGGGGGTGCAGGCGCATGTCGGAGCGTTCGTCACTGGGCGCTACGCCGAAGAAATCCCGATAGCATTTGGAAAAGTGCGGCGTGGACACGAAGCCGCAGATCACCGCCAGTTCCACGATCGAAATGGGCGTTTGCATCAGCAGTTGGCGCGCACGGGTGAGGCGCAGCTTGAGGTAATAACGCGACGGCGTGCAGTACAGGTAACGCTGGAACATCCGCTCCAATTGGCGCCTGGACACTTGCACATAGGCCGCCAGGTCGTCGAGGTCGATGGGTTCTTCCAGGTTGGCTTCCATCAAGGCCACCACTTCCTGCAGCTTCGGCTGTTGCGTGCCGAGCAGGTGTTTGAGCGGCACGCGCTGGTGGTCGCGTTCGTTGCGGATGCGCTCGTACACAAACATCTGCGATATCGCCGCCGACAGTTCGTGGCCGTGATCGCGGCCGATCAGATGCAGCATCATGTCCAGCGGCGCGGTGCCGCCGGAGCTGGTGAAGCGGTTGCCGTCGAGGGTGAACACGCTGGAGCTGACGGTGACCCGTGCAAAGGCTTCCTGCATCGACGCCATCAGCTCCCAATGCACGCTGCACTGGAAGCCGTCGAGCAAGCCTGCCTTGGCCAGCGCCCAACTGCCGGTGCACACCGCGCCCAGGCGTTTGCAATGCACGCGGGCCTGGTTGCGCAGCCAGGCGATGTGTTCGGGCTTCACCGCCGTGTGGATCCCCACGCCGCCGCACACGATCACGGCGTCGAAGCTGTGCGGGGCCTGCGTCGAGGCATCCGGCGTGACCGGCACGCCATCGCTCGCCCACACCGGCTGGCCGTTGAAGCTGAGGGTTTGCCAGCGGTAGAGCTCTTCGCCGGCCAATTGGTTGGCCATGCGCAAGGGCTCGACCGCCGAAGCCAGGGAAATCAGGGTGAACTGGTCCAGCAGCAAAAAGCCGATGGTCTGGCAGGCAGGCGCGTCAGGAGCCATGGCCGATACTCCCCGGTGGCTGATCAGGATTGCCCCAGCGAAACCGCTTCGGCCGCCGGGCCGTGCTGGCGTGCCGTGACCAGGCCGATCAAGGCAATCGCCAGCGCCAGGCCAATGGTCGACGACACTTCGGTGCGGTGTTCCGGCGTGACCATCATCACCCCCAGCGCCAGGCAGATGAACACGATCACCAGGTAGGTCAGCCAGGGAAACAGCCACATGCGAAAGCTCAACTCGACGTTTTGCCGCCGCAGCAACCGACGCATGCGCAGTTGGGAGATAGCGATGACCAGATACACCAGCAACGCGATGGCGCCGGAACTGGCCAGCAGGAACTGGAACAACCCGGCCGGCATGAAGTAACTGAGCAACGTCACGCCCGCGCCGATGATGGTGCTGGCGATCACCGCGGCCCTGGGCACGCCCGCCGCCGAGGTGCGTTTGAGAGCTTGCGGCGCATCGCCGCGTTTGCCCAGGGAGAACAACATGCGCGACGAGATGTAGATCGAGGAGTTCATGCAACTGGCCACGGCGATCAACACCACGAGGTCAACCATGAACTTGGCATGGGGGATGTTCATCAACTCCAGCGCACGTTGATAGGAGCCCACCGACGCCAGCAGCGGGTCGTTCCACGGCACCACGGAAATCACGATGGAGATCGACAACAGGTAAAAAATGCCGATACGCCAGATCACCGAACGGGTGGCCTTGGCGATGTTCTGCGCCGGGTTGCTCGACTCGGCCGCAGCGATGGTCACCGCTTCGGTGCCGATGAAACTGAACATGATCGTAATGAACGCGCCCACCACCGCCGACAGGCCGTTGGGGGCGAAACCGCCGTGCTCCTGCATCAACCGGCTCAGACCGCTGGCTTCGCGGTCGGGAATCCAGCCCATCAACACGCTGAACCCCAGGCCGATAAACCCGATGATGGCGACCACCTTGGCCATCGCGAACCAGAACTCGAACTCACCGTACTTGGCCACGCTGAACAGGTTGGTGATCACCAGCAGGATGATCGACAACAAGGCGAACAGCCAACCATCCACCTGCGGGAACCACTGGGTGAGCACATGCCCCGCCGCCAGTGCTTCGATCGGGATCACCAACACCCAGAACCACCAATACAACCAACCGATAGTAAACCCCGCCCAAGGGCCGATGGCCTGGTCGGCGTAGGTGGAAAACGAGCCGGTGTCGGGCCGCGCCACGGCCATTTCGCCGAGCATGCGCATCACCAGCACCACCAGCAAACCGGAGGCCAGATAGGCCAGCAACACCGCCGGCCCGGCGGCCGCGATGGCGTGCCCGGACCCGACGAACAACCCCGCGCCGATGATCCCGGCAATGGACAGCATGGTGACGTGGCGCGGCTTGAAGCCTTGCGCCAACTGAGCGTTGGAATCCATGGAGTTCAAGCTATTCATTGTTCTTGTTGTTCTCTGCGACCGAATGCGCACCACCTTAAGTGCGCTCGGCGATGCCCAAGTAGCCTGGTTGCGCCGTTGTCATGCTTGATGTCGACACAGGGGCAAAGCGCTCGGGCCGTTCGGAGGCGCCGAATCGTTCCCACGCAGAGCGTGGGAACGATCATTAGCGCAACGCCGGGTGCTCGCGCAGGTGCTCGACCAGGAAATCAACCAGGCTGCGCACACGAATCGGTGCCTTGAGGCCTTCGCGATAGACCACCTGCACCGGCAGCGACGCGGTCTCGTAGGCGCCCAACACAGGGCGCAGCCGCCCGCTCTGCAAATAGTCGTACAGTGGATAACTTTCACACCGCACCAGCCCGGCACCCTGGGCGGCGGCACTGATGGCTGCCTGGACGGTGGAGCAACCGAGGTGGGGGCGCGCCTTGAACAAGCAGGTCTCGGCACCGGCCTGGAACGGCCACTGCACCTTGTCCTGATGGGCCTGCACGGCGATCAGCCGATGCCGCAGCAGGTCCTCCGGAACCTGGGGCTCGCCATGGATGGCCAGGTACGCCGGGCTGGCGCAGACGATCGAGCGCACCTGCCCGACCGGGCGTGCGATCAAGGAGGAACTGGGCAAATGGCCCATCACCACCGCCACATCAACGCCTTCCTCATGCAGGTTGACGACGCGGTCATGGTAATGCGCAAAGAGCCGTACCTGCGGGTACAGGTCCATGTAGCGTGTCAGCATCGGCGCCATGACATAACGACTGAACAGCAACGGCAGATGCACCCGCAGACTGCCTTGTGCCTGCACGTGCAAGCCCTTGGCACAGACTTCGGCCTGCTCGATATCATCGAGGATGCGCGAACAGTCGGCCATGAACGCCGCACCGGCCTCGGTCAGCGCAACGCCCCGTGTGCTGCGTACCACCAGCGGCACGCCAAGCCGCGACTCCAGACGGGCGATGGCGCGCACCAGCGTCGGGCCGGAGACATTCAGAAAGCGCGCCGCCGAGGCCAGGCTGGGGCGCTGCGACAAGGCGCGGAACATCCGCATCTCATGGTAGCGGTCCATCAAGCGGCGCCAGGCTTCACAGGTTTGAGCCTGAAATCTTCGCGCAGGCGCTCGACCAGAAAATCCACGCAGGTTCGCACCTTGGCCGGCACCCTCGGGGTGTTCTGGTACACCACATGAATCGGCAACGCGGCAGGCTCGAACGCTTCGAGCACCAGGTCCAGTTCGCCATCGGCCACGCGTTGCGCCACTTGATACGACAACACCCGAGTCAACCCCCAGCCCTCACGGGCGACATGGATCGCCGCCTGGTTGGCGCTGACCACCAAGCGCGGCTCCACGCGCACGCTCAGTGGCCCGGCATCACTGCTGAAGTGCCAGTCGCTCAACAACGTGCTGGCGCTGGACATCACCACGTTGGCGCGGCTCAAATCCTGTGGATGGCTGGGCCGGCCGTGCCGTGCGAAATATTCCGGCGCGCCGCAGATCACCTGGCGCACCTCGCCCACCTTGATCGCCTGTTGCTGGCTGTCGTGCAGATGGCCGATGCGGATGGCCACATCGATCCCTTCATCCGACAGGTTCACCAGCCGGTCGACCAGCAAGGCGTTGACCTGCACGGCGGGGAACAGGTCGAGGTAATCGGTCAGCAACGGTGCGATGTAGAGTTCGCCGAACAGCACCGGCGCGGTCACCGTGAGGTGACGCGCGGCAACGAGTAGCCGCCCGAGGCGGATTGCTCCGCCTCGTCCAGTTCACTCAGGATACGCCGACAATCTTCCAGGTAGCGCTGGCCGGCTTCGGTCAGGTGCAGGCTGCGCGTGGTTCGCGCCAGCAACTGCGTGCCGATGCGCTCCTCCATGGCCGCAATGGCCCGCGTCACGCTCGGCGCGGAAATATGCAGGCGACGCGCCGCGGCGGCGAAACCCTCTTCTTCCGCGACGCTGACAAACACCTGCATTTCTTGAAAGCGATCCATGGCAAACCCGTTGTGGTGGTGTGAATCACGCCTGTTGCAGGCCTATCGCGGTGCGCTGCATGCCGACAAAACCGGGCAACGCTTCGATGCTGCTCAGCCACGCACGCACCTGCGGGTAGTCGCTCAAGTCGACATTGCCTTCCGGCGCGTGGGACACGTAAGTGTAGGCGGCGATATCGGCGATGGTCGGCTTGTCGCCGGCCAGGAACGCACTGTCGCCCACTTCTTGCTCCATGACCTTGAGCAAGGCATGGGAGCGCGCGATCGCGTCCTCGGCGTTATACGCTGCCCCGAACACTGTGATCAACCGCGCCGTGGCAGGGCCCGCACTGATCTGGCCGGCCGCTACCGACAACCAGCGCTGCACCTTGGCCTGCGCCAGCGCATCGGCGGGCAGCCATTGGCCGTTGCCATATTTGACGGCGAGGTAGGCGAGGATCGCATTCGAATCGGCCAGCACCGTGCCGCTGTCGTCAATCACCGGCACCTGGCCGAAGCGATTGAGGGCCAGAAATTCGGGGGCTTTGTGCGCGCCGTTGGCCAGGTCCACCGAGATCAGCTCGACGGGCAAGCCCAGCAACGACAGCATCAGCTCGACCCGATGGGCGTGGCCGGACAGGGGGTGGCGGTACAGTTTGATCGCGTTCAGGGACATGACGTGCTCCATTACCAAGGTTGGGTTTGACGACGCGTTGTGCGTCGGTGGCGCTATGTTCAGCTACGGCGTTCAACAGCGGAATAACCAGGGTTTACAGTTCAGCATTTCAGAATCCGCAACAGTGCTCGCCACGGCGGGCGTTCAGATCTCCAGCACCAACGGCTCACTGCCCTGGGCCGGCACGGCGCAGCAGATCAGCACTTCGTTGTGCGCCAAAGGCTCGGCCGGGGTGTTGAGGTAATGCACCTGGCCACGGCTCAAGGTGGATTTGCAGGTACCGCACGAGCCGCCGCGACAACTGAATTCCGGGGTGAGGCCACGGGCTTCGGCCAACTCCAGCAAGGTGCCGGTACCGGGTTCCCAGCGCGCTTCCTTGCCGGAGGTGGCAAACAGCACTTTCACCGGTTCGCCGGACACCGGCGGCTGTGGCGGTGCCGTCACGCTGACCTCAGCATCGCGCACCAGCGTGGACGGCCCGAAGGTTTCCGCATGAATGCGCTCGTCCGGGATACGCAACCCGCGCAGGTCGTCGTACAGCGCCTGGGTGAAGGTACCGGGGCCGCACAGGTAATAGTCGTAGTCGTCCAACGGCAGGACTGACTTGAGCAGCGCGAGGTCGATCCTGCCCACCGCGTCGTAGCCCTCCCCCGGCCCCGAACCAGGCGCCTGACTGACGACACGCAGCCAGCGCAGCGTGTCGCCGGCCCGCGCCACCAGCTCCTTTAGCTCAGCGGCGAACGCCAGTTCCTCAGGGGTGCGGGCGCTTTGGATCAGCCAGGTCGAGCGCATGCGGTTGATGCGCTTGCCCTCGTACACCACCTCGCGCAGCATCGACAGCAACGGCGTGATCCCCACACCCGCGCCCAGCAGCACCAACGGCCGGCGCTCGGCGGGCCGCACCGTGAAGTGCCCCTGGGGGCGCCCGCGCCTCCAGCCGATCGCCGACCTGAAGCTGCGCATGCAAGTGCGAC
>NZ_JAFHKI010000131.1 GCF_016937615.1 Pseudomonas lactucae | reverse complement strand
TCGCTTAGGCTCGGTGTGCCTGAGATCAAGATCAAAAGCCAGAGCAACAGCAACAGCAACAGCAAGCAGTCGTGTAGAGACCTACGCAGCGCAGGCCCGCACACCACAAAAATCTCCTAATAACCAGTGCATCTCCGGTTACAAGTTTTTTGTCCTACAAAAATCTCGCATAAACCCTACGGTCGCTGGGATCTGTCCTAGACTCATGACCGATGGGTCCGTTCCAAAACAAAAACCCCGCAAAAAAACTAAACTTTTCAACTCGGCCTCAGGTCAAGTTTTAAGGCAAGGCGAGCACACCGCGATACACGCTACATGCCCGTCCATCCAATCTTTTTGAGCTAACCGTGCAACTGGCATACGCCTTGCCAGTTTGTAATGCGCCTGTGCGCTTGGCCGCAGGAAGCGGTCATCGGAGCTAGTGGCAGCGGGCCATTAGCCGACCAACACGTGGAGAGAACTATGATCAGTGCCGCAGCAAGTATTCAGGGAGAACGTGTTATTCAGCCAGTTGGCGGGTCGACCTCGTTGGTTGATCTCAACACGGTGCGGCCGGTGTCCAGTCATAACCCCAATCGAAAGAAAGTGCTGTTTGTCACCTCCGAGTTTGCCGATCTGGTAAAAACCGGCGGGCTGGGCGACGTTTCCGCCGCCCTGCCCCGCGCCATGGCGCATCTGCATGATGTGCGCGTGCTGATCCCCGGCTACCCGCAGGTGATGGAAAGCGACAATCCGATCCATATCATCGGCGAGCTGGGTGGCCACGCCGCACTGCCGCCGTGCAAGATTGGACGCATGGACCTCAAAGACGGCCTGGTCATCTATGTGTTGATCTGCCCCGAGCTGTACGAGCGCGAAGGCACCCCCTACGGCGCCAACAATGGCCGCGACTGGCCCGACAACCATATCCGTTTCGCCCGCCTTGGCCTGGCCGCCGCCGACATCGCCGCCAACCTGGCGCAGATCCATTGGTGCCCGGACCTGGTGCACGCCCACGACTGGCCCGCCGGCCTGGCCCCGGCGTACATGCACTGGCGTGGGTCACGCACACCGACGCTGTTCACCATTCATAACCTGGCCTATCAGGGCGTGGTCAGCCTGGCATCGACGCCGGAACTGGGGATTCCGCCGCATGCCCTGCAACAGGAAGGCATGGAGTTCTACGGCAAGATGTCGTTCCTCAAGGCCGGCATGGCGTACTCCAGCCATATCACCACCGTGAGCGCCACCTACGCCCAGGAAATCACCACCCCGGAATTCGGCTGCGGCCTTGATGGTTTTCTTGCCGCCAAGACCCAGCAAGGCCTGCTCAGCGGCATTCCCAACGGCATCGACGAAAGCTGGGAAACCTCCACCGATTCGCACCTGATCCACAACTTCAATATCGGCGACTGGGAAGGCAAGGCGGTCAACGCGGCCCATGTACGCGAACTGTTCGGTCTGCATGACTCCACCGGCCCGCTGTTTGCGGTGGTGTCGCGCCTTGTTTACCAGAAGGGCCTGGACCTGACCGAAGCGGTCGCCGGTTTTATCGTCGAGAACGGTGGCCAGATCGCGATCATCGGCCGTGGCGAGCCGGAAGAAGAGCAAGCCATGCGTGAACTGGCCCTGCGCTATCCGGGCCAGGTGGGCGTGCGCATCGGCTTCAACGAGACCGATGCACGCCGCATGTTCGCCGGCAGCGACTTCCTCCTGATGCCATCGCGTTATGAGCCCTGCGGCTTGAGCCAGATGTACGCGCAACGCTTCGGTTCACTGCCGGTCGCGCGCAACACCGGGGGCCTGGCCGACACCATCGAAAATGGCGTCACCGGGTTCCTGTTCAATGAATCCACGGTGCAAAGCTACGAAGAAGCGCTGAGTCGCGCCTTCAAGGTCTTTGCCTTCCCCGGTTTGCTCAACGCCATGCGTTGCCGCGCCATGACCCAGCCCTTCAACTGGAGCCAGGCCGTGGAACCCTACGCCGAACTGTATGAGCAACTCGTGGCCAAGGCACTGGGGAAACAAGCCAAGTAATCAAGGGAGGTCTCTATAGATGCCGTTACGGACTCTGGAAACCTGGCCCCACGGCGCAATCATGCTGGACGCGCAACACACGCGTTTTGCCTTGTGGGCGCCAGACGCGTTTTATGTCAGCGTTGAATTGGAAGACGGTAGATCCATCGCCATGCTGCCTCAGGCGGATGGTTGGTTTGAAGTCGAAATAAAGTGCCCGGCGGGTACCCGCTATCGCTACAACATCGACGGGGAAAAGGATGTCCCCGATCCCGCGTCCCGGGCGCAGGCCTCGGACGTGCATGGCTGGAGCCTGGTGGTCGACCCGCTCGCCTACACCTGGCAACACGCCAACTGGCAAGGCGCCCGTGGCACGAGGCGGTCATCTATGAACTGCACGTCGGCGCGCTGGGGGGCTACGCCGAAGTCGAGAAACACCTGCCACGCCTGGCCGAGCTGGGCGTTACCGCAATCGAACTGATGCCGTTGGCGCAGTTCCCGGGCGAACGCAACTGGGGCTACGACGGGGTTCTGCCCTACGCACCGCAGTCCTCCTACGGCACGCCGGAACAACTCAAGCACCTGATCGACAGCGCCCACGGCCATGGTCTGGCGGTGATCCTCGACGTGGTCTACAACCACTTCGGGCCGGACGGCAATTACCTGGGCCAGTACGCCCAAGGGTTCTTCCAGGAAGACGTGCACACGCCCTGGGGCGCGGGCATCGACTTCAACCGCCGCGAGGTGCGCGATTTCTTTCTCGATAACGCCTTGATGTGGCTGTTGGAGTACCGCTTCGACGGCTTGCGCCTGGACGCCGTGCACGCGATCGACAATCCCGATTTCCTGCAGCAGTTGGCGCATCGGATGCGTCAGCAGGCCGACATCGGCCGGCATGTCTGGCTGGTGCTGGAAAACGAGCTGAACCAGGCCAGTCTGTTGACGCATGACTTCGACGCGCAGTGGAACGACGACTTCCACAACGTATTGCACGTATTGCTCACCGGCGAAACGGATGCCTATTACGCCGACTTTGCCCAAGACCCTACCGCCAAACTGGCACGCTGCCTGGGCGAAGGATTTATCTACCAGGGCGACGCCACCCGCCATGGCCATGCCCGTGGCGAACCCAGCGGGTCATTGCCGCCCACGGCCTTCGTGGCCTTTTTGCAGAACCACGATCAGATCGGCAACCGCGCCCTCGGCGAACGCCTGCATCAGCTCTGCTCGCCCGCCGCGCTCAAGGCTGCGACCACGCTGTTGTTGATGTCACCCATGATCCCCCTGATGTTCATGGGCGATGAGGTCAACGCCAGTGAGCCCTTCCTGTTTTTTACCGATCACCACGGTGAACTGGCCGAAGCGGTACGCGAAGGCGGCGCAATGAGTTTGCCGACTTCGCCGCGTTCCATGACCCCGAGCGACGCGAACGCATTCCCGATCCCAATGCCCTGGCGACCTTCAAGCAGTCATGCCCGGTGTTTGCCGACAACGAACACACACAGCTTTACCGCCACCTGCTGAGCCTGCGTCACCAGCACATCGTGCCCTACTTGCCCGGCAGCGTGGCATTGGGTGCCCAGGTCCTGGCGCAGGGCGCGGTCAGTGCGCGCTGGCGCCTGGGCAACGGCAGCCAGTTGCAGGTCGACCTTAACCTCAGCCCCGCGGCCCTCGAGCAGCCAGCGCCCGGCGCAGTTGTGTTTCAGACGCCTGCCGAGCAAGGCGCGCAACTGCCGCCCTACAGCGCACGCGTCACCCTATCCCCTGTTGGAGAGCACTCTTGAGCGAAGCGAACCTGGAAACTCTCGCCAGCCGAGCGGGCCTGGCGGTCGACTGGATCGACGCCAACGGCCGCCCGCAACGTGTGACACCCGATGCCCTGCGCGCGGTCCTCAAAGGCCTCGGCCACCCGGCCGATACCGATGCCGAGATCGACGCCAGCCTGCGCGAACTGGAGCTGGCGCAACAGGACAAACACCTGCCGCCCCTGATGACCGTCGACAGCGGTCATGGCCTTGACCTGGCGCACTATTTCGAGCCCGACACCCTGTGCCGGGTCTGCCTGGAAAACGGCGAAACCCTGGAACTGCGGCTGGACGATAACGCGGTCATGCCCGGCGTGATCGCCCTCGGCTACCACCAGGTGCACATCAACGACCAGACCTTCACCCTCGCCGTCGCCCCCACCCACTGCTACAGCGTGGCCGAAGCGGTCGACAGCAACCCCGCCCGCGCCTGGGGCCTGAGTGCCCAACTCTACTCGCTGCGCCGCCTGGGCGATGGCGGCTTCGGCGATACCCTGGCCCTGGAGCACTTGGTACGCGCCGCTGCCGAACGCGGGGCCGATGCCCTGGCGATCAGCCCGATGCACGCGATGTTCAGCGCCGACACCGGGCGCTACAGTCCGTATTCGCCATCCAGCCGCTTGTTTCTCAACAGCCTGTATGCCTCGCCCGCGTGCATCCTCGGCGAGCGCGAAGTGCGCAACGCCATCGACACCCTGGGCCTGACGGACGAGTTGCATACCCTGGAACAACACAGCCTCATCGACTGGCCTGCCGCCGCCGCGGCCAAGCAACGCCTGATGCGCGCCTTGTATGAAGATTTCCGCCACGGTCATCACCCACAACATGCCGACTTCCTGAGCTTCCGCCAGGCCGGCGGTGAAGCCCTGGAAAACCACTGCCGCTTCGAAGCCATTCAAACCGCACGCGCGGCGGCGGGCGAAGACCTCGACTGGCGTCACTGGCCCGAGGAATGGCGCACCCCACAGAGCCCCGCACTGGCGCGGTTCGCCGAAGCCAACCGCGACGAGATTGGCTATTTCGCCTTCACCCAATGGCTGATCGCCCGTTGTCTCGAACGCGCCCAACAAGCGGCCAAGGGCAGCGGCATGGGCGTCGGCCTGATCGCCGACCTGGCCGTGGGCGCCGACGGTGGCGGCAGCCAGGCCTGGAGCCGCCAGGATGAACTGCTGGCCGACCTGACCGTGGGCGCGCCACCGGACATTCTCAACCGCGCCGGCCAAGGCTGGGGCATCTCCGCGTTTTCGCCCGAGGGCCTCAAGCGCAATGGCTTTCGCGCCTTCATTGAAATGCTGCGGGCCAACTTCGCCCACGCCGGGGGGTTGCGCATCGACCACGTCATGGGCCTGCAACGCCTGTGGGTGATCCCCATGGGGGCCTCGCCCCGCGAAGGCGCCTACCTGTATTACCCGGTAGATGACCTGCTGCGGCTGCTGGCCCTGGAGTCCCATCGTCACCAGGCCATCGTCCTGGGCGAAGACCTGGGCACGGTGCCGGACGGCCTGCGCGAAAAACTCAGCAGTCGTTCGATCCTGGGCATGCGCGTGCTGCTGTTCGAACAAGGCCACGATGGCCAGTTCAAGCCGATCCTCGATTGGCCGGACAACGCCCTGGCCACCACCAGTACCCACGATTTACCGACACTCAACGGTTGGTGGCACAGCCGCGATATCGACTGGAACATCCAGCTCGGCCTGATCGATGCACCCACCGTGGAGCAATGGAGCGAGCACCGCCTGCGCGAACGCCAGGCGCTGCGCCAGGCCTTGAGCCAGGACCCGCAGAACTTCGTCGATGAAATCCGTAACGAAACCGACCACATGATCGACGCCAGCGTGCGCTACCTGGGCCACACCCGTGCGCCGCTGGTGCTGTTGCCGTTGGAGGATGCCCTGGGTGTGGAAGAACAAGCCAACCTGCCCGGCACCACCGATACCCATCCCAATTGGCGCCGGCGCCTGGCGGGCGAGGCCTCCAGCCTGCTCGACAACGCCGGCGCCGCGCGCCGCCTCGAACTGCTGGCCGTCGCGCGCAACCAAGCCTATGAGCGTGACCGATGAACGCACTGCCCCTGCGCGCCACCCAGCGCCTGCAATTCCATAAAGGTTTCACCCTCGACGATGCGGTGCCGCTGGTGCCGTACTTTGCCCGCCTGGGCATCAGCCACCTGTACGCATCACCGTTGCTCAGCGCCCGCGTGGGCTCCATGCACGGCTACGACGTGGTCGACCCCACCCGCGTCAATCCGGAACTGGGCGGCGAGGCGGCATTGCGGCGCCTGGTCGCAACGCTGCGTGAACATGACATGGGGTTGATCCTCGATATCGTCTCCAACCACATGGCCGTGGGCGGCGCCGATAACCCTTGGTGGCTGGACCTGCTGGAATGGGGGCGCTTGAGCCCGTACAGCGAATTTTTCGACATCCAGTGGCACTCCCCCGACCCGCTGCTCAAGGGCCAACTGTTGATGCCGTTCCTGGGCAGCGACTACGGCGAAGCCCTGCAAAGCGGCACGCTGAGCCTGAAATTCGATGCCGCCCAAGGCGCGTTCCACGTTGACCATTACGAGCACCGATTCCCGATATGTCCACGGGATTACGCCTTGATCCTGGGCAGCGACGAATCGCTCAAACCCCTGGCCGATCGGTTCGCGGCCCTCGCCTATCAAGACGATGCCTATGCCGAAGCCGCCTGGCTCAAACAGGCCCTGGCCGAACGTGCCACCGAGGTGTTGCCGGCCATCGAGCAGCGCTTGGCCGCGTTCGATGGCCGTCAGCCGGAAGGTTTCCAGCGCCTGCATCATCTGTTGGAGCAACAGAGCTACCGCCTGGCCAGCTGGCGCACGGCGGCGGACGATATCAACTGGCGGCGCTTCTTCGACGTCAACGAACTGGGCGGCTTGCGCGTGGAACGCAGCGCCGTGTTCGAAGCCACCCATGGCAAAATCTTCGAGCTGATCAGCCAGGGCCTGGTGGATGGCCTGCGCATCGACCATATCGACGGCCTGGCCGACCCGCGTGGTTACTGCCGCAAGCTGCGACGCCGGGTGGATTCCCTCTCGCCCGAACGGCATTTGCCGATCTTTGTCGAAAAAATCCTCGGCGAAGGCGAGACCCTGCGTGAAGACTGGCAAGTGGACGGTACCACCGGCTACGAATTCATGAACCAGCTGTCCTTGCTGCAACACCACCCGGACGGTTTTGCCCCACTGGCTGACCTGTGGACGCGCCACAGCGAACGGCCCTCGGCCTTTATCGAAGAAGCCCGACTGGCGCGTCAGCAAATCCTCAATGGTTCGTTGGGCGGCGACTTCGAAAGCGTGGCACAGGCGCTGCTGCAGGTGGCCCGCGATGACGTGATGACCCGCGACCTGACCCTGGGCGCGATCCGCCGCGCCTTGCAGGAGCTGATCGTGCACTTTCCGGTGTACCGCACCTATATCAGTGCGCGCGGCCGCAGCGCCGATGACGACAAGGTCTTCCGGCAAGCGCTCGAAGGTGCGCGCGGCACCTTGAACGAAGGCGATTGGCCGGTGCTTGACCACCTGGAACAATGGCTCGGCGGCCAGCCCTGGCGCAACCGCCCGGTGGGGCGCGAACGCAAGATGCTCAAGCATGCCTGTGTGCGCTTCCAGCAACTGACCTCGCCCGCCGCCGCCAAGGCGGTGGAAGACACCGCGTTCTATCGCTCGGCGGTGCTGCTGTCGCGCAACGACGTGGGCTTTTGCACCGAACAGTTCAGCGCGCCGCTGGCCGAGTTCCACGCAGTCAATCAGCAACGCTTGAAGGCGTTCCCCGACAACCTGCTGGCCACCGCCACCCATGACCACAAGCGCGGCGAAGACAGCCGTGCGCGCCTGGCGGTGCTCAGTGAATGCGCACCGTGGTACGCCGAGCAGGTTGAGCACTGGCGCACCCTTGCCCAAGCGTTGCGCGAGGAGGCGAGCGCGCCGTCGGCCGGCGATGAACTGATCCTCTATCAGGTGCTGCTGGGCAGTTGGCCGCTGGACCTGACCGACGACTTCACGGGTTACCAGCAACGCCTCTGGCAGTGGCAACAGAAAGCCCTGCGCGAAGCCAAGTTGCAAAGCAGCTGGAGCGCGCCCAACGAAGCCTACGAACAGGGCGTCGAACGCTTCCTGTCGCGCCTGCTGCTCAGCGCCGAGGGCCAGCCGTTGCGCACGGCTCTCGCCGCTGCCGCCCAGGCGATCGCCCCGGCCGGCGCGCTCAATGGGCTGGCGCAATCCTTGCTTCGCATGACCGTGCCGGGTGTACCCGACCTGTACCAGGGCGCTGAGTACTGGGACTTCAGTCTGGTGGACCCGGACAACCGGCGTCCGGTGGATTTCAACGCGCGGCAACACGCGTTGAACACGCCACCAGACCTCGGTGAGCTGTTATTCAACTGGCACGACGGGCGCATCAAACAGGCCTTGATTGCCCAGGTGCTGGCCTTGCGCAAGGCCCATCCCGGGCTGTTTCGCAACGGCGCCTATACGCCGCTGGAGGTGGTCGGCCAACACGCCGAACACGTGGTTGCGTTCTGCCGTGAACACCAGGGCAAACGGCTGCTGGTGGTGGCGCCGCGCTGGCCCCACCGCCTGCTTGCAAACGGTGTGCATCCGCGCATCACTGCGCAGGTTTGGGGCGATACCCGGCTCAAATTACCGTTCGCCGCACCAACTCAACACTGGAAGGGACTTTTTCACACAGGTGCAGTCACACCAGACAAGGAGCTGTTGATCAGCACTGCCCTGGGGGATTTCCCGGTCAATGTCTTTATCAATCCTGATGATCAAGAAAGCTGAAATTCTCTGTGAGGAGCATTGTGATGAGTACTGAAGACAAACGCATACGCGAACTGGCGCATCAGATCTGGGAGTCGGAAGGCAAACCCCATGGAGAGGATGCACGCCACTGGGAGATGGCGCGCAAGCTGGCCGAATCCGAAGCGCTGACGCCGACCAAGCCTAAACCGGCCGCCAAGCCGAAGACCGCGCCCAAGCCTGCGGCAGCCAAAGCCAAACCCGCGGCGGCCAGCAAACCGGCCCCGCCACCGGCGAAAAAACCGGCGGCGCCGAAAAAGCCCAAACCCTGAGCACCCTCACGACCTGAGCCTCCTTCCGGCGCTGCCGGCAGGGGGTGACCTCACTTTTGATCCTTGTGCGCTGAAATTCCGTCGGCACGGCCGCGTTCGGCCTGAAGAAAATACCCTTGCAGGAGCAACATTCATGAGCAAACCCCATAAGACCCCATCGACGCCGGGCAATGAGCCGTCGCGGATTCGTGAAGGTTTGCCCTTCCCTCTTGGCGCCACCTGGGACGGCCTGGGCGTCAACTTTGCACTGTTCTCGGCCAACGCCACCAAGGTGGAGCTGTGCCTGTTCGATGACTCGGGCGAAGTCGAGCTTGAACGTATCGAACTGCCCGAATACACCGACGAAATCTTCCACGGTTATTTGCCTGACGCCCACCCAGGGCTGATTTACGGCTACCGTGTGTACGGTCCCTATGACCCGGCCAACGGTCATCGCTTCAACCACAACAAACTGCTGATCGACCCCTATGCCAAGCAATTGGTCGGTGAGTTGAAATGGTCCGAGGCGCTGTTCGGCTACACCATCGGCCACCCCGACGACGACCTCAGTTTCGACGAACGCGACAGCGCGCCCTTCGTGCCCAAGTGCAAGGTCATCGACCCGGCGCACACCTGGGGCAACGACCAACCGGTGCGGGTGCCGTGGGACCGCACGATCATCTACGAAACCCACCTGCGCGGCATCAGCATGCGTCACCCCTCAGTCGGCGAATCGGTGCGCGGCACCTGCGCCGGGCTGATGGAAGACGACGTGCTCAAGCATATCCGCCAGTTGGGTATTTCTTCGGTGGAGCTGTTGCCGGTGCATGCCTTCGTCAATGACCAGCATCTGCTGGAAAAAGGCATGACCAACTATTGGGGCTACAACAGCATCGCGTTTTTCGCTCCCGACCCACGCTACCTGGCCAGCGGCAAGATCGCCGAGTTCAAGGAGATGGTCGCGCATCTGCATGAGCAAAAGCTCGAAGTGATCCTTGACGTGGTCTACAACCACACCGCCGAAGGCAACGAGCGAGGCCCGACCCTGTCGATGCGTGGCATCGACAACGCCTCGTACTACCGCCTGATGCCCGACGACAAGCGCTTTTACATCAACGATTCCGGCACCGGCAACACCCTCGACCTGAGCCACCCCTGCGTGCTGCAGATGGTCACCGACTCCCTGCGTTACTGGGCCAACGAAATGCATGTCGATGGCTTCCGCTTCGACCTGGCTACCATTCTCGGCCGCTACCGCGACGGCTTCGACGAGCGTCACAGCTTCCTCGTCGCCTGCCGCCAGGACCCGGTGCTGCGCCAGCTCAAACTGATTGCCGAACCCTGGGACTGTGGCCCGGGCGGCTATCAGGTGGGCAATTTCCCGCCGGGCTGGGTGGAGTGGAACGACCGTTTCCGCGACACCGTGCGCGCGTTCTGGAAAGGCGACGACGGCCAGTTGGCCGACTTCGCCGGGCGCATGACCGCCTCGGGTGAGATGTTCAATCATCGCGGCCGTCGGCCGTACAGCTCGGTGAACTTCATCACCGCCCATGACGGTTTCACCCTGCACGACCTGGTGTCGTACAACGACAAGCACAACGAAGACAACGACGAGAACAACCAGGACGGCAGCAACAACAACCTGTCCTGGAACCACGGCGTCGAAGGCCCGACCGACGACCCGCAAATCAACGCGCTGCGCCTGCGCCAGATGCGCAACTTCTTCGCCACGCTGCTATTGGCCCAGGGCACGCCGATGATCGTGGCCGGCGACGAATTCGCTCGCACCCAGCACGGCAACAACAATGCGTATTGCCAGGACAGCGAGATCGGCTGGGTCAACTGGGACCTGGATGAAGACGGCAAGTCGCTGCTCAAGTTTGTGAAGCGCTTGATCAAACTGCGCCTGGCCTACCCGATCCTGCGTCGCGGGCGCTTCCTGGTGGGCGACTACAACGAAGACATCGGCGTGAAGGACGTGACCTGGCTGGCGCCGGATGGCAACGAAATGACCACCGAGCAATGGGAGGACAGCCACGGGCGCTGCCTGGGCATGCTGATGGATGGCCGCGCCCAGGAAACCGGGATTCGCCGTGCCGGTGCCGACGCCACCTTGCTGCTGGTGGTGAACGCCCATCACGACATGGTCAATTTCCGTCTGCCACCCGTGCCCCAGGGTGAATTCTGGACCTGCATGCTCGATACCAACGACCCGGCGGTGCGCGGCCAGGAGCGCTTTGATTTCGATCACGAATACGCCGTCACCGGCCGCTCGCTGTTGCTGTTTGAACTGCAGCGCGAAGACGAGGCGTGAAATGGACCAGCAGGGATGCCTTCAACACCACCGGGACTACGCGGACACGCACGCCCTTGGCGAGGCACTGAAGGCGCTCCAGGCCGAAGGCCTGGACCACTTGCCGCTGCCCGGCAGCGGCGAGACGTTGGCACGGTTCAGTCGGTTGGCGCAGGTGGCCGCGCACGACCTGCGCTTGTGCAAGTTGTTCGAAGGCCACACTGATGCACTGGCGATCATCGCCGAGCTGCACAGCCCACTACCGCCGTTGGGCAGTACCTGGGGCATGTGGGCCGCCGAACCGCCGACGGCCAAGGTGTGCGTGCAGCGCCAGGGCGAGCGCGTGCGGGTGACCGGGCGCAAGGCTTGGTGCTCGGGCGCGGCGGTGGTCAGCCACGGGTTGTTGACGGCCTGGGATGAAGAAGACCGTCAGCAACTGGTGGCGGTGCCGATGCAGCAGCCGGGGGTCAGGGTGACGGATGAAGGCTGGAGCGCAGTCGGCATGGCGGCGACCGGCAGCGTCGAGGTCCTGTTCGACGACGCGCACGGGGTTGCCGTCGGCGGCCCTGGCGCCTACCTTGGCCGCCCCGGTTTCTGGCAAGGCGGCATCGGCATCGCGGCGTGCTGGTACGGCGCGGCGCAACGCCTGGCAGAGGCGCTGCGCGAGCAGTGCAACCAACGCCCGGAACCGCATGCTCTCGCCCACTTGGGCGCCGTGGACAGCGCGCTGTACGCCGCTGCCTGTGCATTGCGCCACAGTGCCGCACACATCGACCGTGCGCCCACCGCTGACGCCCGGCTACTGGCCCAACGCACACGGGCCTGCGTCGAAGAGTGCGTAGAACAGGTGATCCACCATGTGGGCCGGGCGCTCGGTGCCGGGCCTTTTTGCAAGGACCGACACTTTGCCCAACTGATGGCGGACTTGCCGGTGTATGTGCGCCAAAGCCATGCCGAACGCGATCTTGCCGGTCTCGGCGAGCTGGTTGCCGGCGAACCCGCAGGGAGGTGGCAACTATGAAACCCAACCCGATCGTCGGCCAGGGCACGCCGTTGCACCGCTGGCAAGCGTCGTCGCGCATGGCCGAGTTGCCGCTGATCAGCGTTGAACAGTTGGTGCCCGAGGGCCATCGCGCGGTGATTGTCGCGCCACACCCGGATGATGAAGTGCTGGGCTGTGGTGGCCTGTTGCAAGGCTTGGCCACGCTGGGTCGGCCGATGCAACTGATTTCGGTCACCGATGGCAGCGCCAGCCACCCCGGTTCGCGTCGTTGGCCGGTGGAACGCTTGAGCGTGGTGCGTCCGCAGGAGTCGGCGCAGGCCCTGCATCGACTGGGTCTGCCGCTGCACAGCCTGAAATGGCTGCGCGCGGGGTTTGCCGACAGCCACGTCGCCGACCGTGAAGCGCAGTTGGTGGAGTTTATCCAGCGCTACCTCAAGCCCACCGATGTGGTGTTTACCACCTGGCGCGAGGACGGTCACTGCGACCACGAAGCCGTCGGCCGTGCCAGCGCCAAGGCGGCGCAGGCGGTAGGCGCCGCGTTGTATGAGTTGCCGGTGTGGACCTGGCACTGGGCAACCCCCGAGGACTGCCTGGTGCCGTGGCACCGCGCGCGTAAAATCCCCCTGACCTGCGAAGCCGTCGCCCGCAAGCGCCATGCCATCCATGCCTTCGCCAGCCAGCTGGAAGGCGACCCGCAAATCGGCCTGGCGCCGGTGCTTGCGCCCTATGTGGTGGAACGCTTGCTGCAACCTTTTGAGGTGGTATTTGTATGAGTGTGGCCACGCCCTATTTCGACCGACTGTTTGCCGGCAACGATGATCCATGGGCCTTCCGCCAACGCTGGTACGAACGGCGCAAACGCGCATTGACCCTGGCGTTGCTGACCCGACCGCGTTATGCCTCGATCTTCGAACCGGGGTGTGCCAATGGCGAACTGAGCGCCGAACTGGCGCCACGCTGTGATCGTCTGCTGTGTTGCGACACCGCCGCGGCGGCCGTGAGCCTGGCGCGTAAACGCCTGCTGGGTTTCCCCCATGCCCAGGTGCGGCAGAGTCGGCTACCCGAACAATGGCCCGAGGGCCAGTTCGACCTGATCGTATTGAGTGAGCTGTGTTACTACCTTGACGCCGATGACCTGGGCCGTTTGATCACCCGCGCCCTCAGCGCGCTGAGCGCCGATGGCCAGGTGTTGGCCTGCCATTGGCGTGCGCCCATCGAGGGCTGCCCTCAAACCGCCGAACAGGTGCATGCCCTGCTGGGACAGCGCCTGGGCATGACGCGGCTCGCCGGCCACCATGACCCTGATTTCCTCCTCGATCTGTGGAGCCGTGATGGTACCTCGGTCGCCTGCCTGGAGGGTCTGCGATGATCGGCATTCTGATCCCGGTGCACAACGAAGAGGCATTGTTGGCCGAGTGCCTGGACGCCGCACTGGTCGCGGCCAGCCACCCGGACCTGCATGGCGAAGCGGTACAGATCCTGGTGGTACTCGACAGTTGCAGCGACGCCAGCGCGGTCATCGCCAGCGCCTACCCGGTGCAGTGCCTGGACGTGCAAGCGCGCAATGTCGGGCATGCGCGTGGCGTGGGCGCGCGTCACCTGCTCAATGCGGGCGCACGCTGGATCGCCTGTACCGATGCCGACAGCCGGGTCTCTCCCGACTGGCTGGTGGCACAGCTTGCGTTGGAGGCGGATGTCGTATGCGGCACCGTCACCGTCGATGCCTGGAGTGAGGATTTCGACACGCCGGCGCAGATTCGCTATCACCAGGGATACGCGGCGCGGGACGGGCATCGGCATATCCACGGCGCCAACCTGGGAGTGAGCGCAGCTGCCTACATACGCGCCGGGGGCTTCGAGCCGCTGGCCTGCCACGAGGATGTGCAACTGGTGCGCGACCTTGAACGCTGCGGCGCGTCCATCGCCTGGAGTCACCGCCCGCAAGTCGTCACCAGCGCACGTCTGCAGGCCCGCGCCCAGGGTGGCTTCGGCGACTTTTTGAAGAGCCTGGTGTGCGCGACCTGAAAAAAACCAAGGGGCGAAATGTGAAAACCTTCAATCCTTGTCTATGCTCATGACGCCTTGCTGATCATTCAAGATTGAATGGTCACGCAGCACCACGGCGGAGCCTGTGGTGAATAAAAGAGAGTCGTCCCGTTATCGGGCACGACCCCGCCTCAATCGACAAGGACGTGATACCCCATGAAGCCTGCCTGCTTAAGCGAAGGTCGTCGCGGCCCCACGCAAATCTGGAACAGCGCGCCGCAACTGGCGCAAATCCCGCCGATCACTGCCACCTCGCTGGTGCCTCCGGGCGCGCGCGTGGTCATCATCGCGCCGCACCCCGGCGATGAAGTGCTGGCCTGCGGCGGCCTGTTGCAATTGCTCAGCACCCTGGAGCATCCACTGCAACTGATCTCGATCACCGACGGCAGTGCCAGCCATCCCGGCTCTCACACCTGGCCGGCCAGCCGCTTGAGCGTGGTTCGGCCCCAGGAAAGTGCCGAAGCGCTGCGCCGGCTGGGCATGCCCTTGCACAGCCTGAAATGGATCCGCGGTGGTTTTTGCGATAACGCCCTGGCGGCCCGCGAGCCGCAACTGAGCCAATTTATCGCGCGGTATCTGCAACCGGCCGATGTGGTGTTTACCACCTGGCGTAACGACGGCAATGGCGACCACGACGCCGTCGGCCGCGCCAGCGCCAAGGCGTGCAGCCTGGTCGGCGCGCAGTTGTATGAGGTGCCGATCTGGGCCTGGCACTGGCCCGCCCGCGAAGGAGCCGTGTTCCCCTGGCATCGCGCACGCAAGGTACGCCTGAACACCTGGGGCGTGGCGCGCAAGCTTCATGCGGCCCACGCCTACGCCACCCAACTGATGGGCGACCCCGAGATCGGCCTGGCGCCGATACTGGCGCAGGTGCTGCTGGAGCGTATGCGTGAGCCGTATGAGGTTGTGTTTGTGTAGGGCTGAAGGGAGCACAATAAGTAGCTCCCAACTGCCTTGCATTTACTCTTCTACCGGCCTGCATTTGACGATGTATTTGTCTGCGTCCTGCCAATCCTCCCTTTTGCGCATCTGTGCTACTGCTTCGTCAACGTCTGACGCTTCTATGCTGTCATCCGCTTGCCTGGCTTCAGCTCCCTGCCCGTTATTGATTGTCATGTCATACACGGCACAATCGAAGTTGGCCGCCCAGCTCAGGGCAGGCGCCATCATCAACACTAGGGCAACGGGTAACACACGTGCTGTTTGAACGTTCACAGTCGTTCTCCTCGTAGGTGGGTGGCTGTCTCAGCCGTTCGCCGGGCACACCGACCACGGGATCACCTGACGGCCACGCCATGAAGCCCATTGGCCTCGACCCTCTACTTTCATCCACTACCGCTTCGTTCCCAGCCTGTTCAGCATAGTCAATGCAACACCGCGAACCACTCGTACCTACCTGTTATTTCTGACAGTAGCGCTCTGCAGGATGTGTGCTAGCGTCTAAAAAGCGCTGCACGGGCTCATGTGCAGTCGAGAAAGCCATGCCAACCCTTTGCATTGGCCGGTGTTTTCAGATGCAGGTAACCCGTAGTCCCTGATCCGTATCGCGCATCACGTTGTCATGGTCTGGCCCGCGCCTGTTGTTGCAGGTGCCGGGGCACCCTTCCCGTTAGTCGAGGACGGATCATGCACACACGGTTATCACCTTTGCTTTACCTGGGTTTTGCCTGCTCGGCGGCCCTGGCGCCCTGGGCTCAGGTCAGCTACGCGGCCTGCGCCATCGCCCCCACCGCCGGTGACGACACCTACACCTGCAACAGCGGCACTGCCGCCGGTTTTACCGACAGCGGCGGCAACAACACACTGACCATGAGCGGCACCGGCACTGTCACCGGCAATGCCAGCTTCGGTGCGGGCAATGATGTCGTCACGTTCCTCGATACCAGCACCAGCATGCGCATCGATGGCACGCTGGACCAGGGCGACGGCGCGAATATTTTCCAGATGAACAACGGCACGATCACCGACGCGTTGATCCAGGGTGCCGGTACGGACATTGTGCAAATCAGCGGTGGCAGCATCGGCGCGGTGAGCCAGGGCAGCGGCATCGACAAATTCGCCATGAGCGGCGGCACCATCGCGTCCCTGGCGCAGGGCGATGGGCTGGACGATTTTGTGATGAACGCCGGCGAGATCACCGGCGCTTTCTTAGATGGCGACCACGCGCTGATGACCGGCGGCCGTATCGGCCGAGTGGACATGAAACTCGACGACAACCTGTTCGATATGCGCGGCGGAGAAATCATCGGCAACCTGGTGACCGGCTTCGGAAAAGACACCATCATCGTGTCGGGCTCCAGTTTCATCGGGGGCAATATCAGCGTCAGCGGCGGTGATGATGCAGTGACCATCACCGGCGGCACCGTCAACGGGCAAATCCTGCTCAGCTTCGGCAACGACGTATTCAACTGGACGGGCGGCAACCTGCACTCCTTCGTGCTGGCCGGCGCGGGTGACGATACGGCGTTGCTGCAAAATCTGGTGAATACCCAATTGGCAGCGACAACCCTGATCGATGGCGGCCCAGGCAACGACAAGCTGACCCTGGACAACACCAAGGCCAACGACCCAGGCCTGTTTGCCAACTGGGAAAACATCCAGATGGACAACGGCGCGCAACTGAGCCTGGGCGGTACGCTCAAGCTCGGTGACAGTGACACCGGGACCGGCACATTGAGCCTCGATGGTACGAGTGAACTGCTGGTCACTACCGGCGTAATCGAGGCGTTTAACCCCGGCCAGTTGGTCAACGTCAACAACCGTGGCCTGATCGATATGACCGGCAGCAGTAACGGCCCCCACGACACCCTGACCATCAACGGCAACTACACCGGCGACGGTGCGCGACTCAAACTGGACACCCAGCTCGGCAGCGACGGCTCACCCAGCGACAAACTGGTGGTCAGTCAGGGCACCATGACGGGCTCTACCAGCATCATCGTCACCAATGCCGGCGGTGCCGGTGCCGAGACACTGCAGGACGGTATCCAGGTCGTGCAAGCCCTCAACGGCGCCACCAGCAGTGCCAGTGCCTTTACCCTCGACGCGCCCGTGTCCGTCGGGGCATTTGAGTACTTTCTGTTCAAAGGCGGTGTCACGGCCGGTACGGAACACAATTACTACCTGCGCTCCACAATACCGGTTACGCCGTTGCCCGAACCCGAGAACCCGCCCGTCCAATTGCCCGAGCCCGTCGTAGGCACCCCGCCACTGCCGCCAAACCCAGGCATTACTCCTATTCCGATCTACCGTCCGGAAGTGCCAGTGTATGCCGCACTGTTCCCGGCCGCGAAACAGATCGTGCAGGGCATGCTGGGCACCTATCACGAGCGCATGGGCGATCAGCGCCAGCAACAGCACACCGGCGCATTTCCAGCGGGTTGGGGTCGCGTCTATGGCAGCAGCAGCAGCCAGGGTTCCGCCGGTACGGTGAACCCGACACTGCGCAGCTCGGTGACCGGCTTCCAGGTGGGCAGCGATGTGTACGCCGGCACTCTGGACAATGGCCTGCTGCAACGCCTGGGATTTTTCGTCGGCCATAGCCGCCTGAGGGGCAATGTCAAAGGCTTCAACGAGGGCTGGCAGGACAAGGACGCCGGCACGACCACCCTGCGCGGCGACAGCCTGGGGGTTTACTGGACGCTGATCGGCGCCAACCAGGCTTACGTGGACCTGGTGCTGATGGGCACGCGCTTCAACGGCAACAATGAGTCGGACCGTGGTGTGAAGGTGAAGACCCGTGGCCATAACCTTGCCGCCTCCATCGAAGCGGGCTGGCCTTTCAAAATCACCCCGAACTTAGTCCTGGAACCCCAGGCCCAGTTGATCGCCAGCAAGAGCCACCTGGACAGTCAAAACGATGGTATCTCGGACGTTTCATACGATGCCAACACCAACATAACCACGCGCCTGGGCGTTCGCTTGCGCGGCGAGTATCAAGTGCGCGGCATGCCGTTTGAACCTTATCTACGTGCCAACGTGTGGCACACCAGCGCCGGGCAAAACACCGTCACCTTCAACGACGTGACGGACATCGACACCGAGCAGAAGTCCACCACGCTGGGGTTGAGTGTCGGAGCCACGTTGCAGGTCGCCACCGGGGTCAGCGTCTACAGCGAGGTCGGCTATAACCGCAACCTGGACAGCAACACGTTCAACGGCCGTCAAGGCACACTTGGCCTGAGGATGGAGTTCTAGCCCGCGCCGATGGCCTTGAAGCGTGAAAACCGGAAGGCAATCGCCAGCCAGATAAACCAGGCCGGCATCACGCACAGCGCCAGGCGTGTGTCCGGCCGCAACGCCAGCAAGCACAGCACAAACGCGAGGAACGCCAGGCTGAACCAGGCCATAGGAACACCGCCCGGCATTTTGTAGACCGATGCAGCGTGCAGGTCCGGGCGCTTCTTACGGTAGGCGATGTAGGACGCGAGGATGGTCGACCAGGTAAAAATCACCAGGATCGCCGACACCGTCGACACGATGGTGAAGGCGGTCATCACCTCCGGCACCACAAACAGCAGCACCAGGCCGAGCACCATCAACAGGGTGGTAAACGCCAGGCTGATAAACGGCACGCTGCTGTGCGACAGACGCCGGAATATTCCCGGCGCATCTCCCAGGTCGCCAGGCCGAACAACATGCGGCTGGCGGAAAACACCCCGCTGTTGGCCGACGACGCCGCCGAGGTCAGCACCACGAAATTGACGATCCCCGCCGCGGCCGGAAAGCCTGCCACCAGGAACAACTCAACGAACGGGCTCTTGCTCGGCGACACCTGCTGCCATGAGGTCACGGCGATGATGCACGCCAGGGCCAATACGTAGAACAGGATGATGCGCAGCGGAATCGAGTTGATCGCCTTGGGCAAGGTTCTCTCCGGCGCGCGGGTTTCGGCGGCGGCGGTGCCGATCAGTTCGGTACCGGCGAACGAAAAGATCGCCATCTGGAACCCGGCAAAAAAGCCGAACAGGCCATTGGGGAACGCCGCCTGTTTATCCAGCAGATGGCCCAACGAAGCGGTCACCCCGGTGGGTGACACAAAGGAACTGGCGATCAGCACCACACTCACGCCGATCAGCGTCAGCACGGCGATGATCTTGATTATCGCGAACCAGAACTCGACTTCACCGAACAACCTGACGGTGAGCACATTCAACGCGAACAGCGTCATTAGCATGCCCACGGCGGGCATCCACGCCGGGACGTCGGGAAACCAGTACTGGAAGAATTCGCCGACCACCACCGCATCCCCCACCACCGCCACGCTCCAGCTCAACCAGTACGACCAGCCAAGAAAGAACGCCGCGCGCGGCCCCAGGTATGCGCCGGCAAAGTCAGCAAAGCTCTTGAAGTTAAGGTTGGAGAGCAGCAGCTCACCCATGGCGCGCATCACGAAATACACGAACAGGCCGATGATCATGTAGATCAGGATGATTGAGGTGCCGGACAGCGCGATGATCTTGCCGGAGCCCATGAACAGGCCGGTGCCGATCGCACCGCCCATGGCCATCAATTGGATGTGGCGGTTGCTCAGGGTGCGTTGCAACGCAGGCTTTTCATAAAGCCCGGGCGTGGTTGTTTTCATCACAAAACCTCTTGTTATGTTTTTGAGTTTTGGCAGAAAAAAGGCGGTAGAGCGTTTGTTGTTATCGGGTGGCCTTGCTTTCGAAACCGTGCAGCACGTTGACGGCGTTGATGCCGATCTCATCGACCATGTAGCCGCCTTCCATCACGAACAGCGTCGGCACGCCCACGCTGGCGATGATCTGGCCCATGCCGATGAAGTCTTCGCTGTCGAGCAGGAAGTGGCTGATGGGGTCGTCCTTGAAGGTGTCCACGCCCAGGGAGATCACCAGCACTTCGGGGGCAAAACTTCTTAATTGCCGGCACGCATCGGCCAGGGCGGTGTGGTAGTGGTCCCACGTGGTGTTTTTGGGCAGCGGGTAATTCAGGTTGAAACCCTCACCGGCGCCTGTGCCTTGCTCACTGCGTGCGCCGGAAAAATATGGATAGGACACCGCCGGGTCGCCATGCAGGGAAATGAACAGCACGTCCGGACGGTCGTAGAAAATATTCTGCGTGCCGTTGCCATGGTGGAAATCCACATCCAGCACCGCCACGCGTTTCGCGCCCTGGGTAATGGACTGCTGCGCGGCAATCGCAGCGTTGTTGAGGTAGCAATAACCGCCCATGTACTCGCGGGCCGCGTGGTGACCCGGTGGGCGGCACAGAGCGAAGGCGCTGTGGTGGCCTTCGCCGATCAGCGCCAGGCCGGTGAGCGCGATGTCTGCGCTGGTCTTCACCGCCTGCCAGGTGGTGGCGGTGATCGGCGAACCGGCGTCCATGGCAAAAAAGCCCAGCTTGCCGTCGATGAAGTCCGGCACCTGCTGGTTGGCCAGGTCGCGTACCGGCCACACCAGCGGCAGTGCGTCATGGCTGCGGCCGATGGCGGTCCACTCGGCCCAGGCGTTTTCGAGGAAGGCGACATAGCGCTCGCTATGGGCATTGACATAACAGGCACGGTCGAAGGCGCGCGGCACAATGATGTCGCCCAGCCCCACGTGCCGGACGCGGTCGCGCACGGTGTCGGCACGGCTCGGTTGTTCGAACGAGGGTTTGAGCACACCGTCCTTCAATTCGGTGCCGTGGTGCAAACGGTGGTCATCGCTAAAAACAGTCAGCATGGGTGTGCATCCGCCAGTAAAAGACAAGCGTCATTTTGTTCTGGCGGCAAGGGGATTTCTTTGCTTTTACTTCTGGCACTGCTAGATTTATCGGGTGTTTTTACCAATATGGCAGCCATAAATGAAAAATAAAACCAAGCAGGTCGTTCTTGACGACACCGATCTCGCCATCCTGGCCTTGCTTCAGGAAGACGCGAGCATTTCCAACGCGCAACTGAGTGAGCGCCTGGCCCTGAGCCTCACGCCCTGCTGGCGTCGGCGCAAACGCCTGGAGGAAGAAGGCGTGATCAAGAGCTACCAGGCCAACCTCGATCGCAAAATGCTCGGCCTGGACATCATGGCGTTTGTGCACGTGCGCTTTGCCATCCACACCGACCACGCACCGGATGCCTTCGAAGCGGTGGTCAAGGACCTGCCCGAGGTGCTCTCGTGCCACAAGATCACCGGCGATGCGGACTACCTGTTGCAAGTGTTGGCCGAGGATCTGGACAGCTACAGCGAGTTTGTCGAGAGCGTGCTGCGGCGCCAATTGGGCATTGCCTCGATCCAGTCCAGCCTGGCGTTGCGCGAGGTGAAAGCGACGAGTCGGGTGGCGATTCCACAGCGCGATTAACGCTGCCCCGCTTGGCGGGTGGCTAAAAGCCTGCCGAGCCCAGGACTATCACGGCCTGTTCTACGCCGTCACCGAAGCCGACCTGGGCGAAGACACCACCCTCACCCTTGGCTACTCGAACCAGAAGGACAAGACCAACTACTTCTGGGGCTCCGCCATTATCGGCCAGGACGACCATCACCTGGACCTGCCGCGCGCCTACAACCCTGGCACCGATTGGGATCGCGGTGCACGTCGAACAAGCCGTTGAACATGCCGGCGTCGCCAGCAAACAGATCCTGCGCGGTCAGGAACACGACTCGATAATTTCCACTTGAGCGTGCATCATCGTGCCCCCTGTCGCGTCGTGGCAACGCTGCCCATTCGAGCGGACGCACTACCCGACTCTCAAACAAGGAAGTTCAATGAGCATTCCGCTCCCCCTCTGGCTCATTCTCACGGCCTATACCACTTACATTGCAAGCAAACGCGGGCGCTCAGGCCCCAGATGGTTTGCAATCGCACTCTTCCTTCCAGGCTTGGCGCTGATCGCCGTATTGTTAATGCCACGGTTGGCCAAAACCGGTGTTGACGCCTTGGTGCACGAAGACCTGCGCCCCTGCCCCGCCTGTAATCAACCTATCAAGACAGTAGCTTTGAGCTGCAAGCACTGTGGCGCGCAAGTTGAGCCGATTGCCCTTAGAGATCGCAGCGGCTGGGTAGCGCGCATGACTGCCGAGAGTGATGAAGCGTTTGAACGAATGGCGGCACAGATGGCACGCATCGACATACCGACCGTCCTTGATGAGCCACCTCATCTTTTCGCAGGCCCGTTTGAAGAAAAGGCCGAGGCGCAGAACGTGCTCAATTACTTGAAGTCTGAACATGGGCTTGATGGACTGGTGACATGGCGGACCGTGTGCAGATAGCGAAAAAGCGCGCTGAGATCATTGCGATCCAGCGCGCCGACATCATCGGACAAGGGGCAACCCATACCTCACCTCCCCCAGTGTCACACCACCCTGCGCAGGGTGCGCTCACTGCCTGTGTCCTCGACACACCCTGCCCTGCGATAAAATCGGATAGCTCGCGCATTACCGGTCAAGACCCAAAGCGTCAAACATTGATAGCCCTGTTCCTTCAAGTACTGCAGGCCAGCGTTCCACAAAGCCAGCCCGACGCCAGCTTGCCAGTGGTGGGCTAATACGTAGAGGGCCGTGACTTCACCCGCGTTTCTCCCAGCCGCATCGTCGTCACGGCTGGCTCCAACCGATATCCAGCCGACGATCTGGTTGCTGCGCTCCGCGACCCAGACGTGGCACTCGCGCGATTCAATCGCGCGATTCCAGGACGATTCACGCTGAGCCAGGGTCGCGTCCAATGAACTCAAGTATTCGGCAGGCATCAGGTCACGATATGCCGCTTGCCAACTGCTGATATGCACCTGAGCGATGGCCGTTGCGTCGGCGGGTAATGCCTGGCGAATCATGGCGGACTCCTTGTTCGTACGCTGGATACGCATTAAGTATCCCAACCGTTCATGACCGTTGATATTCGCAGACTGAATCAAGCACATGATCACCGCCGCGCCTTCTCCACGATGGAGCAAGTCATACGACCTCTTAATTAAAAATCGAGTTAACCTCATCTGTCCGTGCCAAAGAAATCGCTCAAAAACTCGGAAAATCACGTAAAAAATCCGTCATATATAAAGCTAACCGATCAAAGTCCTTCCTTGCCCCCGCGACTCAAACACGCTACAAATACCCCCAATGTTGTACGACAACATAAAAATAATTCCCCATCCTCGATGATGTGGCCCACTGCGCGAGTCCTTTTCCATGACACCCCCTGCCCCCGCTCTATTTCCCCGTCCTATTGCCGTGTTGATACTGCTCTGCATGGGCTGCGCCTTCGCCGGCAATCACGTCGCCGCGCGCGTCGCCTTCGACGATGGCGCCGGGGTATTGCTGGCCATTGTGCTGCGCTCCGGGGGGACGTTGCTGGTACTGGCCGGGTTGGTGTTGTGGCAACGCCAAAGTCTGCGCCTGCCGCGCGGTGCCTGGCGCTGGCAAGTGCTGCTGGGCCTGCTCATCGCCGCTCAAAGCCTGTGTCTCTACTCCGCCGTGGCCCGCGTGCCGGTCGCGCTGGCGTTGCTGGTGGCCAATGTTTTTCCGATCTTGCTGGCACTGCTCACCTGGGCATTGGGTGGCCCCCGCCCCACGGCCCGCACCGCCTTACTGATGGGCTTGATTCTGGCGGGGCTGGTATTTGTGCTGGACGTACCTGGGCGTCTTTCAAGCGATACGAGCCTTGGCCCGCAATGGCTGATCGGCGTCAGCCTCGCCCTCTGCGCTGCCTTTGTATTCGCGGGCGCGCTGTGGATCACCGACCATAAACTGTCCCAGGTACGCGGTTCGGTGCGCAGCCTGCTGACGATTTTCATCGTGTTCAGCAGCGTCAACCTCGCGGGCCTGAGTGGCGCCCTTCCCGGCGGTCTTAACCCGCCGGCAACCGCGACCGGCTGGCTGGCACTAGCCACGTTGATGGTGCTCTATGGCACAGCCTTTATCGTGTTATTCATGTCGGTGCCTCGCCTGGATATGCCGCGCAATGCCCCGGTCATGAACATTGAGCCGCTGGCGACGTTGTTGATGGGCTGGATCGTGCTCGACCAACTGCTTAGCGTCGGGCAGATGATCGGAGGGGTCATTGTGGTGACGGGAATCGTACTGCTGACTTATCGCAAGTCTGCCCGGGCGCCCGTCAAGGTTAAGGTGACGTGAATCTCGATATAGCAACGAAGGTTCATTTATATCCAGCACCATAGCTGTCGAAACCTCCCACATAAGCGCCGGATAAGCTCTACTCCCCCGCCCTGAAAACCTCTGCAAAGTCCCTCGCCTGAATACACAGCGCGAGGGAGTGCAGATGGTTTGTTTTGTGATAGCCCAGGTTGATGGGGCCGTGTCTTGATTCCGGTCATCGCCAGTCTGGTCCTGGCCCCCCCATGGATGCAAGGCGCCGGACGTTGAAAGCGTCTTGCGTGATTTTTTCGGGCGTGTCAACACCTTTGA
>NZ_JAFHKI010000130.1 GCF_016937615.1 Pseudomonas lactucae | reverse complement strand
CCCTCCCACATTGATCGCGTTATATCCGTTAGATTGTGCACGCCCAATAACAATAAAAAGAAGGTCGCACCATGGCCGAACCACTGGCTCACGACACTATCATCCAGGACTCCTGGCGCCGTTGCCGCGCGTTCGGCCTGGACCACCAGAGCACGCCCAGCTTCGACCAGCTGCCGGCCGAGGGCATCAGCCAATTGCTGGAAAGCCAGCATTCCCTGGTGCAGACCACCCACCAGGAGGTCCTGCCCTATTACGAGAACATCCTCAGCAATTCCAATTGCCTGATCATGCTGGCCGACAACCAGGGCCAGGTGTTGACGTCGTGGGGCACCCAACGTTTTATCGAGCCGAAACTGGCGCGGGGTTTCAACGCCGGCGCCAGCTGGATGGAGCGTTGCAGCGGCACCAATGCCATCGGCACCGCGCTCGCCTGTGCCCAGGCGGTGCATATCGAACATGACGAACACTTTCTCAAGGCCAACCGCTTCATGACCGGCTCGGCGGCGCCGATCTTCGATGCCCAGCGTGAAATCATCGCGGTGCTGGATGTGTCCAGCGACAGCTACCTGCCGCCCTCCCATACCCTGGGCATGGTCAAGATGATGAGCCAGACCGTGGAAAACCGGCTGATCCTCAACCTGTTTCGCGGCGAGCATTTCCAGCTGACCTTCAACACCGGCTTGAGCAACCTCGACAGCCAATGGGCCGGCCTGTTGATCTTCGATGAAAGCGGTCAGGTGCTGTCGGCCAACCGCCGCGCCGACAACCTGCTGGGCATCAGTCTGTCGCGGGTGATGATCGACAGTTTGTTCAAAGTGTCGTTGCTGGAGCTGCTCAACCAGCCGGAAGGCTTGCCGTTTTCGTTGCAGGCGGCGGGTCGCAACCGCTTCCAGTGTTTGTTGAAACGTCCCAGGCAGATGCCGGTACAGGCGCGTGTGTTCAGTGAGCCTGTTGCGCCGAAGCCGGTGTCGATTGGCCTCAAGACTCTGCATTTCGGCGATGCTCGCGTGGAAAAAGCCGTGCGTCAGGCCGAGCGCCTGCTGGAAAAAGACATCCCGCTGCTGATCCACGGCGAAACCGGCGTGGGCAAGGAGGTGTTCGTCAAAGCCTTGCACCAAGCCAGCTCCCGCAGCCAGAAGGCGTTTATCGCGGTGAACTGTGCGGCGATTCCCGCGGAGCTGGTGGAATCGGAACTGTTCGGCTACGAAAAAGGCGCGTTCACCGGCGCCAATCAGAAAGGCAGCATCGGCCTGATCCGCAAGGCCGACAAGGGCACACTGTTTCTCGACGAGATCGGCGATATGCCGTTGCCGACGCAGGCCCGCCTGCTGCGCGTATTGCAGGAACGTTGCGTGCAACCGGTGGGCAGCAGCGAGTTGTTCCCGGTAGATTTGCGCATTATCTCGGCGACCAACCGCGCGTTACGCGAGCTAGTGCAGGCCGGGCGCTTTCGTGAAGACTTGTACTACCGCATCGGCGGCCTGACCCTGGAGTTGCCGCCACTGCGCGAGCGTACCGACAAACGGGCACTGTTTCAGCAACTGTGGCAGCAACACCGCGAACCGACTCAATGGGCCGGCTTGAGCGCCGAAGTGCTGGGGTTGTTCGAGCAGCACCCGTGGCCGGGAAATTTGCGGCAGGTGAGCAGTGTGTTGCAGGTGGCGCTGGCGATGGCCGAGGAACAGCCTATTCGCGCCGAGCATCTGCCGGATGATTTTTTTGTGGACCTCAATGTGGCGGCGCCACTGCCTGCCACCGAGGAATGGGATGACAGCATCGACCTGACGCAGCGCTTGAAGGCCGCCGGCGGGAATATTTCCCATCTGGCACGGGAACTGGGCGTGAGCCGCAACACTTTGTACAAGCGGTTGCGGCAAAGTCACGGCTGAATGGACGGATCAGCGCCAGCTCCACGACACGCCGGTGTAGATACCCCGCCCCTCTGCGGGCGTGGAGCGCGCGACATCCAGGCCCTTGTCGTCGTAACCCGCAGTGACGGTGTTGGCGTAGCGGCGATTGCCGAGGTTGCGCAGGTCGACCCAGGCCTGCCAGTCCTGCTTGGGGGCGTCGTAACCGAAGGTCGCGCCAAACAGGGTGTAGGCCGCGGCATAGTAGGAATTGGCGTAGTCCACCGCCACCCGTGAGGAATACTCGGTGTTGAAGCTGCTGTAGAAACCGGTCGGGTGGCTATAGCGCAGTTGTGCCTGGTAGTAGTGCTTGGGGATGCCTGGCAAGGTATTGCCGCCGAAACGCTCGTCGTCGCGGTAGTGGAAGTCGCTGAAGGTATAGGCCTGACGTAGGTCGAGCCTGCCGGTGCCACCGCCGTCCCACAGTGGGCTGAGCAGGCCCAGTTCCACACCCTGGTGCACGGTGGGGCTGGCGTTGGATTCGGCAATGATCGCATTGGTGGTTGCAGTCTGGGCCTGGGTTTCCACGCTGAGCAGTTCGTGGCGCACTTCGGAACGGTACAGCGCCAGGTCCCATTGCCCAAGCCATGCGTCACCGCGCCCGCCGATTTCCAGGGTGGTGGCGGTCTGGTTTTTCAGGCTCACGCCTTCGCGCTGCAAGCCCGTGGCCGGGCCGCTGCCCACCGGGAAGTACTTGTTGGAACCCCAGATCATCGACCACGCATGCGGCGGCTCAACCGAGCGGCTCAGGTTGCCGTACACCTGCAATTGCGGGTTGAAGTCATAGCGCAGGCCGACGCGCGGGGCATAGTCCCAATCATGCTGGCTGAGTGGCGCCTGGCCTTCGGGGTAGGTGACCTGGGTTTCGCGGCGGGTGTAGATCGCGGCGAGGCCGGTGGTCAGCCACAGGTCGGGCACCAGTTCCAGGTCATTGCCGACATGCAGCACGGTGTCGGAGCCCAGGTAGCTGTAGTCGCGGGTCTTGGTGCCGGGGGCGTAGCCGGCGGTATTGCCGGCCGGCGTGCGTACGTATTCCGAGGTGCCGTTGTTGGGCATCGCCTGAGTGGTGCGCAGGCCGAGCGTGGTTTTGCTGGCGTGACCGAACAGGCTGTCCTGGCGAATGTAATTGAAGGTGCTGCTGATGTCGGTGTAGGCAACTTTCAGGCGGTTGTTACCTTCGCGAAGGTCCATGGGGTAATCGTGGTACGCCAGCCCCATCTCGATACGGGAGCTGTCATCGAGCTGCAAGGTGGTTTTGTTGGCGATCCAGGTCGACCCCGGCTGCAGACGCTTGGAATCGCGGGTGACGTTGAGGCTGCTGGCGGCACGTGGGTCGTGGCTGATCTGGTAGCGGGTTAGCCTGCCGGGGGTGTCGTTGGCCGTTTCGCGGTAACGGAAATAGAAGCGGGTTTCCAGTTCCGGGCTGAAGCGGTAACCGAAGTTGGCCGCCACGCCCTTGGCGCTGGCCGCGCTTTGATGCTGGTAGCCGTCGGATTCGGAGTCGGTGAGGCTGAGGTAGTAGTCGGCATCCCCCAGTACCTGCCCCGAGCTGATCTCGCGCTGGGCATAGCCACGACTGCCGCTTCGTAGCGCACTTGCAGCTTGGGCGCGTCGTAGCCGGTGCGGGTCACGTAGTTGACCGCGCCACCCAGCGCCAACGCCCCCTGATCAAACCCGTTGGCGCCGCGCAGCACCTCGACGCGGCTTTGCCACAAGGGGTCCTTGAGTTCATAGGGCGTACCGCCCGGGCCGGTCAGTGGCAAGCCGTCGAACATTTCGTAGAGCCCGGAGGCATGGGCGCCCGGGCCACGATTAAGCCCCGAACCGCGTATGGATAACTTGACGCCTTCGTTGTTCGCCGCCTTGGCATAAACCCCAGGTTGGTACTTGAACACCTCTTCGTTAGTGCTGACGCGCCCTTGCTGCACGGTATTCATGTCGATGTAGTTGGTGGCGCCCGGTACGCTGCGCAACTCCGCCTGGGCGACTTCAGCGGCGCTCGCCTGCGAGGTGGTGATTTGCACCGGGGCCAATTGCAGGTCGTCGGCGTGTGCGAGCGAGCTGAGGGTCAAGGCGGCGAAAAACAGTGGGGGTTGGCGCGACAACATGGTGCAGGTCCTTGGAATCGGGGGTCATGAAAGGTCAGGCCCTTCACGCTAGCAGTCATGGGAAGACCTGCATGCCCTCCAGGTCACGCTTTGTTAACGGACCAGACCCTTCCCACAACAGTGTCGGAAACGGATTATTTAAAGTATGCGAAATCGAATAAGCGCGATCGCTTTCAGGACGAAAGCGAATAGTTGGACCCATCGTCCGATACAAACGTCACCTCTGCGCAGGTGACGCCGAGCCGCGTGATGCCCGGCCTATGACAGCTCGTTCGCGAAACGCCCGACCGCACTCACCACCTGCTTGGCCCCGCCTTGAATCTCGGTGATCACGCGCCGGCCTGATTGGCCAATGTCAGCCCCTGCTCGGCCTGCTCGCGACTGCTGAACATCTCGGTAATGGCTTCGTCGGCAAGGCGTTGGTTTTGCTGGACCACGCTGACAATCTCTTCGGTCGCCGCACTGGTACGACTGGCCAGTTGCCTGACCTCATCGGCCACCACCGCAAAGCCGCGCCCCTGTTCACCCGCGCGCGCCGCCTCGATGGCCGCGTTGAGGGCCAATAGGTTGGTTTGCGCGGCAATGCCGCCAATGGTCTGTACGATGGCGCTGATCAACAACGACTGTTTGCCCAGCGCCTCGATGCTGGAGGTGGCCGACTGCATCTGCGCGGCAATATTCTGCATGGTCTGCACAGTATTCTGCACAACCGTTGCACCGCGTTCAGCGGTGACATCCGTTTGCAGCGACACCTCGTACGCCACCCCGGCGGCCTCTTTGACTTCGGATTCGCGCAGTACCTGGTCAGTGACAACGCTGGCAAACTTGACCACCTTGCACAGATTGCCTTCAGCGTCATGCACCGGGTTGTAGGTCGCTTCGAGCCAGACCTCATTGCCGCGGCTGTCCACCCGCTTGAAGCGACTGGCAACAAACTCACCGCGATTGAGGGTTTGCCAGAAACTGGCATACGCGGGCGACGCAACATCCTGGGGGGTGCAAAACAGACTGTGTTTTTTACCGACGATCTGCTCGAGGGTATAGCCCATGGCATTGAGAAACTGAGTATTGGCGTTGACCACCGTGCCGTCCAGTTTGAATTGAATGACGGCCGTTGAACGTAACAAGGCGTTGATGAACGCCTCGTTTTCCTTGGCTTTTTCGATGGAGTGAGTGACTTCGGTGCCGTAGCCCTGGAGATGCGAGAGCTGGCCATTGCGGCCCTTGATCGGGCACCAGGTCAGGTTGACCCAGGCGAGGCTGGCGTCGCTGCGCAGGTAGCGGTAGTCGTCGGTCACCGGCTCGAACCGGGCGACCGCCGCGTTGAAATTGCGAAAGCAGGGCAAATCCTTGACGTAAGGCGGAACGATCTCGCCCAGCAGCCGACCCTGCAGTTGCTCGCGGGGATACCCCAATACCCGAGCGAACGCCTCGTTAATCGTGGTGATCCGAAAATCGGCATCCAGGCAGATCGACAGCTTGCCGCGATCGCACTGCGCAACGAGTTGACGCAACAGGAAGAGCTCGTCGTCCTGATCCTGTAGATCCTTCTTCAAGCGTCGATTAAACATATGCGCATCCCTTGGGGTTATGTTGACTGCATCGACCGTGCTGCCTTCAACTTAAGCACAAGACGACGAACAGTCACGCAACCCTCAGCTATTTTTGCAGGCAGGCAGTTCCAGCGTCTGCATCAGCTCTTCAGCTTCCGATCCCGGCGGGAACCTGAAACCGTACATTTCGTCGGTCGCCAGGATCGTCCCAAGGGTATCGAGCAACTGCGCCTGGGTTGGCGCATCACGCAGCAGCTTCTGCGCAGGCAATAACAATTCGGCAGGAACGCCTTCGGCACTTGCGGCGTCGATCACCGCGAAGAGGATAAAGCGCAGGCGTATTTCGCGATCCGTCGGCCACACCGTTTTTCGCTTTCCCAAAGTCGGGCCTCATTTTTTCGGAAAAGTCCGAGGCTATTGCTGACGCAGGGGTGTTTCAAGCATCGGAACGTAACATAGGCCGCTTCCTACAATGAAAAGGGAAACACCGCACTCACTGCACCGGCAAAAAATTCATCAATAACAAACTCTGCGCATAGTTGAGGCCGATACGCCGGTAGCGCTCATCGAGCATCTGCGTCAACAGGTCGAGTCGCGCGACAATCTTGCCGAACTCCACCGCGAAGCTGAGGTTACTGCCCTCCTCCGAGATTTCATTGGAAAACAACAGCAGCACACCGTTGGCGTCCTGGCGCTTGCCAAGCAGCCAGGTGGCCTTCTCGATATTGCGTGCAGCGTTGCTGACAAACTGCGGGTTGATCGAGTCGGTGATGTAGAACTCAGTGCGCCCACCATGGGCAGTCACCAACATGCTGCCGATCGCGTAGATAAAGGCACCGACCCGATCGCCCTTGAACTCCGGGCTCAAGGAATAACTCAAGGCCGCCAGGTCGCGACGGTCGCCAAGGGCGGGCAGCGCTCGGCGCTGCTCAATGGCCTGGCGAATTTCGCGCTCGGCACTCACCGCATCCGGGTAACCGGACTGCCGCCATTGGCTGGGGTTACGCAGATAGAGCTTGCTCATCAGCACATAGAGGCTTTGCAGATTATCGCGCATGCCCAGGGTCGCCATGCGATCGACGCTGGTCTGAAAGAACTCATCGGGTTTGCCGTTACTGAACTGCGTGGCAATATCCCGGCCCTGTTGCTGGCTGCAGCCGCTGGCGCAGAGCAGGAACACCGCAGCCAGCAACAGCGGCCAGTGCACTCGACGATGTTTTGAAACAATAAACGTGCAATCCATCGGCACCCGATCTTGTACTTCTGCCCACACGGGGCTGGGACAGAAATAGAGCGAAAAAAAGCGAAAAAGTGCGACAAGCAAGAACAGATGCTCTGAGGAGCGCTTACCAGAGCGTTTCATGACGAATGCGTTTGAGCGCCTATACTTTCCAAGAACAGCTGCGTGTGTTGTTGACGAGCCAGGACGGCACCTCAATTTTCGAGTGACCTGGCGCGTTTAGATACATTGACTAAGGCACGACCACCAGCAGCTGTAAATGAGGTCACGGCGATGAAACATCCAATTCGAGCACAACTGTTTGCCCAGGTGATTTGCCTGCTTTCGGTGGCTCAGCTTTTTTGCTGACTGAGAAGGTCAGTACGTTGCAAGTCAGCTACGCAGGTGGCAGGGAGAAGTGTCGCCCAGCGAACCGGCGACTGCCGAATATCACCCGTTGACCCCGCGCATAAACCGCTGCATGGGCAGAAGTCGGTTGGTGTGACACACCCTCCGCGCCGACGCGCGCCACACAATCTTTGATAATGCTTCTTGTTTGATCTAGATTAGTGTCTTTTTACCCTAGGACTTCCAATGTTCGAGTTGCAGGCTCTCTCTTTCGAAATCCCCGAGCGCACCCTCCTGCACCCGCTGGACCTGACCCTGCCCCATGGTCAGATCATCGGCTTGATCGGGCATAACGGCTCCGGGAAATCGACCCTCCTCAAGTTGCTTGCCCGCCAGCAGGCCGCGAGCCGGGGAACGGTAACGCTCGATGGTGTGCAATTGTCGGCCTGGAAAAACCGCGACTTCGCACGGCAGGTGGCCTACTTGCCGCAACAACTGCCAGCCGCCGACAGCCTCACCGTGCGCGAACTGGTGCGCTTTGGCCGCTACCCGTGGCATGGCGCCCTGGGACGCTTGAGCGAGGAGGATCACGCGCAGGTCGAACAGGCTCTGGAACTGACTCACACTACCGCCTATGCCGACCGCCTGGTGGACAACCTCTCCGGTGGCGAACGCCAGCGGGTCTGGCTGGCCATGCTGTTGGCACAGAACAGCCGTTATCTGCTGCTCGACGAGCCCACCTCGGCGTTGGATATTGCGCATCAGGTCGAGGTACTGGGATTGATCCGCGAGCTGAGCCACAAGCTGGACCTGGGCGTGGTCGTGGTACTGCACGAGATCAACATGGCTGCACGTTACTGCGACCACTTGGTGGCGTTGCACAGCGGCCGGTTACTGATCCAGGGCCCACCGGCGGACTTGATGAACAGTGAAGTGCTGGAGTCCATCTATGGCATCAGCATGGGCGTCATGCCGCATCCGCGCGATGGATCGGCGATCAGTTTTCACTACTGAGGCTTCGACCCGGTCGCGGTTTGTCCGGCCTCTTTAGCCCTCAGACACACGTCAGCTTGCCGGACGGTTTGACCTTAAGGGGACAGTTGCCGCACAGCTCAAGCTCGGGCAACAGATAGCGCACGCAGCAGACCTTGCGCTCGCGGCGCAGGCTGGCTTGACCCTGCTCATCGATGATGGGCAGATACCGCACAGGCTGGAAAAGCGGATTACGGCTGCCGTCGGGGCGGGTCTTGGTTTCCAGCAACAGGCGGCCTGGCGCCAGGCGTTCGGCGGGCATGCCGGCCTTGGCCATCAGGTTGAGCAGGTTTTCGAAATAGTTGCCGGCATTGCTCCACAGCACCTTGGGCGAAAGCTTCACCTGGCTGGCCATGGCCTGGAACAGCGGCTGCAAATGATCGTCCAGCAAGCCCGAGAACAGCTCGAACGGATCACTTACATCGGTCGCGAACGGCTCGCCTTTGCCTGTCAGGCGAAACGCCTGGGGCAGGAACTCTTCATCCAGCATCAGGGCGGTGTCGGCCAGGGACAGCGGCAGGCGCCAGCGCAACAACAACGTGGCCCCCATCACGGGTGGCAGCAGTTTGACGATGTAGTGCTTGGCCCACAACGACACCAAGGCACGGCGGTCGTTACCGCTGTAGCGTTGGCCGAAGCGGCCTTGCAAGTCGTCAAAAGCGTCGGGGGCCAACAGTTTGTGGTAAGGGACGGCCGGACGAGGATCGTCGGCCAGCACCAACACTTCACGGTAGGTTTCGAAATCACCACGAAACAATGGTGCAAGCACGTCGATCATCAGCCCCTGGCACCCTTGTTCATAGAAATTGGCAAACGCGAAACAACATCATTTACCCAGCATACCCGATCGGCTGTGAATATTCAGCCCATCCGGCCGAGACGCTACGACCGACCGTGCGGCGCGCTTCAGGGGCCGATTGGGGCGCTTGAATCCACCACCGAGTAGTGAGTAGATGGAAGAGCGGGCCGGAACATCAGAACCGGCCGCCGGATAAGGTGTTTCAGAAGACGCTCGCGGCCTTGGCGAATCCAGCGCCCTCTGCTCGCTTGCCTGCTTCGAGGGTCGCCAAGGCCCGCGCCAACTCTGCCATGAATTGCGGGTGGCGAATAATGTCCAGGTGGTGCGCATTCGCCACGCAGCGCTGCTCGACGACGTTGACCAAGGCACTCCAGTCACGCAGGCGTTCGCTGCGGGTCAGGGAGTCGTCGGCCTGCCAGACATGCGCATCGATGGCCAGTGGCGCATGCACCTGTCGGGCCGCTTTCAATCGCTTGTCGAGCAACGCCCACTGTTCGAATTCCCGAGACAGCAAATCCGGCCCGTCGCAGGGCAATTGCCCGTCGCACGCCAGCACATATCCGGCCAGGGCATCGCGCTCAGGGTCGTCCATCAGCGCGAACAACCCACGCCATTGGGCGGCCATGGCCGAGCGGGCCAACCAGCTTTCCAGCAGCGGTTGCGCCTGGGCGCGCACGGCCTTGTCGAGCGGTTGCTGTGGATGGAATGGCACCGACTCGAACACATCCACCAAGCCAAGAAAATCGACCTGGGCGCGCCCTTGCAGCAAGCGCGCCGTCTCCAGGGCCAACTCGCCGCCGGATGACCAGCCGAGCAAGGCGCAACGTCCACCCTTGACGGTGCGGGCAATGTAGTCAGCGTACTCACCGGCCAGCGCGGCTAAGTCATAGCCACGCCAGCGTTGCTCGGTATAGACATGGCTGACAAAGCCATACACCGGCCGTTCGCCGCCCAGGGCGTCCACCAGCGGCTTGAATTCGCTGCTGTTGACGATCAGCCCCGGCAGGCAGAACAGCGGCACGCCGTCGCCCGAACGCGACAAAAACACCACCTCCGGGTCGGCCACCGGCGGCGGAGCCAAGCGTTCGGCCAACGCGGCGAGGCTCGGGGCATTGAGCAAGTCGGCCAGGGTCAGCTTGCGCTCCCCTTGCAGGCCCTGCTTGCGGATACGCGCGAGCAGTTTGAGGCTGAGCAGCGAGTCACCGCCCAGTTCGCCAAACGATGCGTCGCGCGCGATATCGCTACGCCCCAGCAGGTCGCTCCATAACTGCGCCAGCGCCTGTTCCACCGGACCGCGCGGGCCCTCGCTCACAGGCTGGCGGGTCGGCGTCGTCGGCAAGGCGCGACGGTCAAGCTTGCCATTGGCGGTCAGGGGCAGTTGCTCCAACACGGTCCAGTGGGACGGTACCAAGGCGTCCGGCAATTGGGTCGCCAAGGACTGTCGCACGGTGTCCAGCGTAGTCCCGGCCGCCAGCACCAGATAAGCCTGCAACTGGTCGCCACCGTCTTCACCGGGCACGGCGATCACCGCCGCGTCGCGCACCCCGGCCAGATGGCGGATCGCGGTGCTGACTTCACCCGGCTCGACCCGGTAGCCACGAATTTTCACCTGATCATCGCTGCGGCCCAGATACTCCAGGCTGCCATCGTCGAGGCGGCGCACGCGGTCGCCGCTGCGATACAGGCGCGCGCCGGGTGCGCCATACGGGTCCGGCACGTAGCGTTCAGCGGTCAAGCCCGGTCGGCCCGAATACCCCTGGGTGACACCAGGGCCACCGAGGTACAACTCGCCCATCACGCCGCGGTCCACCGGGTTCAGATAAGCATCCAGGACCCGGGCCTGGCCACCCGCCAGCGCAGTGCCGATGGGCAACGTGCGGGCGCGCAGGCGATCTGCCTTGGCGGCGTCCTGGCACAGCGCACCCACCGTGGTCTCGGTGGGGCCGTAGTGGTTGAACACGCGCAAGTGCGGAGCAAGCTGGCGAATTTCATCAAGCAGCCGCCAGGCAGTGGCTTCGCCGCCGAGGATCAAGGTGTGCCGTGGCAGGACTCGAGCCGGTTCGCGGGCGTTAAGCAAGGCCTGCAAATGACTGGGAGTGATCTTCAGCACATCGGCGCCCTGCTCGCCTTGCCACTGGGCAAAGGCGTCGGGGTCGAAAGCCTGCTCATCGGCGGCCAGGTGCAGCACACCACCCTGGCTCAGGGCGCGAACAGCACCGTATGACCGAGGTCGGCGGCCACCGTCGAGACCATGGCAAAACTGCTGTTCGCCGGCAATTGCAGACGCTGGCCCAGCCCCGCGATATACGCGGCCAGGTTGCCGCGACTGGCGACTACCGCCTTGGGCGTGCCGCTGGAACCCGAGGTGTAGATCAAATAGGCCGGCAACTGCGGCACCTGCACCGGCCAGGCCGCCAGCAGCGAAGGCATCGGCAGGTTCAGGTCCAGCGCCAGCCAGTCCAGGCCGGGCACCTGGGGATTGTCACCCAGGGCCAGGCACACACCGCTGTCGGCCAACACCGCCGCGCGACGTTCGGCCGGCCAGCGCAAATCGATGGGCACATAGGCAGCGCCACACTTGAGCACCGCCAGGATGCCGACCACCAGTTCCGGCGTGCGTCCGGTCAGCAGCGCCACTCTGGCGCCGGGACCGACGCCACGGGCCAGCAGATGTTGGCCAAGGGCGTCGGCGGCGTGGTCGATGTGTGCACGAGTGAAGGTCGCGCCGTCGCAGGTCAAGGCAGCGGCGTCAGGGTTGAGACGCTGCTGACGCTGCCAGGCGTCAAGCACATCTTCGGCGGCGATTGCCGGGGCGTCGTCGCGGTCTATGGGTGCGACGGCCAGTTCCAGCAACGGTCGGCCCGGCGCCAGGCTGGCGGCATCCGCCAGTGCGCACAGACGCTCGGCCAGGCCCTCGATGCGCTCGTCGTCGAACAGGTCACAGGCGTAAGCGATCAGTGCTTCGATGCCATCGGCACGGTCAGTGAAATCCACGCTCAGATCAAAATGCACTTCGCCCGCCGCCAGCCCGTCGAGGCTCATGGACAGGTCGGCGAAACGCTGCGGGCGGCTGGCCGATTGCTCAGTGCATTTGACCTGAAACAGCGGATGCGTACCCGCCTCACGGGGTGGCGCCAGGGCCTGCACCAGTTGGTCGAACGGCAGTTGGGAATGTTCCTGAGCATCGAGCAAGGTGCCGCGCACCTGATTCAGCAGCTCGATAAAGCTGCCTGACTCGTCGACGCGGTTGCTCAACACGCTCAGGGTGGTGAAATAGCCCACCACGCGCTGGGTTTCGGCACGGGTGCGGTTGGCCAGCGGCGAGCCGATGCAGACCCTGTCGGCACCGCTCTGGCGAGCGAGCAACAGGTTGAGCAGCGCCAGCATGGCCATAAAGGTGGTCGCACCGTTGGCCTTGGCCAGGTTGCGCAAGCGCTCGCTGGTGTCCACCGACAATTGCACGCGCACGCTCGCCCCACGCGGGTCGCGAACCGCGCTGCGCGGGCGGTCCAGCGGCAGCGCCAGGGGGGTGTGATCGTCGCCGAGTTGCTTTCGCCAATAATCGAGTTGCCGAGCCTGCTCTCCAGCATCCAGCCAGCGTTGCTGCCAACCGGCGTAATCGGCATATTGCACGGCCAGCGGCGACCATGGCACAGCCTGCCCCTGGCAGCGCGCGGCGTAGGCCGCGGCCAGGTCCTCGATGATCAGGCCGATGGACCAGCCATCGGCGAGGATGTGGTGCAGGACGATGACCAGCCGATGCTGCTGCGGGCCCAGGCGATGCAATTCCAGGCGCAGTGCCGGTCCGGCCAGCAGGTCGAATGGCTCGCAGGTCAGCGTCCGGGCTCGCTGCTGCGAGGCCTGCTCGTCCGGTTCGAGGCACACCAGTGCCTGAAACCGCACGGGATTGATGTATTGCTGAGGCTCGCCGTCGGCGTCCTGAATAAACGAGGTGCGCAGCGCTTCGTGGCGGGCGAGCAAATCATTGCAAGCCTGCTCCAGGGCGTCGACGTCCAACACACCACCGAGGCGCAGCACGCCCGCCAGATTGTAGGCCGGGCTGTCGGGCTCGCGCTGCCAGGCGATCCACAGGCCGCGCTGGGCGGCGGACAACGGCGAGACGTCCGGTCGCGGCAACGCGACCATGGCAGATCGGTGAAGCGGATACCGTTTTCCTCGAGTTTGGCGAGGAAGGCCTGGCGCCGCTCAGGTGTCAGCTCGGCGAAACGCCGAGCGATTTGGTGCGGATCGATACTCATCTCAAACCTCGAATTCATCCAGCCAGCGCGCCATGTCATCCAGGCGCTCACGATGCTCGACCGCCGCGGCGAACAAATCGCTCGGCAGTTGCTGGGCCAGCTTCTGCACGGTGACGTGATCGAAGAAGGCGTTGATCGGCAGGTGACAGCCGTGACGTTGCTGCAATTGGGCGCGTACTTGCATGACGCTCAGCGAGTGCCCACCCAGCTCGAAGAAGCTGTCGGTGACCCCAACCTGATCCAGGCCCAACACTTCGGCCCAGATAGCTGCCAGGGCCCGTTCAGCCTCGCTGCTCGGTGGCACATGCCCACTCGGCGCGCCCTGCCCTTCGGGTTGCGGCAGTTGCTTGCGATCAAGCTTGCCGTTGGCCGACAGCGGCATGCCATCGAGCTGCACCAGGCGCCACGGCACCATATAGTCAGGAACGTGCTGGCCGAGGTGAAATTTAAGCGCCGCTTCATCACAGGCCTCACCGACCCAATAACCGATCAGCTTGTCGCCCTGGGCAACCACCACCGCTTCGCGAACCGCCTCATGGTTCACCAGTACGGTTTCGATCTCGCCCAGCTCGATACGCAGGCCACGCAACTTGACTTGGTGATCCAGGCGCCCAAGGTAGTCAATCGCACCATCGGCACGCCAGCGCGCCAGGTCACCGCTGCGGTACATGCGTGCACCGGGAGCACCGTACGGATTGGCGACAAAGCGCTCGGCGGTCAGCGACGGACGCGCCTGATAACCGCGCGCCAGGTTGACCCCGGCGATGTACAACTCACCCGCCACGCCCACCGGGACGGGGTTGAGGTCAGCGTCGAGAATATGAATCTGCGTGTTGGCAATCGGCCGACCAATCGGCACGCTGCTGCC
>NZ_JAFHKI010000013.1 GCF_016937615.1 Pseudomonas lactucae | reverse complement strand
AATCTGCCGATGGTCGGCCAGCCGGTGATGCGCGGCCCGCTCGCCGAAGAGGCCGGCGGCATCGCCGAGGGCGACGACGGCGTGCCCGTGGAAGGCTCCAGCGCCACTCCGCCGACCGTGACCACCACCGCGCCGCCTGCGGGCGTGCCAGCGGGTCAACCGGCCGCCAAGCCAGTGCCGACGCCGACACCTGCGCCGACGGTCGCGACCGCCAAGCCGGCACCGGTTGCCAAGCCTGTGGCACCGGCTCCCGCCGCCAAACCGGCGCCTGCGGCCAAGCCTGCGGAAAAACCGGTCACCGTCGCCAAGGCCGGCGCTGCTGGCGGTAGCTGGTACGCCAGTCAGCCAAGCGGCAACTTCGTGGTGCAGATCCTCGGCACCAGCTCCGAAGCCAACGCCCAGGCGTTCGTGAAAGAGCAGGGCGGCGAGTATCGTTATTTCAAGAAAGTGCTCAACGGCAAGCCTCTCTACGTGATCACCTACGGCAACTTCGCAAGCCGCGCCGCCGCCGATTCTGCGATCAAAGCCTTGCCAGCGAAGGTTCAGGCTGGTAAACCTTGGCCTCGCACTGTCGCCAGCGTTCAACAAGAACTCGCGACAACTCGCTGATGATCCGGCGGCCTTACCCAGGCCGCCCTCCCGGCACCTCAAAATTAAAACCGCAAGTGCGTGCGACCTCTACAGGCCGCGCGCTTTGTGGTGTCTGCGTCATAGTAGCTTTTGAGTCGTAGCGGTCAGAATTAAAAAAGTTTTGACTAGCACAGCATATCGCTTTAAACCTTTCATAAATGCGACATAGATTTGCGACATTTCGTCGCTAAATTTGTGAGCCTCTGTGTCGGTGTGTACAATGACCTCCCTTTTGCCCCCGCTAAGCCGGCGTACGTTCGGCGTGGAAGGTAACCGGTTGAATTGAAAAGAAATTTGCCTCGGTATAAGAGGCAGCCTGGTGAGAAAGTGTCTATGAAAGCAGGTCTGTACCAACCCGATGAATTCAAGGATAACTGCGGTTTCGGCCTGATAGCCCATATGCAGGGCGAGCCCAGTCATACCCTTTTGCAAACGGCCATCGAGGCCCTGACCTGCATGACCCACCGCGGTGGGATCAACGCCGACGGCAAGACCGGTGACGGCTGCGGCTTGCTGATTCAAAAGCCCGACCTGTTCCTGCGCGCCGCCGCCAAAGAGCATTTCGCGATCGACCTGCCCAAGCAGTACGCCGTGGGCATGGTGTTTTTCAACCAGGACCCGATCAAGGCCGAAGCTGCTCGCGAGAACATGAACCGCGAGATCATCGCTGCCGGCCTGCAACTCGTCGGCTGGCGCAAAGTGCCGATCGACACCAGCGTGCTCGGCCGCCTGGCCCTGGAGCGCCTGCCGCAGATCGAACAAGTGTTCATCGCGGGCGACGGCCTGAGCGATCAGGACATGGCGATCAAGCTGTTCACTTCGCGTCGTCGCTCGTCCGTGGCCAACGCCGCCGACACCGACCACTACATCTGCAGCTTTTCCCACAAGACCATCATTTACAAAGGCCTGATGATGCCGGCGGACCTCACCGCCTTCTATCCGGACCTGAGCGATGAGCGCCTGCAAACCGCAATCTGCGTATTCCACCAGCGCTTCTCCACCAACACCCTGCCGAAATGGCCGCTGGCCCAGCCGTTCCGCTTCCTCGCCCACAACGGCGAGATCAACACCATCACCGGCAACCGCAACTGGGCCGTGGCCCGTCGCACCAAGTTCGCCAACGACTTGATGGACCTGGAAGAGCTCGGCCCGCTGGTCAACCGCGTGGGTTCCGACTCCTCCAGCATGGACAACATGCTCGAACTGATGGTCACCGGCGGCATCGACCTGTTCCGTGGCGTGCGCATGATCATTCCGCCTGCGTGGCAGAACGTCGAGACCATGGACCCGGACCTGCGTGCCTTCTACGAGTACAACTCGATGCACATGGAGCCGTGGGACGGCCCGGCCGGCGTAGTCATGACCGACGGTCGCTACGCGGTGTGCCTGCTCGACCGTAACGGCCTGCGCCCGGCGCGTTGGGTCACCACCACCAACGGCTTCATCACCCTCGCGTCGGAAATCGGCGTGTGGAACTACCAGCCCGAAGACGTGATTGCCAAAGGCCGTGTCGGCCCAGGTCAGATCCTTGCCGTGGACACCGAAACCGGGCAGATCCTCGACACCGACGCCATCGACAACCGTTTGAAGTCACGTCATCCGTACAAGCAATGGCTGCGCAAGAACGCCCTGCGCATCCAGGCGACCATGGAAGACAACGACCACGGTTCGGCCTTCTACGACATCGACCAGCTCAAGCAGTACATGAAGATGTACCAGGTCACGTTCGAAGAGCGCGACCAGGTGCTGCGTCCGCTTGGCGAGCAAGGCTACGAGGCGGTCGGCTCCATGGGCGACGACACGCCGATGGCCGTGCTGTCCCAGCGCGTGCGCACGCCGTACGACTATTTCCGCCAGCAGTTCGCCCAGGTGACCAACCCACCGATCGACCCGCTGCGCGAAGCCATCGTGATGTCCCTGGAAGTGTGCCTCGGTGCCGAGCGCAACATTTTCCAGGAATCGCCTGAGCATGCCTCCCGCGTGATCCTCAGCTCGCCGGTGGTTTCCCCGGCCAAGTGGCGCTCGCTGATGAACCTGGATCGCCCAGGCTTCGACCGCCAGATCATCGACCTGAACTACGACGAGAGCCTCGGCCTTGAAGCCGCGGTGCGCAACGTCGCCGACCAGGCCGAAGAAGCCGTGCGCGCCGGGCGTACCCAGATCGTGTTGACCGACCGCCACATCGCGCCGGGCAAGTTGCCGATCCACGCCTCGCTCGCCACCGGCGCGGTGCACCACCGCCTGACCGAAAAAGGCCTGCGCTGCGACTCCAACATCCTCGTCGAAACCGCCACCGCCCGCGACCCGCACCACTTTGCGGTGTTGATCGGCTTCGGCGCTTCGGCGGTGTACCCGTTCCTCGCGTACGAAGTGCTGGGTGACCTGATCCGTACCGGTGAAGTACTGGGCGACCTCTACGAGGTGTTCAAGAACTACCGCAAGGGCATCACCAAGGGTCTGCTGAAGATCCTGTCGAAGATGGGCATCTCTACCGTTACCTCGTATCGCGGTGCGCAACTGTTCGAAGCCATCGGCCTGTCCGAAGAAGTCTGCGACCTGAGCTTCCGTGGCGTGCCAAGCCGCATCAAGGGCGCACGTTTCGTCGACATCGAAGCCGAACAGAAAGCCCTGGCAGCCGAAGCCTGGAGCGCGCGCAAGCCGATCCAGCAAGGCGGTCTGCTCAAGTTCGTGCACGGTGGCGAATACCACGCCTACAACCCGGATGTGGTCAGCACCCTGCAAGCCGCTGTACAGCAGGGCGACTACGCCAAATTCAAGGCCTACACCGCGCTGGTGGATAACCGCCCGGTGTCGATGATCCGCGACCTGTTCAAGGTCAAGACCTTGGACACGCCGTTGGCCATCAGCGAAATCGAACCGCTGGAATCGATCCTCAAGCGCTTCGACTCCGCCGGTATTTCCCTGGGCGCCCTGTCGCCCGAGGCACACGAAGCCCTGGCCGAAGCCATGAACCGCCTGGGTGCGCGTTCCAACTCCGGCGAAGGCGGCGAAGACCCGGCGCGCTACGGCACCATCAAGAGCTCGAAAATCAAGCAGGTCGCCACCGGTCGTTTCGGTGTGACCCCGGAATACCTGGTCAACGCCGAAGTGCTGCAGATCAAGGTCGCCCAGGGCGCCAAGCCCGGTGAAGGCGGCCAGCTGCCAGGCGGCAAGGTCAACGGCCTGATCGCCAAGCTGCGTTATGCGGTGCCGGGCGTGACCCTGATTTCGCCACCGCCGCACCACGACATCTATTCGATCGAAGACTTGTCGCAGCTGATTTTCGACCTCAAGCAAGTCAACCCGCAGGCCCTGGTCTCGGTGAAACTGGTGGCGGAAGCCGGCGTGGGCACCATTGCCGCCGGTGTGGCCAAGGCCTATGCCGACCTGATCACCATCTCCGGCTACGACGGCGGCACCGGCGCTTCGCCGCTGACCTCGATCAAGTACGCCGGTGCGCCATGGGAACTCGGCCTGGCGGAAACCCACCAGACTCTGCGCGGCAACGACCTGCGCGGCAAGGTGCGGGTACAGACCGACGGCGGCCTGAAAACCGGCCTGGACGTGATCAAGGCTGCGATCCTCGGCGCCGAAAGCTTCGGCTTCGGCACCGCGCCGATGATCGCCCTGGGCTGCAAATACCTGCGCATCTGCCACCTGAACAACTGCGCGACGGGCGTTGCGACTCAGAACGAAAAGCTGCGTAAAGATCACTACATCGGCACCGTCGACATGGTGGTGAATTTCTTCACCTACGTCGCCGAAGAGACCCGTGAGTGGCTGGCCAAGCTGGGTGTGCGTTCGCTGGAAGAGCTGATCGGGCGTACCGATCTGCTGGAAATCCTCGAAGGCCAGACCGCCAAGCAGCATCACCTGGACCTGACGCCGCTGTTGGGCAGCGATCACATTCCTGCCGACAAGCCGCAGTTCTGTGGCGTTGAGCGCAACCCGCCGTTCGACAAAGGCCTGCTGGCCGAGAAGATGGTCGCGATGGCCGGTTCCTCGATCAGCGACGCCAGCGGTGGTGAATTCGCCCTGGATATCTGCAACTGCGACCGTTCCATCGGCGCACGCGTCTCCGGCGAAATCGCGCGCAAGCACGGTAACCAAGGCATGGCCAAGGCACCGATCACCTTCCGCTTCAAGGGCACCGCGGGCCAGAGCTTTGGCGTGTGGAACGCCGGCGGCCTGCACATGTACCTGGAAGGCGACGCCAACGACTACGTGGGCAAGGGCATGACCGGCGGCAAGCTGGTCATCGTTCCGCCCAAAGGCAGCGTGTACAAGACCCAGGACAGTGCCATCATCGGCAACACCTGCTTGTACGGCGCCACCGGCGGCAAGCTGTTCGCCGCGGGTACGGCCGGTGAGCGTTTCGCCGTGCGTAACTCCGGTGCCCACACCGTGGTGGAAGGCACTGGCGATCACTGCTGCGAGTACATGACCGGGGGCTTTGTCGCGGTACTGGGCAAGACCGGCTACAACTTCGGCTCGGGCATGACCGGCGGTTTCGCGTACGTGCTCGACCAGGACAACACCTTCGTCGACAAGGTCAACCACGAGTTGGTCGAGATCCAGCGGATCAGCGGCGAAGCCATGGAGTCCTACCGGAACCACTTGCAGCACGTGCTGGACGAGTACGTCGAGGAAACCGGCAGCGAATGGGGTCGTAACCTCGCCGAGAACCTCGATGATTACCTGCGTCGTTTCTGGCTGGTCAAGCCCAAGGCTGCCAACCTGAAATCGTTGCTTTCCAGCATCCGTGCCAACCCGCAGTGATATGCGCCTGAAGAGTTTGATGAGGTTTTTTTAACATGGCTGAACGTCTGAATAACGACTTCCAGTTCATCGATGTCGGGCGCAAAGATCCGAAGAAGAAACTGTTGCGTCAACGCAAGAAAGAGTTCGTGGAAATCTACGAGCCCTTCAAACCCCAGCACTCGGCCGACCAGGCCCACCGCTGCCTGGGGTGCGGTAACCCGTATTGCGAATGGAAGTGCCCGGTGCACAACTTCATTCCCAACTGGCTCAAGTTAGTGGCCGAGGGCAACATCCTCGCGGCCGCCGAGCTGTCGCACCAGACCAACACCCTGCCGGAAGTCTGCGGCCGGGTGTGCCCGCAGGACCGTCTGTGCGAGGGTGCGTGCACCCTCAACGACGGCTTCGGCGCGGTGACCATCGGTTCGGTGGAGAAGTACATCACCGATACCGCGTTCGCCATGGGCTGGCGCCCGGACATGTCCAAGGTCAAGCCGACCGGCAAGCGTGTCGCGATCATCGGCGCGGGCCCTGCCGGCCTGGGTTGTGCCGACGTGCTGGTGCGCGGCGGCGTGACCCCGGTGGTGTTCGACAAAAACCCGGAAATCGGCGGCCTGCTGACCTTCGGCATCCCCGAGTTCAAGCTGGAAAAAACCGTACTGAGCAACCGTCGTGAAGTGTTCACCGGCATGGGTATCGAGTTCCGTCTCAATACCGAAATCGGCAAGGACATCACCATGGAACAACTGCTCGCCGAATACGATGCCGTGTTCATGGGCATGGGCACCTACACCTACATGAAGGGCGGTTTTGCCGGTGAGGACCTGCCGGGCGTGTATGACGCGCTCGACTTCCTGATCGCCAACGTCAACCGCAACCTGGGCTTTGAAAAGTCGCCGGAAGATTTCGTCGATATGAAAGGCAAGAAGGTCGTGGTGCTCGGCGGTGGCGACACCGCGATGGACTGCAACCGCACCTCGATCCGCCAGGGCGCCAAGTCGGTGACCTGTGCCTACCGTCGTGACGAAGCCAACATGCCCGGCTCGCGTAAAGAGGTGAAGAACGCCAAGGAAGAAGGCGTGAAATTCCTCTACAACCGCCAGCCGATTGCGATTGTGGGTGAAGACCGCGTCGAAGGCGTGAAGGTGGTCGAGACCCGTCTCGGCGAACCGGATGCCCGTGGCCGTCGCAGCCCCGAGCCGATCCCGGGTTCCGAAGAGATCATCCCGGCCGACGCCGTGGTCATCGCCTTCGGTTTCCGCCCAAGCCCGGCGCCGTGGTTCGAGCAGTTCGAAATCCAGACCGACAGCCAGGGGCGTGTCGTGGCCCCGGAACAAGGCCAGTACAAGCATCAGACCAGCAACCCGAAGATCTTCGCCGGCGGCGACATGGTGCGCGGCTCTGACTTGGTGGTAACCGCGATCTTCGAAGGCCGCAACGCCGCCGAAGGCATCCTGGATTATCTGGGCGTCTGACGACGCCCGCTTCGAGCTATAAGCTGCAAGCGGCAAGTTGAAGCAACAGCGCTTTTCACTTGCAGCTTGTAGCTTGTCGCTAGTCACTGTCTTTCTCCGTCTCGCTCTGAGAAAATGCCCGCACTTTTTTTGCGGATGCCGACATGACTGCCCTCAAGAACGACCGTTTCCTTCGTGCCCTGCTCAAGCAACCCGTAGACGTCACCCCGGTGTGGATGATGCGTCAAGCCGGTCGCTACCTGCCGGAATACCGCGCCAGTCGCGCCAACGCCGGTGATTTCATGAGCCTGTGCATGAACCCGGAGTTCGCCTGCGAAGTCACGATGCAGCCGCTGGATCGCTACCCACAACTGGATGCGGCCATCCTCTTCTCCGATATCCTCACCATCCCTGACGCCATGGGCCAAGGCCTGTACTTCGAAACCGGCGAAGGCCCGCGCTTCAAGAAAGTCGTCAGCACCCTGGCCGATATCGAAGCCCTGCCGATCCCTGACCCACACAAAGACCTGGGCTACGTGATGGACGCCGTGAGCACCATCCGCCGCGAGCTGAACGGCCGCGTGCCGCTGATCGGTTTCTCCGGCAGCCCCTGGACCCTGGCCACCTACATGGTCGAAGGCGGCTCGTCGAAAGACTTCCGCAAGACCAAAGCCATGCTCTACGACAACCCGCAAGCCATGCACCTGTTGCTGGACAAGCTGGCGCAGTCGGTCACGTCCTACCTCAACGGTCAGATCATGGCGGGTGCCCAAGCAGTACAGATTTTCGACACCTGGGGTGGCAACCTGTCGGCGGCGGCGTACCAGGAGTTCTCCCTGGCCTACATGCGCAAGATCGTCAGCGGCCTGATCCGTGAACACGAAGGCCGCAAGGTTCCGGTGATCATGTTCACCAAAGGCGGCGGCCTGTGGCTGGAAAGCATCGCTGACGCGGGCGCCGATGCATTGGGCCTGGACTGGACCTGCGACCTCGGCGAAGCGCGCCGTCGCGTCGGCAACCAGGTTGCCCTGCAAGGCAACATGGACCCGACCGTGCTGTACGCCAAGCCAGAAGCGATCCGCGCCGAAGTCGGACGCATTCTGGCCAGCTATGGCAAGGGCACCGGTCATGTGTTTAACCTGGGTCATGGCATTACGCCTGAAGTGAATCCTGAGCATGCCGGGGCTTTCCTGCAGGCGGTGCATGAGTTGTCCGCGCAATATCACGTGTAGTCCCAAGGATTTACGTCATCACCCTCTTTCAATAAGAGGGTGATGTTGTCACTGATAACTTGAAAAAACTGTTTATGGCTGGGCGGATTTCTTATCGCCTGGCCACAATTCGTTTAAATTGTTTCAGTGCGTAGGACTATTCCTGCTCTAACGTGGTGTTTTTGTTTTTTGAGAGAATTCGGTTGGTAATATTCAACTATTCCTACATTAATTAATTTCTCTATCCGTAAAATTCGATCCCGAACGTAGTACAGAAACCTTAAAAAACGTATTCCATATTTTCGGATGTGGTTTTTATTGTCTGGTTAAGTAGGGCTCGAATTTAATGATGAAAAAAGACCTGTCACGTTGGGGCGGTGTTTCTTCGCTGGCGTTGTTAAGTGCATTGTTGATACCCGCTCAGAGTGCACAGGCGCATGGTTATCTGAACGATCCACCTTCACGCGCCTTCCAATGCCAGAAAGGCCTGAACAAAGATTGCGGCGGCGCGCAATACGAGCCGCAAAGTGTGGGTGAAACCTTCAAAGGGTTTCCCGCCGGGGTAGGCGGTGCTCCGTTGCAGGGCCCTATGGACGGCAAGATCGCCAGCGGTGGTATCGGCCTGTTCTCGGCCATGGACGCCCAATCCGCCAATCGTTGGTACCAGACCGAAATCAAAGACAGAAACATCAACTTCGACTGGAAATACACGGCGGCGCACCCAGCCACCAAACATGAGTACTTCATTACCCGTAATGGCTGGAACCCCAACGAACCGCTCAAGCGTGCATCGTTTGACGGTACGCCATTCTGTGCGGTGGATGGTGGCAATGTGCTTCCCGTCAGTGGCGACAAGCATGCCTGTGTGATCCCCCAGGATAAGAGTGGGCCACATGTGATCCTAGGCGTCTGGACGGTCGGTGATACCGACGCGGCCTTCTATAACGTGGTCGATGTGAACATCCTGGCGGAGCCCGAGTTGCCGGGCGGTTGGAGCGCCGTTGGTAGCATCGCGCCATCCGCTACGTTGCTGGTGGGTGACAAGGTCAAGGCCCGGGCTTTCAGCGCTAGTGGCGAGAGCGCGGCCTATTCGGTTGAAATCACGATTGATAGCGTCGACGAGGGTCAACCGCAGAACTGGTCGTTCAAGCTGGCTGAAAAGGTCAATCAGTCCCAGACCCTGATCCAGGCGGGCATTCGCGATGAGCAGGGCAATATTGCCCCTGTCAAAGGCAGCAACAATCTGTTCGCTCAAAAGGACAGCGGCGTTATTCGCTATGAGCTGACCCTGGACGTCAAGGAGGACACGCAGGCGCGCATGGCGTTGTCCGCAATCGCCAGCGAGTACGTATTGGACAAGGGCCGCGCAAAGGTACGCTTTGCGATGATCGCCAACCGCGACATGAACGTCGAAGCCACGCTGTTCGATGCCAACAACAAGTCGGTCGGCACGCTCAAGGCCCTCGCGCAGGGCTACAGCAACTGGCTGGAAATGGACGTGCGTAGCGAGCCGGGCACGCATCATATGACGCTGCTGGGCACCACGGTCGATGGGCGTACCACGCGCCAGGATACCCAGCCTGTGAACCTGACGGGTGAAGGCGGGGCGAAGGACTATCACTTCGTCTTCCCTGAAGGGCTGGCAAGCTACGAAGCGGGTACCCGCGTATTGCATTCGAAAACGGGTGAAGTTTATGAGTGCAAACCGTTCCCTGCGTCGGGTTACTGCAAACAATACCTGCCCACTGCCAACGGCTTCGAACCGGGGGTAGGCCATCACTGGCAGGCGGCGTGGGATCAACTTTGATTCATTAGTCAACTAAGCCCAGGCAAGTTGTATCGAACTTGCCTGGGTGTTTTTTCTTATATGAATACTTTTTTAACAGGCTGTATTAATTGATGGCGCCTCTAGGTTGGTCCGTTGCCAGGACTTTCGTGGGTCTCTGTTACTTGATGCTATTTGTTTCAAGGTTTTGATTTCTCGCTATGAAGCCGACCGTATTGTTGCTGCTATTGCCTTTAAGCTATGGGCTCACGCTCGCCTATCAAGAATGGCAGTTGCGCCAAGCGTCGATTACATCTGTGCCGACGGCGCCTCTGCCGGTAGCCGCGGCACCGCAGGCCGTCACGCTCAATCCCCTTGCAGTGGCGACAGTGTTTGGCCTGGCGACCCAAGGCAGTCGCTTGAACAGTGCCGAGCCGCTGACACTGCGGGCCATTGTAGTTGCCAACGACAGCGATTCGCGCGCGCTTTTGGACGGCCCTGACGGGGCGCGGTTTTACCGTACCGGCGAGCGCTTGCCGGGAGGCAGCGTGCTGCGTCGCATCGAGACGGCGCAGGTGGTGTTGTGGCGCCAGGGGCGTGAAGAGTCGCTGAACCTGCACAGGGCAAGCACCGGGCGATTTCTTCAGCTTGCGCAGGTGCAGAGCTCGGCCGCCACCGTTCATTTACGGCCTACGGTCGAAAAAACCAGGAGTCACTAGGCCCATGAGTACCCTGAAAGGCGCTGTCGGGGCATTGATGCTAGGCATGTTGTGGTATGCCGGGCAATCGTTGGCAGCAGAGCAACGCTGGCAGTTGGCGATGAACGATGCCGAGCTGCGCGATGTCGTGGAGGAGATGTCGAGTATCCTCGACACCACGGTGATCCTGGACCCGACGGTCCAGGGACGCATCAGCGTGGTGTCGCGTCAGGCGTTGGATCGCGAGGGTGTGCGACGACTGTTTTACAGTGTGCTCGATGCCCATGATTTTACGGTGATCGACCAAGGCGACCAGTTGCTCATCATTCCGGCAGCCCAGGCCAAGAGCCAGTCCGGTGATGCCGACGCGCAGGTATCGGCTGCACAGCAGTTCGTCACTCAAGTCATTGCCTTGGGGGCCAGCAACGCAGCAGATCTGGCGGGACTGGTGCGGCCATTGATTTCGGCCAACGGTTACGTCGGTCCTTCGGTATCAGCCAATGCGTTGGTGATCACGGATACCGCTCGCAATGTGCGTCGTATTGGCGATGTCGTCCGGCAGTTGGATTCCGGTGCGAAGAATGCGCACGAACTGGTGGTCTTGCAGCATGGTGTGGCGGCAGATATTGCGCGCCTGATGGAGGCGTCCATCGGCAAGCAGAGTGCCGACAGTCCCATCCAGGTGCTGGCCGATACGCGTAGCAACCGGCTGGTGATCGTGGGCACGGCGGCTGCGCGCCAGCGTCTGGTGCAACTGGCGCGTAGCCTGGATACGGCGACGCCCGCCCGCCTGGACAATGCCCGCGTCATCCGCCTGCGCTACAGCGACGCCAAGCAATTGGCCGAGGTGCTGGATTCCATGGGGCAAGGGATGAAAACCCAACCCTCCGGCGCAGCCCTGAAAGAATCGACGGCCAACGCGCCTTTCATGGTCAGGGCCGATGAAAGCCAGAATGCTCTGGTGGTCGTTGCCGAAGCGGTACAACTGGCCACCCTTGAGGGCATCGTGCGCGAGCTGGACCAGCCGCGCGCCCAAGTATTGATTCACGCCGCCATCGTTGAAGTCAGCGGTGATATCAGCGAGGCACTGGGGGTGCAATGGTCGTTCAATCGCGGTAGCAGCCAAGGGCTCGTGAACTTCCCCGGTACTGGTATCCCGATCCTTGGCGCGCTCAAGTTCGATGATAAAACCGTCGCGCCGGAGGGGGCCCTGCTCAAGCTGGGTGGCGATCGATTCGGTGCGTTGGTATCCGCCCTGGCCAGCAACACGCGTAGCAACCTGTTATCGACGCCGAGTCTGCTGACCCTGGACAACCAGGAGGCGGAAATCATCGTCGGTCAGAACGTGCCGTTCAAGACCGGCTCCTACGCGACCAACAGCAGCGGTGCGGATAATCCCTTCACTACGGTGGAGCGCAAGGACGTCGGGATCAGCCTCAAGATCAAGCCCTATATCAACGAGGGCTCGACCCTGCGCCTGGAAGTCGCGCAAGAGGTGTCCGATATCGCGCCTGCGGTCGCCGGCGTCGACTCCTCTGACCTGATCACCAACAAGCGCGCGCTCAAAAGCACGATCCTGGCGGATGATGGCGAGATCATCGTGATCGGTGGCCTGATCAAGGACAGCGTACGAACGCAGGCCAGCGGTGTGCCGCTGTTGCGTGACATTCCTTACCTGGGCGCATTGTTTCGCTGGAGCCGTGATACCCAGGTCAAGAGCAACCTGATGGTCTTCCTGCGCCCGACGATCGTCCGCAGTGGCCAGGACTTGTCCAGGCTCAGCCAGGAACGCTATCAGGACTTGCGCGGCGAGCGTCCACCTGGCGCCATGCAATTGCCCGATGAAGCGGCGCAATTGTTCGACCCGCGCCAGCGTCCCGGGGTCAGCCAATGAAGCCATTGCCCTTCGGGTTTGCCCGGCGTTTCGGTGTACTGATCGACGATGGACATTTAATGGTCCGTGGCGCTACGCCATTGAGCGCGATTACCGAGGCCCTGCGCCTGTGTGAGCAAGAACTGCCGCCACGCCTGGTGACTGACGAAGCGTTTGCTCTGGCGTTGGCGAGGATTTACAGCGAGGGGCAGGCGGCAGCTGAACAGGTCGCCCAAGGCTTGGACGAGGAACTGGACTTGTTCAGCCTGGTGGACCAGGTGCCGCAAACGGCCGACCTGCTGGAGCAGCAAGGGGATGCGCCGATCATTCGGTTGATCAACGCATTGCTCAGTGAGGCCGTGCGGGCAAAGGCCTCGGATGTCCACCTGGAGACCTTCGAGCACACGCTGGTAGTACGCATGCGCGTTGATGGGCAACTGCGCGAAATGCTGCGGCCACGGCGTGAGCTGGCGACCTTGCTGGTGTCGCGAATCAAAGTCATGGCACGCCTGGATATCGCCGAAAAGCGTGTGCCGCAGGACGGCCGCATGGCGCTGCGCCTGGCAGGGCATGAGGTGGACGTACGGGTATCCACCTTGCCTTCGGCTCACGGCGAACGTGTGGTACTGCGCCTGCTCGACAAACAGGCCGGGCGCCTGCAACTGGCGCGCCTGGGGATGTCGCCGAGTACCCTCAGTCAGTTGCAGCAATTGCTTGGCAGACCTCACGGGATCTTCCTGGTGACCGGCCCGACCGGTTCGGGCAAGACCACCAGCTTGTATGCCGCGCTGGCCCATCTCAATGACCAGACCCGCAACATCCTTACGGTGGAAGACCCGATTGAATATCACCTGCCGGGCATCGGCCAGACGCCGGTCAACCCCAAGGTCGACATGACGTTTGCGCGTGGCTTGCGAGCGATCCTGCGCCAGGATCCGGACGTGGTGATGGTGGGCGAGATCAGGGACAGTGAAACCGCCGAAATTGCCGTTCAGGCTTCCCTCACCGGGCACCTGGTGCTGTCGACGCTGCACACCAACAGCGCGATTGGCGCCGTCACTCGCCTGGTGGATATGGGCGTAGACGCTTATCTGCTGGCTTCGTCCCTGGTGGGTGTACTTGCGCAGCGCTTGTTACGCACGTTGTGCCCCGCCTGCAAGACCGCCGTGGCGGCCGATGCCGAGGTGTGCCGCCGGCTGGGGCTCGATCCTGCCCAGGCGCCGCGTGTGTTCAAGGCTGCGGGCTGCGAAAACTGCCGGCAGGGTTACTGCGGGCGTATCGGTATCTACGAACTGGTCACGGTTACGCCGGCACTGTCCGCATTGATACATCAGGGGGGCAGTGAGCAGGCGCTACTGGCCGAGGCACGGCGGTACTCGTGCAGCTTGTTCGAGGATGGTCGTCGGTGCGTGCTTGAAGGGCTGACCAGCGTGGATGAGTTGCTGCGGGTAACCCAGGAAGACTAGCCATGCCTACCTATGACTATCGCGCCCATGACCGATCTGGCCGTTCATGCAAGGGGCGCCAAGAGGCCGACAGCCCGCGCCATGCCCGGCAATTGCTACGTGAGCGTGGCCTGCTGCCGAGCCGCATGCGACTGGCAAGCGAACGCATGGGGGCTGGAGTGGGCGGGGCGACGAGAATGAGCGCTGCGGACCTGGCGCTGTTGACCTTGCAGTTATCGACCCTGGTCCAGGCCGGGCTTCCGCTGGAACAGGCACTGCAAGCGGTGGCCCAGCAAAGCCAGAGGCGCCGGGTCAGCACGATGCTCTCGCAGGTACGCGACCGGGTGATGGAGGGGCAATCCCTGGCTTCGGCCCTCGGCGCCTATCCCAGGGCCTTTCCTGATGTGTTGCGCGCCACCATTGCGGCGGGTGAGCGCTCTGGGTACTTGGGGCATGTCCTTGACCAGTTGGCGGCGTATACCGAAGCCCGTCAGGCGTCGCGCCAGAAGATCCAGTTGGCGCTGGTGTATCCGGCGTTGTTGATGTTTGCCTGCGTGGCCATCGTCGGTTTCCTGCTCGGCTATGTGGTGCCGGATGTGGTGAAAATCTTCGTCGACAGTGGCCAGCCGTTGCCCTGGCTGACCCAAGCGATGATCACCCTCAGCCAGGGTGTGCGCGGATATGCCTGGGTACTCGCGCTGATGCTGGCGGGCGCAGGCCTGCTGCTGCGTTGGAGCCTGCGTCAGCCGCACTGGCGCTGGCGGTGGCACCGCCTGATGCTGCGCCTGCCGTTGTTGGGGGGTGTGTTTCGTGAGATGGAGGCGGCCCGGTTCGCCAGTACCTTGGCCATCCTTGGCAAGAGCGCCGTGCCTCTGGTGGATGCGCTGGAAATTGCCGCGGCGGTAATCGGTAACGTGACTATCCGCAGCCGCATGTGCGATGTCGCGCGCTCGGTGCGAGAGGGCGGCACGTTGACCCGAGGCCTCGAGGCCGGTGGGGATATACCGCCGCTGATGCTGCACATGATTGCCAGCGGCGAACGCGCCGGTGAACTCGACAGGATGCTGGCGCGCGCCGCCGAGCAACAGGAAAAAAGCCTCGCCGCCCGCATCACGCTGGTGGTGAGTTTGTTCGAACCGGCAATGCTGGTGGTGATGGGCGGTGTGGTGCTGCTGATCGTCATGGCCATTCTGTTGCCGATCCTCAGCCTTAACCAACTGGTGAACTGAATGCCCAAGGGACAACGCGGTTTTACCCTGATCGAAATCATGGTGGTGGTGGTCATCATCGGGGTGCTGGGGGCCATTGTGGTGCCGCAGTTCATGGGGAGCCTGATCAGGCCAAGGTGACCGCGGCCAGGACCGATGTGCAGGCCGTCGCCACCAGCCTGGAGATGTACCGCCTCGACAATGGGCACTATCCGTCGACCCTGCAAGGCCTCGAGGCCTTGAGCAAACGGCCCGCGGGCAGCCCATCGCCGAGGCACTGGAACCCCCAGGGCTACCTGAAAAGTGTGCCGGTCGACCCTTGGGGTACGCCCTATCAATACCTGAACCCGGGCGTGCGTACCGTCAATGGTGGCTACGACCTGTATTCCCTCGGCGCCGATGGCGCGCCGGGCGGCGAGGGGCATGCCGCCGATATCGGTAACTGGGGAGACTGATCCAGTGCCCAGGTATAGCCGTGGTTTTACCTTGCTGGAACTGATGGTGGTGATTGCACTGGTCGGCATCGTGCTGGGCGCGATAAGCCTGGTGTCCGGGAATAACCCCGCTCGTCAGGCGCGGCAGGAGGCTTCGCAGTTAGTGCAACTGATCGAGCATTTGCGCGAGCAAGCGGTGATCGAAGGGCATGAATACGGCATTCGCGTGCGGCGCGACGAATTTCAGGCCTATCGCCTCGACCCCGAGGGTTGGCGCCCTGCGGGTGGGGCCCGGCTGCTGGAGGAAGGCGTGCAGTTGCACCTTGAACAGGAAGGGCGGCGCTCGAGCCTTGAAAGCTTCGCGCCGCAAGTGCTGATGCTCAGCAGCGATGAAGTCAGCGCGTTTGTCTTGTCCTTCGTATCCGAAGGGCAGGTGTGGACGCGCATTATCAGTGATGGGATCGGAGCGTTGTCCATTGAAAGCTAAGCACCGGCGGCGTCGCAATCGCCACGCGAGCGATCGTGGTTTCACCTTGCTGGAAGTCATGATCGCCTTGGTGATCTTCGCAACACTGGCCGGCGCCGTGATCACTGCCAGTCACTACTCGTTGCGCCAGAATGCACGACTGCAAGAGCTGGCACAGTGTGCCTGGGTGGCGGACAACCAACTGACTGAACTGCGTTTGCAGCCAGCCGCGTCGGGACATCAGCAACTGCTGCGGCGCTTCGATGGACGCGATTGGCTCGTCGATCAGGCGATAACCCCGACCACTGATGCTCGCCTGCTCAAAGTCGATATCAGCGTGAGTCCCGTCGGCAGTGATTTGCCGGTCTATCACACCCAGGGTTGGATACGCGCCGAGGATGAATAAGCAGGCGGGTTTCACCCTGTTGGAGCTGGTGATCGCATTGGCCATTTTCGCCCTGCTTGGGCTGGCCAGCGGGCGTCTGTTCGACACCGTGGTACGGGCGCAACAAGGCACTGCCAGTCATGAACAGGAACTGCGTCGCCTGCAACGCGCCATTGCGGTCATCGAGCGGGATGCCTTGCAAGTGGCTTCCTCGGTGTTTGCCCTTGGCCCCACCTCCCTGCAACTGCTGCGCACTCACTGGCGTAACCCGCAGGACTTGCCACGCAGTGAGCGCCAGCAAGTGCTCTATCGCCTGGACAATCAGGTGCTGTGGCGTGAAAGCCGAGGCTTGGAGTCGTCGAGGGTCGAGCGCCAGAAGTTGCTGGAGGACGTGCGCTTGTTGAATTGGCGCCTGTTTGACCCCGACACCGGCTGGAGCAATGTGTGGCCGGTGGGCAGGGGCGCTGCCCAGACGCCTCCTCAAGCACTCGAGCTGGTGTTGTCGGTCGGTCGCTTCGAGCAGATACGCCGCGTGTTGCTTCTGCCCCAGGGGCCGCCATGAGACAGCGGCAGCGGGGCGTCGCCCTACTCAGCGTGTTGCTGGTCATGAGTCTGGCGTTGTTGCTCACTGCGGGCATGCTGCGCAGCCATCATTTGATGGTGCAGAGCAGTGCCCGCCAGATCCACCAGTTGCAGCTGCGCCAGTTGGCGTTGTCGGCCGAGGCGTGGGCCATGGTGACACTGACGGCGCCGCACGATGACGCATCATCGTTGATCCACCACGCCAGGCATGGTCAAGCGCGGCCTGGCCCTTTGATGCGCACGGCGCGCGCGTCACGCTTGAGATCGAAGACCTTTCTGCACGCTTGAACATCAATGCCCTGCTTGGCACGGGGCAAGTGGATCAAGTCATCGAGCAGCGCTGGTTGCGTTTGCTCGCCTCCCTGGGGTTACCGGCGCTGGATCTACGTGCCGCAGGTGACGTGCCGGCGCAACGTGAACTGAGCCAGTTGCGCCTGCTGCCGGGCATTGACGGCCAGACGCTACGACGGCTGGAACCGTGGGTAGCGCTGCTGCCCAAGGACGCTAGCTTGAACATCAACACCGCTTTGCCGCAGATGCTGGCGACCCTGGAGGGTGTCTCGCCACCAACTGCCGTCGCCTTGGCCAGCCAACGCCCGGCAACTGGCTACGCGAGTGTGCAGGCATTCACCCGTGACCCGCTGATTGCCGGGTTGGGCGTGAGCGGCCATGGGCTGGGCATCAGCAGTCGTTGGTTTCGGATCAAGGTGGACGTGCGTCTGGGCACCGGCCGCTTGCATCTGGCCAGCGAGGTGGAGCGCGAGCTTAAAACCGGGCGCTGGCGCGTCGTACAACGTCGCTTTCCTGCGCCATCACTGAGCGAGACCTCATCATGAAAACCTGGCTTCATTTAAGCCCCGAGGGCCGTGTGGGAACGTTGAGCGAATGGCCTTGCTGTGTCTGGCGAGCGCCGGATGACTGTCGACCGATGCATTTGGCTGACGCGGCTCTCGACCTGGAAGGGCAGCCTGTTCAATTGTTGTTGCCAATGGAAATGTGCAGTGCGTTACGCAGCCAGGCATGGCCCTCCAAGCGCCAGCCCGGCCCCCAGGCTGTTGCTTTCGCCATAGAAGACCAGTTGGGCGAAGAGCTGGAGGCCGTGCATGCCGGGCTTGCTCAGCGTGACGCAATGGGTTGCTTCACGGTGCTGGTGACCCACAAGGCACGTTTCAAGGCGCTGTTGGATGAACTGGTAACGTTGGGCATCAAGGTGCGCAGCGTGCATGTCGACGCCGACCTTCTTGGCGATGGCGGCCAGGTCGCGGTGCAGTGGTATGGCCGTCGGGTCGTGGGCGAGCCCGTGCGCCTGGCGATGTCCGTTCCGGCCCTCAAAGCGCTGGAGCCATTGCTGGAAACACCCCTGCAATGGCCTGACGAAGAGCAGAGCCGGGTTCATATCGAACGCGCGCTATGGGGCAACCCGGGTCAAACGATCGATTTGCTGCAAGGTGAGTTTCGTCGGGTTGGATATGCCTGTCCCTGGTCAACCGTCGTGTTGGCGGCAGCCCTGGCGTGCGTGCTCGATTGGGGCTTCACGCAGCTGCGTATCCAGTACGTCGAAGGGCAAGCCCAGCAGCTTTATGCGCAGAGTGTGGCGCGCTTCCAGGCGCTGTACCCGCAGCAGGGCCGTATTGTCGATCTCGCCGCGCAACTCAAGGCCGTGCAGGGCCAGAACCCGCACGAGGCAAAGGCGCCGCTGGTACGCCTGGTCAGCCTCGCCGAACAGGTTATTGGCAGCGCCGACGTAGAAGTCCACCGCATGGAGTTTCGGCGTGGCGATGGCTGGAAGATCCAGTTGACGGCCCATGACCTCGGCGCGCTTGCCCGTTTGCAGGAACAAGGACGCCAGAGCGGCATGCCGGTTCGCATGGGCAGCGCCAGCAAGGAAGGTAATCGTGTTCAAGCCGTGCTGATGCTGGAGGACCCGTCATGAGGGGGCTGCAAGCCTGGAATGCATTGTCGTCGCGTGACCGTTTTCTACTCAAAGGGTTGGCAGTGTTTTTGATCGGTGTGCTGCTGTTCCAGACGCTATGGCTACCCGGTCGTGAGCGGTTGGCCACCGTTGAACGGTATCACCAGCAACAACTGCTATTGGCTCAGCAGGTACAAAGCGCCCAGCCGCAGCGTACCGGGCCCGCGGCCGTCCAGCCTTCGGCATCGAGCATCAACGACAGCGCCGAAGCGTCGGGGCTTAACGTTACCCAGGTCGAGGTACAAAACGAGCGCCTGCGTTTGAGCCTCAACGGCGAGGCAGAGGCATTGCTCAACTGGTTGGCAGTATTGGAGCGAGACGTGGATACCTTCGAGGTGCTCACGCTGGTGAAGCGCGCAGACCGTCTTGAGGCTCACATTGAGCTGTAGCTCGTGGCAACTATGGGCTGGATTTTTACAGGTGTACTTGGATGAAATTGTCAGGTGATCAAACGATGAAAACTTCCCCTTATTCAGCGACTCAAAAATGGCTGCATTGGGTCTCGGCCATCGTCATTCTGTGGTCATTGCTGTCCGGCTTTTACGTAGCTGTGTTTACTGTTCCTGAATCGGTCAAAGCGTGGGTCGGGTTCTTCAACGTGTCATTGACCGCTCTCTATATCCCGGTATTTGTCTTGAGGGTTTATTGCTCCTTTACCCACGGTCTGGATGCATTCGTCAAACGTTCGCCGCAGCAGTGGCTGGCGCTCCTGGTTCATAAAGCTATGTATGGGGTATTGGGTGTGGTGCTGGTGACTGGCGTGCTGATGATGGACCGTCCGATCAATATCTTTAATCTGGTCTTCATTCCACCGTTCGACAGTGACCCGGCCGAGATTGCCGCGTTCACTCGCGTGCATGTCTTGTCCTGCGTGGTATTGCTGCTGGTGCTGATGGCGCATATCGGCGCGGTTGTTCTGCATGAGCTTCGGGGCAATCGGGTGATGGCCAGGATGTCATTCGCCACGAACCTCACGCTGAGGCCAACGGCGGCAACTTCGCCAGCTTCAACGCCACCAGCAAGGCGCCAACCAACAGAGCGACGATGAACGCGCCAATCCCATTCCACCCGGCCAAGTGCCAGAAAAATCCGCCCGCCGTGCCGGCAATACTCGACCCCGCGTAATAGCTGAACAGGTACAACGATGACGCCTGCCCCTTGGCTTTCACCGCGCGGCGGCCGATCCAGCTGCTGGCTACCGAGTGGGCGCCGAAGAAGCCGAAGGTGAACACCAGCATGCCGGGTATCACCAGCCACAACGGCGTGAAGAGGGTCAGCGCCATACCGCCGAGCATCAGCACGATGGTCGCCCACAGCACGCGACGGCGGCCGAGGCGGTCGGCGAGGGAGCCGATCTTGGCTGAGCTGTAGATGCCCGACAGGTACACCAACGACAGCAGGCCGACCACGGCCTGGCTCAGGTCGTAGGGATCGGCCAACAGGCGATAGCCGATGTAGTTGAACAGGGTCACGAACGCGCCCATCAGCAGGAAGGCTTCGAGGAACAGCCACGGCAGGCCCGCGTCCTTGAAGTGCATGACAAAGCCGTCCAGCAGGCTGCGCGGCTTGAGGCTGCGAGCGCGGAAGTTGCGCGATTCGGGGAGGATCTTCCAGAACACCGTGGCAGCGATCAACGCCAGTGCACCGATGATCAGCATTGCAGTGTGCCAACTGACGAAGTCGATCAACACGCCGATGATCAGGCGCCCGCTCATGCCGCCAATCGCGTTGCCGCCGATGTACAGGCCCATGGCCAGGCCGATGTGTTGTGGGTGGATCTCTTCGCTGAGGTAGGTCATCGCCACGGCAGCCAGGCCGCTGAGCGACAGGCCCACCAGCGCACGCATCAGCAGGATCCCTTCCCAGGACGGCATCAGGCCGCTGGCAATCGTGGCCAGCGCCGCGCAGAACAACGCGGCGACCATCACCGGTTTGCGCCCCAAGGTGTCGGAAATCGGCCCGGTGATCAGCAAGCCCAGGGCCAGCATCGCAGTGGCCACCGACAGAATCAGGCTGCTTTGCGCCGCATTGATGGAAAACTCGTGGGACAGCGCGGGCATCATCGGCTGCACGCAATACAGCAGGGCAAAGGTGGCAAAACCTCCGGAGAACAGCGCCAGCACGGTACGCAGGAACATCGGCGTGCCTTTTTCGATGAACTCGTCATTGAGCTGAGCCACCACCTCATCCAGCGCGGTGGGCGGGACATCCTGATCAAGTGGCGCGGCAGCAGATTTCACGGGAACCTCGGGAGCAAAAGCCTGGCAGGTTGGCAATGCAAAAAAGAATATAGCTGGCTAATGATTCTTTCCAATATATTGTTCGACCTGTTTGATAGCTTTAACGACCTAATGAGGTTTGCATGGAATTGCGTCATCTGCGGTATTTCATCGCTGTCGCCGAAGAGCTGCATTTCGGCCGCGCGGCGCAGGTGCTGGGCATCTCGCAACCGCCGCTGAGCCAGCAGATCCAAGCGCTGGAGCAGGAGGTGGGGGCACGGTTGTTCGAACGTACCAATCGTCGGGTTGAGCTGAGTGAGGCCGGGCGCTGTTCCTGCACGAAGCGCGGTTGGTGCTGGCCCAGGTGGACAAGGCGTCGGATGTAGCGCGGCGCGCACAGTTGGGTGAGTTGGGGGAGTTGAAGATTGGCTTCACCTCTTCCGCACCGTTCAACGCCAGCATTCCCCAGGCGATCTTTGCGTTTCGCCAGGCCTTCCCGGCGGTGCACCTGAACCTTCAGGAAATGAGCAGCACCGAAGTGGCCGAGTCGCTGGTGGATGAGTCGATCCAGGTGGGGCTGATGCGCCCGCTGCCGTTGCCGGACTCGTTGAGCGTCATCGAGCTGATGCGCGAACCGCTGGTCGCTGTCTTGAGCGCCGGTCACCCATTGGTGGAAGGCAGCGAGCGAGGCTTGCATCTGGCGCAACTGGCTGACGAGCCTTTTGTGTTTTTCCCACGCAGCTACGGCAGTGGTCTGTACGCCCAACTGCTCAGCCTGTGCCGCGACGCCGGCTTCAGCCCCCACTTCGCCCAGGAAGCAGGAGAGGCGATGACTATCATCGGCCTGGTGGCGGCGGGGCTGGGCGTGTCGGTGCTGCCGGCCTCTTACCAGCGCATCCGTATTGATGGGGTGGTGTATCGTACTTTGCTGGACCCGGAGGCGGTGACCTCGGTATGGCTGGTACAGCGCAAGGGCGTTCAGACGCCGATGGCGAAGGCGTTTGTGGAGTTGTTGACGCGTAAGGCAGGGGTGTAGGCATCGTCACATATCAGGTAACGCAACCGGCTTAGTTATTCGCTGGAAACTTGCGCAAAATCGCCTTTTTACAAGCGAGTGATATGGATGGCACTTCTTTATCAGCCCAAGGAGGGCAGCGTGTTGATATGTGATTTCCGAGGCTATGAGGTCCCGGAAATCATCAAGATCCGGCCGGTCATTGTGATACGTAAGCACCGAACCAATAAGTTGCTGGTGACGGTTGTTCCTCTGAGTACGACTGCTCCGCAAACGGTGCTGGCGCATCATTTACAGCTCGACAGTCATCTTCAAGGCGAGCCCGATCTGTTGGGCGAAATGCGATATCGTAGCGACCGTTAGTCTGGGGCGACTCGATAGAATTAAAAGCAAAGACCGGCAGGGCAAACGAACTTACAAAATTGCGGAGCTTTCCCATGAGCAGTTTTCAGCCGTAAAGGTGGCAGTACGCAGTGCTTTGGGGGTGTGATGAGCTGAGCGGTGCACGAACGGCACTTTGCCACGTGTTGCAGGAGAGCTGATTTCAGGCATACTGCCCGAGTTCCCGAAAGGGGCTTGTGAGACTCTGAGGATCCTGGGCAACCAGCCATCGCAGAGCCAGGCAGGAGGCGGCGATGACAAGCCAACCTGTTTGTGAAGAGGGCGCCGAAAGGCGCCCTTTGTCGTTTCTGAAGGATTGAACGCCTCAGTTCTGCTTGGACGTCCCGGTCTGCTCAAACAACTGCGCCGCCGACCCGGCCTCACCACTCACGCCATTGTTGCGCAAGCCCGCCATGATGTCGCTGTCCAGGTTGTTCACCCAGCGGTTGTAGTTGCGATGAATCTTGCCGTCCTTGTAGCCCAGCGCACGGCTGTCGCGGTAGGTGATGGCGTAGCTGGTGCGGGTGTAGCGGATGTCGATGGCCGCGTAGTACTGGTTACGCACGGTGATCTCGGCCTGCACCAGTTGCGGGCTCAGGCGTTGCACCGTCCACTCGCGTTTTTGCAGGGCGTTGACGATGACCTGTTTCATTTTTTCTTCGCTGACCTGGGTGTCGGCCTGCAGGTCGTGCTGGGTGTTGAGCACTGGTTTGCTGGTGCAACCGGCGGCGGTCAGCAGGGCCAGGGTGATCAGGGTGGCGCGTAGCAAGGAAGACATTCCGTATTCTCCAATCGATTAAAAAGTCAGGACCAGCGGCGGAAAATCAACGAGGTGTTGACGCCGCCAAAGGCAAAGTTGTTGTTCATCACGTAGTCGTGGTGCATCTGGCGAAAGCCGCCTTGCAGGTAATCCAGCTCACCGCATTGCGGGTCGACTGACTCCAGGTTGAAGGTGTGCACGTACTGGTCGCGGTTCATCATCTCAATGCTGAACCATGACTCCAGCGCCCCGCATGCGCCCAGGGTGTGGCCGAGGAAACTTTTTTGCGAGCTGATCGGCATACGCGGGCCGAACAGGCTGCTGGTGGCCAGGGTTTCGGCGATGTCGCCCTGGTCGGTGGCGGTGCCGTGGCCATTCACGTAGCCGATGGCGGACGGTTCAAGTCCGGCATCTTCCAGGGCCAGCTCCATGGCGCGGCGCATGGTTTTCTGTTCCGGACGGGTGGTGTGTTGGCCGTCGGCGTTGCTGCCGAAGCCGACAAGCTCTGCGTGGATGTGCGCGCCACGGGCCAGGGCATGCTCCAACTCTTCCAGCACCAGCATGCCGCCGCCTTCGCCGATCACCAGGCCATCGCGGCCGCTGTCGTAGGGGCGTGGGCTGGTCTGCGGTGCGTCGTTCTTCAGGCTGGTGGCGTAGAGCGCGTCGAACACCATGGCTTCGGTGGGGCACAGTTCCTCGGCGCCACCGGCGAGCATCAGCGGCAGGCGGCCGAACTTGATCGCCTCGTAGGCGTAACCGATGCCCTGGCTGCCGCTGGTGCAGGCGCTGGAGGTGGGGATCAAACGTCCGGTCAGGCCAAAAAAGATGCTGATATTCGCCGCCGTGGTGTGCGGCATCATGCGCACATACGAGTTGGCATTGAGCCCCTCGGCCACCGAGTTGAGCAACATATTGCCGAAGGCCTTGATCTCGTCGGTGCTGCCGGTGGACGAACCACAGGCCACGCCCATGCGCCCGTCCTTGATCGACTCGTCACCGAGCAAGCCGGCGTCCTGCAACGCCCGCTCCGCCGCCCACACCGCCAGGCGCGAGACACGGCCCATGCTGCGCAATTGCTTGCGCGTCCAGTGCGCGGGCACCACGAAATCATCAATCGGCCCGGCCAGGCGCGTGTTCAGCTCGGTAAACCGGTCCCACTCGTTCATGCGGCGAATGCCGCTGCGGTTGGCGCGAAAGTTGGCCGAGATGGTGGCCCAATCGCCGCCCAGGGAGGTGATGCCGGCCATGCCGGTGACGACTACGCGTTTCATCAGCACAAGCCCCCATTCACCGCCAACACCTGGCGAGTGATATAGCCGGCTTCGGCCGACATCAAGAAATTCACCGCACCGGCGACCTCCTCCGGGGTGCCCATGCGCTGCGCCGGGATCATCTTCATCAGTTCTTCCACCGGTACGTTTTCATCCAGCATGGCGGTATCGATCAACCCCGGTGCCACACAGTTGACGGTGATCTTGCGCTTGCCCAGTTCGATGGCCAGGGCCTTGGCGGCGCCGATCAGGCCGGCTTTTGAGGCGCTGTAGTTGACCTGACCACGGTTGCCGATCAGCCCGGAAACCGACGTGATGCACACGATACGCCCGGCGGCACGACGCCGGATCATCGGCATCATCACCGGGTGCAGTACGTTGTAGAAACCGTCCAGGTTGGTGCGCATCACCACGTCCCAATCGTCGTCCGACAAGGCCGGGAACGCGCCGTCGCGGGTCAGGCCGGCGTTGAGCACCACGCCGTAGTAGGCGCCATGTTGCTCTACATCAGCCTCAAGGATTTCTTTGCAAAGGGCGCGATCCGCCACGTCGAATTGCAGCACCCGCGCCTGGCGTCCCAGGGCCTGGATTTCGACCTGTACTGCGTCGGCTTCGGCGCGCCCACTGCGGCAGTGCAGCGCGATGTCATGCCCGGCCTGGGCCAGGCGCAGTGCGATGGCGCGGCCGATGCCACGGCTGGAGCCGGTGACCAGTACGGATTCAGTCATGACGTTTGGTCCTTCGATTCAGCTAAATAGTTGGCCGCCTGGGGCGGTCGAAATACGTTCAAGCGCGCACTGGCCTGGATACCGCTGCCGGTGAGGTGGCATTCGAACACACCCATGCCGTTGTCGTCTTCCAGGGAGCGCAGGCCGTGGATGGTCAGCTCGGCGCCGGCGGGAAAGTGCGCCACGTTGCACTCGAATTTGCGGGTGCCCAGCAGGAAGCCCAGTGCCACGGCTTCGCCTTTGCGGCGCGCATGGCAACCGGCGTAGGCGGCGACACTTTGCGCCATCAACTCGATGCCGACCCAGGCCGGCAGGCTGCCGTCGGCGGCGTTGAACAGGCCGCCGGGCTTGACGGTGGTGCGGGTGCGGATCTGCTCTTCATCGAACGACAGCACCTGGTCGATCAGGATCATGTCGCCCGCATGGGGCAGCAGTTCGGCGAGTGGCCAATCGATCATGGGGCCTCTCCGATAATCAGGCTGACATTATTGCCGCCGAAGGCAAACGAGTTGCTCATCAGGCAGGGTTTTTCCAGGGTGTCGCCCAGGCGCGCCCAGTGCAAGGCGGGCAGCGCAGGGTCGGGCTGGCCGTCCCACACGTGGGGCGCACCGGCCGTGGGCCAGGCTCAGCCAGCAGAACGCCGCCTCCAACGCACCGGCTGCGCCCAGGGTATGGCCGCTCATGGGTTTGGTCGATGAGCAGGCCACGCCGTCGGGGAACAGGCTGGCGACGGCCAGGCTTTCCATGGCGTCGTTGTGCTGGGTGGCGGTGCCGTGCAGGTTCAGGTAGCCGATCTGCCCAGGCACCCGGTTCGCGCAGGCCAAGGCCTTGCGCATCGCCTGCAACGCGCCCTTGCCGGTGGGCTCGGGCGCGGAAATATGGTGAGCGTCACAGCTGGCGCCGCCGCCCAGCAAGGCCACGGACGCCGCTCGCGGCTCATCAGAAACAGGACCGCCGCTTCGCCGATATTGATGCCATCGCGGTTCGCCGAAAATGGATTGCAGCGCGTGTTAGAGACCGCATCCAGTGCGATAAACCCGTTCAGCGTGAGCTTGCACAGGCTGTCGACCCCGCCGCAGATCACCGCGTCGCACACGCCCAGGTCGAGCAGGCGCTGGGCGCTCATCAAGGCACGGGCGCTGGAGGTGCAGGCAGTGGAGATCACATAGGCCGGACCGCTCAGTTGCAGCCAATCGGCGAGGAAGTTCGCCGGGGCGCTGAGTTCCTGTTGCTGGTAATCGTAGCCGCCAGGGAACCGCTGTTCCCGCAGGTACTGGGCGATGCCGCGACTGGCTTCGTCGATGCCCGAGGTGCTGGTGCCCAATACGACGCCGACCCGCGAGGCCCCATAGGTGTGGATGGCCTGGCGAATCTGGCCCTCGATCTGCAGCGCAGCCTCCAGCAGCAACTGGTTATTGCGGCTGCTCTGCTGGCCAAGCTCCGGCGGGATGCTCGCCAGTTTGCCGTGCACGCCGGCCACCGGCAGCACGCGCTCCGGCACCCAGCCGCTTTCGGCGCGCATGCCCGAGCAATCGCCGGCAAACAGGCTGCGGCTGACGTCCGCCTGGCCACGGCCAAGTGCGCAGATCAGCCCAAGGGCATTGAGGTACGCGGTCATCGGCTAGCCCCAAGCGGTGTGATGCGATAACGCAAGGGCTGCCCGGTCATGTTCACGCTGAACACTTCCGAGGATTGGTAAACGATCTGCCAATGGCCCGGCAACGTACGCGTCAGGTCCATCGCCTGGGCGCTGGGGTAAAGCGCGCGGACCTCATCCGCCGAGGTCAGGGCAAACAGCAGCGCGGCGAACAGCTCGCGTGCCTGGGGGTTGGGCGGCAGCAAACCGTCGGCTTGCCACTGGCCATCGACCAGCTTTTGCCGGGCCTGGGGGATGCCCAACGGGTCCATCATCGACCAGCGGACCGCGCCATCTTCGCGCTGGATCACCAGCAGCCAGTCCTGGCTCTGGCCGTCCGCCAGGCGCTGCACATGCAATTGCATCGGCAAGGCCAGGGCCGGTGTTCTTTGCGGCAGCGGCGGCTGGCTGGCGCAGGCGCTCAGCAGCAACAGGCAACCGAGCAGTAACCCGCGAGTCATGGTGCGGCGCTCCGCAGGGGCTTGCGCGCCACGCAGTTGACCAGGGTTTCCTCACGCTGGCCCACCGGTTTTGGCTGACGCAGGCCCCAGCGCTCAAGCAGGCCGAAATCGGTGGCGCGGCTCCACCACAGATACGGGTACGAGACGTTCTGCGCGGCGAACTCAAAGCCCTGCTCGCGGAGCATCTGCAGGTACGCTTCGGCGCTTTTTTGCACATGCATGGGGTGACGGAACAGCCAGCGAATCACCCAGGTGTCGATATAGGCTTCGGTGGACTCGGCAAACAGCAAGTAGCCGCCGGGCTTGAGCACCCGGTAGAACGCCTGCAATGCGTGGTGCTGCTCGACCAGGTGGTGGAAGGTCTGGTGACAGAACACAATGTCGACGCTGGCATCGGGCAGGTCGAGAGTGGCGCAATCGCTGCCGATCAGCTCGACGGCCAGGTGTTGGCGGGTCGCTTCCTCCCGGCTCATTTCCAGGCTGTGCGGGTCGGCGTCCACGCCGATCAGGCGCCCAGGCGCGAACACCTGCTGCAGCAGCTTGAAGGACTTGCCCTGGCCGCATCCGGCGTCCAGCAGCACCGGCGCGTCTGGCAGCGGCTCGCTGAACAGGCTGCGCAGGTCGTTGATCGCCACGCGCAACACATGATGCTGCCAGGTGTGGCTGCGCAGGAACCAGAAGCCGAATCGGGTTTCTTCGACGTAGTTTTTACTCAGGTACCGGGACGTCATACCGGTTCACTCGCACAAATCTGCGACAACATCCGCAACCGCCGCTTGGGCTCGCTGACGAACGGGTTGCGTTCGTCCCAGGCGTAGCCGGCGAGGATCGAGCTGATCATGGACTTGATCTCGGGCGAGCGCCCATGTGGAAAATCACGTCCTGGAAGGTGCCCGCGTACCAGCCTTCGACGTAGCAGCGGAAGGTGTCGACGCCGCGTTTCAACGGTTCGGCAAACTCGGTTTGCCAGTCCACGGTTTCGCCTTTGAGCTGACGGTCCAGCAGGCCCGCGGCCATGCTCGCCGAACGCATAGCGATGGTCACGCCGGACGAGAACACCGGGTCGAGGAATTCCGCCGCGTTGCCCAGCAGCGCGAAGCCTGGGCCATGCAGGGTTTTGACGTTGGCCGAGTAGCCGCCGATGGTGCGCGCCGGGGTGTCCCACACGGCATGTTGCAGCACGCCCGCCAGGCTCGGGGTTTCGTCGATAAAACCGCGCAGGCAGGCGTCGAGGTCGGTGTCACGGCCGTCGAAATGCTCCTTGGCCGCGACCACGCCTACCGAGCAGCGGCCGTTGCTGAACGGGATGGTCCAGAACCAGATATCGCGCTTCGTCGGATGCGTGGTGACAAGAATCTTGCTGCGATCGAAGCCCGGGTGTTCGATGCGGTCTTCAATGTGGGTGAACACCGCCTGGCGTACCGGGAAGTTCGACGGCGCTTCCAGGTCCAACAGACGCGGCAGCACGCGGCCGTAACCGCTGGCGTCGAGCACGAACTTGGCCTTGAGGTGGTACTCGCTGCCGTTCTCACGGCGCACGTGCAGGTAGCGGGTTTCGCCTTTGAGGTCCACGCCGACGATGGTTTCGCCGTAGCGAATCTCCACGCCTTGCAGCGCGGCCTGGTCGGCCAGCAACTTGTCGAACTCGCCGCGCTGCACCTGGAAGGTCGTCGGCTTGCCGTTGCTGAACGTGTCGCTGAAATCAAAGGCGTTGTAACGCTCGCCCCAGGCGAACGCCGCGCCGGTTTTTACCTGGAAGCCGGCCGCCTGCACAGCGTCGAGCATGCCCGCTTCTTCGATAAAGTCGATGCAGTGCGACAGCAGGCTTTCGCCGATCGAGAAACGCGGGAAATGCTGGCGCTCGATGATCAATACATCATGCCCTTTACGCTTGAGCAGCGCGGCGGCGATGGCGCCGGACGGACCGGCACCGATCACCACGACCTGGCGGCGTTCCATTTCAACTATGGGCACGAGGGCTCCTTGCCGCATGGGCGATAATCAGATTCATAAGGCGTGTTTGCGATGACCGGCCCAGGGCGCCAGCATAAAGCTGAACGCCAGGCCCAGGCTCACCGATAAACCGAAGTTACTCACCGCCGGGGTACTGGACACCGCCAGCAGGCCGAACGACAACCAGGTCGTCAGCGCCGCCAGCAGCGTCCCCAACAGGCTGACAGCAGCGCCGCCAATCTGTTCACGCATCAGGATCGCGTAGTCGACGCTGATCGCCGTGACCAGCAGTAAACCGAACAGGCTGAACAACGTCAGCGGCTGGCCCAGCCAACCCAGGCTCGCCAGGCTGCACAGCGCGGCCAGCAAGGGCAGGGCAACGATGCGCAAGGCGCCGCTGAAGCCGAACGGCAGAATCAACAGCAGCACGATCAGTCCGCACGACATCAGTTTCAATTCGGCGGCGCTGATCTGCGTGGCGGCGAAGACGCGGTTCAAATCACCGAGGCGATCGACCAACTGCACGCCGGGCAAGTCCACCGCCTGCACGCGCAGCAGCGCCGGGTTGTTCAAGCCTTGCAGGCTGACCATTGCCGCCACGCCACCGTCCATCGGGCCGAGCCACAGCGTGCGCCAGGGTTCGGCCAACGGGCCTGCCAGCGCGGCGTCGATGTCTTCGGTGGGCAACGCTTGCAGCTGCGCGACTTCGGCTTGCAGGGCGCTGGCCGGTACGCCGAGGTCCAGCAGCGGTTGCCAATGCGGCGCGAGGGCGTTCAGGGCATCGCGCAGCTGCTGCTGCTCGGCCGGCAGGTTGACCAGTTGAGTGAGCGCCAGGTAACCCTGGAGCTTATCCATGTTCACCAATTGATCCAGGCGCTGGCCCAAGGCACGTTGGCGCTCCAGCAACTGTTGCTGTTCTCGGCGCGCACCAGGAAGAACTGGCTGGTGGGCTGGAACCCGGTAATGCGCGCCACGGCCTGGGCCTCTTGCAGCAATTGCGGCGGTGCGCCGATCCACTGGCGGATATCGTTTTTGCTGTTCAACTGCCACAGGCCACCGGCGCAGAACAGCAGCACCAGCGCCAGCAACACCGGGCTGGGGACGCGCTTGAGTAAGGCCTCACGCAGCAACCACAGGCATTCGGCGATACGCAACGGCCATTGTGCCGGGCGCAGTTCGACACCCTTGAGCAGCGCCGGCAACAGGCACACGGCGCACAGGTAGGCACCGACCAGGCCTGCGGCGGAGAACACGGCGATTTGTGTCAGCGCCGGGAACGGCGTCCAGGCCAGCGCCAGGTAACCGATGCAACTGGTGGCCAGGCTCAGGCTCAGCCCTGGCAGGGTCAGGCGCAACGCCGGCCAACTGCGCCACGGCTTGAGGCTCCAGCTTTTCGACAGGTAGTGCAGCGGGTAATCCACCGCCACGCCGATCAGGCTGGAGCCCAGCACCAGGGTCATCACATGCATATGGCCGAACAGCGCCACGCAGGCCACCGCGCCAAACAGCATGCCCACCAGCACCGGCACGAAGGCCAGCAACACCCGCCAGCGACGGAACGCCAGCAGCAGCAATACCAGGATGCCCACGGTCGCGCCGCCGCCGACCCAGGTCATTTCCCGGGTCGCCTGCCGCTGACCGTTGGCCGCGTAGAGCAAACCGCTGGCCGCCAGCAGCTGTGCGCCTTGCTGGCCGGCTTGTTCGCGACTGGCCTGGAGCAAATCCGCCACCTGCAGCGGCAGTTTCATATCGAAGGCATTGCCGGTGGTGCGCGCGCGCAACAGCACCCAGCTTTTGCCGTCGGCATCGGCGATCAATGCACCGCTGCCGATATCCAACTGCACCGCGCCGCGTTGCGGCTGGCTGTTCTGGATGCGCCCGGTCAGGCCCAGCCAGTCCTCCTGGCTCGGCACCAGGCTGAAGCCGGTGAAGGGGTCGAACAATGACTGCACGCGTTGCTGGATAAACGCGTCGGGCTGTTCGATCAGTTGCTCGCGGTCCTTGGCCGAAAGCATTGCCAGGCGGCCGCGCAGCAATTGTTCGCGCAGTGCCGGCAGGTCGGCTTGCAGGTTCCACTGCACCTTTTCAAACACGCCACTGGCCTGCCATCGCTCACCCAGTTGCTGCGCCACGGCCACCGCTTGCTGGCGGTCGGCGTGCCCCACCAGTACGAGCATCTCGCGGTTCAGCGGCTCCTGCATGCGCTGTTCGGCCAGCAGCTCCAGGGCATCCGGCGTGCTGCCCGGCACCAGTTCCATCAGGTTGGCCGACAGCGGCGCGCCATGGCGCCATTGCCAGCCGGCCAGGGCCAGCACGGCCACCAGCAGGATCAGGAACAGGCGCGGCAACAGGCGCTCACTGGGCAAAGTCGTGTTGCTCCGCTTCACTTAACGGTTGATCGGCGGTGCTGTCCTGCATGCGCAATAGGGTGCTGTCGCCCTGGGTTTCCAGCAGTTCGATGCTGTGCACCAGCGCGCCACCGTCGATATTGATCTGGTTGAACACCTGTTTGAGCAACATCGAACGCGGGGTCAGCGTGAGCTTCCACTGCGTGGCCTCGCCCTGCAGCTGCAGCTCGAAGTCACGCTGCAAGCCGCTGCTGTCGCCCTGCAGCACGGCGAGGAACAAACGATTCTGCTCGGCCCCGGCGCTCTTGTTCGGCAGCAGTTGCCAGCCGTTGGCGTCACGGCGGGCGATACCCTGGGCGCTGATGCGGTAGTCCTGTTGCAGCGGGGTCTTGAGCAGCCACAGCAGGCCGTGGTCCTTGGCGAGGACGAAGGTGCCCTTGCTGACCAGCGGTTGGGGCAGAGCACGCAAGTGTTTTTCCTGGGTGAAGCTGCCGTGGATGACGCTGGGTTTGGCTAGCTGGTCGCTCAGTTGTTGCAGGTCGAAGGCCTGGGCTTGAAGTGACAGCAGCAGTGCGCCGAGGAAGGTGATCAGTTTCATGACAAGGCCCTTTCGACGGCATCGGTGAACACTTTGGGCGAGGCCAACTGCATCTCGCGGCTGGCGATCTCGACCGCCACTTGCACGGTGCTGGCGCGGGTCAAGCGCTCGCCGCTGGCCAGGTCCGTAATCAGGTAGTTGACCTTCAAGCGGTTCTCCCACTCCACCAGACTGGCGCGTACGTTGATCGTCTGGCCGAAGGTGGCGCCGCGCACGTAGCGCAGTTGCATGTCGATCACCGGCCAGGCGTAGCCGGCTTCGAGCATCGCCGTGTAGTTGTGGCCGATCTTGTCCAGCAGCGCGCAGCGCGCCACTTCCAGGTACTTCACGTAATGCCCGTGCCACACCACGTTCATGGTGTCGATATCAAAAAACGGCACGAGGATTTCGGTGTCGTTGTGCAATACGCCTTGGCTACGCATGCAGCCTCCAGTGTTGTTCGGCGATGCGTTGCAGGCACAGGCGCAGTTCGCCTTCCAGGGCGCGGTCTTCGATCACCGGTGGGAAATCCTTGGCCAGTGCTGCGTGCATCGCGGCCAGTGCGGGCGGTAACGGGCGCGCATCCTCGGCCTGGGCGCGTAGCCACACGCCTTGGTTGGCGGCGAGCAAGGTGGCGGCAGCGACCTGCTCGGTCAGCTCTAGCACGCGGATCGCATCGCGGGCGGCGATGGTGCCCATGCTGACTTTGTCTTGGTTATGGCATTCGGTGGAGCGTGAGAACACGCTGGCCGGCATGGTGTTTTTAAGGGCTTCGGCAGTCCAGGCACTGGTGCCGATCTGCACGGCCTTAAAGCCATGGTTGATCATTGCGCGGTCGGCCGGGGCGCCCGACAGGTTGCTCGGCAGGCCGTGGTTGTAGCGCACGTCCACCAGCAGCGCGAGCTGGCGATCCAGTAAGTCGGCGACGTTCGCCACCAGGGTCTTGAGGCTGTCCATGGCAAAGGCGATATGCCCACCGTAGAAGTGCCCGCCGTGCAGCACGCGCTCTGCTTCAGCGTCGATGATCGGGTTGTCGTTGGCGCTGTTCAATTCGATCTCAATGAAGGACCGCAGCCAGTTCAGGCTGTCGGCCAGCACACCGAGCACGTGGGGCGCGCAGCGCAGCGAGTAGCGGTCCTGCAAGCGGTGCAGCGGCGCGGTGGGCGCGTCGATGGCCAGGTCCTGGCGCAGCCACGCGGCGACTTGCATCTGCCCCGGGTGCGGCTTTGCGGCGAACAGGCGTTCGTCGAAATGTTCCGGGTTGCCTTGCAGCGCCACCACGTTGAGCGCGGTGATGCGTGTGGCCAGTTGCAGCAGGTAATCGGCGCGGGCGAAGGCCAGGCAGGCGAGGCCGGTCATTACGGCGGTGCCATTCATCAGCGCGAGGGCTTCCTTGGGGCGCAATACCAGCGGCGTCCAGCCGAGTTCGCGGTGCACATCCGCAGCCTGGCGGCGCTCGCCACGGAACATCACTTCGCGCTCGCCGGACAGGGTCGCGGCCACGTAGGACAGCGGCGTCAAATCACCGCTGGCGCCCACCGAGCCCTCTTCCGGGATCAGCGGCAGTACGTCCTGCTCCAGGAAGGCATGCAGACGCTCCAGCAGTTCCACGCGCACCCCGGACACGCCGTGGCACAGCGACTGCAACCGCGCGGCGAGCACGGCGCGGGTGGCTTGGGCATCGAGCAGCTTGCCCAACCCGCAGCCGTGGAAGGTGTACAGGTGACGCGGCAACGCTTCGACGTGCTGCAACGGCACCGCCACCACGCACGAGTCGCCGTAGCCGGTGGTCACGCCGTAGATCACGCCTTCCTTGTCCAGCAGCGAGTCGAGGAACTGCGCGCCCTTGGCAATGCGCTGGCGATACGCGGCATCGCCCTGCAACTGCGTGGGCGCCTGACGGTTGGCCAGGGCCAGCACGTCTTCTATGCGCAGAGGGCGTTCGCCAAAGATTACCGGCTCAAGATGCGTCGTCATCGGTCTTCCAGAAAGGGTAAAAGTTGAACCATTGTTGAGGTGCTTGCAGGCAGAACTGGCCCAGGCGAGCGGCGTAGCGCGCGGTCCACTGAGCGATGACCTGTTCGCGGGTGCTGCGCTTCCATTCGATCGATTCGGCAAACGGCTCGATGGTCAGGTGATAACGGCCCTGCCGCTTGAGGCACATCAGCAGGTTCACCGGGCATTTGAGCAGGCCGGCGAGCAGCCACGGCCCTTGGGGGAACGCCGCAGCATGCCCGAGGAAATCCACGCGCACCGTGCGACCGCCATGCAGCGGCACGCGGTCACCGGCAATTGCCAGCCACTCGCCGTCGTCCAGGCGCTGGCTGAGCAGCAGCATGGTGGCCGGGTCCAGCTCGCTGACCTGGATCAGGCGCAAATGGGTCGCGCCGGCTTCGCCGAGCAAGCGGTTGAACCGTTCGGCATGCTTGGTGTGCACCAGCACATTCATGGTCACTTGTTCGCCGATCTCCGCCAGCGCACGACACACTTCGAGATTGCCCAGGTGTGCGCCGACCAGCATCTGCCCGCGTCCGCCACGCAGTTGCCCGCGCAATTTGGCCGGGTCGTTGATTTCGATCTGCTCGATGCGCAGCTTGCCGTTCCATACGTCGAGCTTGTCGAGCAGGGCGTCGGCGAAGGCCATGAACTGGCCGAAGACTTTGCGCTGGTTCGGGCGCAGCTCGTCGCGCCCGCTCCACTCGGCCAGCCGCCGCTGGTAGTCCCAGGCGCTCTGGCGCGCGGCACGGCCGAACAGGAAAAAGTACAGCACGATCCCGTACAGCACCGGGCTCAGCAGCCGGCGGCCGAGGACCTTGGCGGCCACTGCGGTGAGCTTCATCAGCACGTAGCTGCCGCGTTCTTCGCGATCGGCCCAGTGTTTGGTGCTGTCGTTCATGCCTGCCACCGTCGCCACAGGATCATCGGCGCGCGGATCAGCATGCCGAAGAACAGCCGAGTGTGCATGGCCGAGATGCGTACGTTGTCGCGCAACAGCCGGAAATGCGACAGGCCGTCGGCGGGGTAATGCACCTGCGTCGGCAGCCAGCGCATCGGCTGATTGCGCCAGGCCAGGCGTACCAGAATGTCCGAGTCGAAGTCCATGCGCGTGCCGATGTAGGCCGAGTCCATCAGCGCCAGCACTGGGGCCAGCGGGTACACACGAAAACCGCACATGGAGTCGCGGATCTGCAACGACAGCGTGTTGATCCACACCCACACGTGGGTCAGGTAGCGCGCATACAGGCGGCCTTTGGGCACGCTGTCGTCGTATTCGGGATAGCCGCAGATGATCGCGTCGGCGTGCCGGCGCGAGGTGTCGATAAAGGTCTCGACTTCGCGCAGGTCATGCTGGCCGTCGGCGTCCACTTGCAGGGCATGGCTGTAGCCCAGGCGCGCCGCTTCGCGAAAACCCGCCATCACGGCGCGCCCTTGCCTTGGTTGTGGGGCAGGGTCAGCAGGGTGACGTTATCCAGGGTTGCCAGTTGCGCCAGCACCGCCGCGCACGCCGGGCTGCTGCCGTCGTCCACCAGCAGGCACGGCAGGCCACTGGTCAGCAGGCTGCTGACCACGGCGGGCACGGCGGCCTCGTGGTTGTAGACCGGGATCAGGGCGCAGGGGTTATGCATGATGGACCTTCTCAAGATTGCCGCCACAAGAACTTATGCATGCGCGGTCACCAATTGGATCCGGCCACTGGAACACGCGGCAACGCCGTTGCGGTAGGCGAAATACAACTTGCCGCGTTCGCGGTCGAAGCGCAGGTGCAGTTCAACGGTGTCGCCGGGGCGCACCAGTTGCTGGAACTTGAGCACTTCCATGCCGGCAAAGTTCGCGGCAGATCGAGCAGTTGCTGGCCCAGGTTGAACGCCCATTGCACCTGCACCACGCCCGGCAGCACCGGGGTGACCGGGAAGTGCCCGCTGAAGTAGGCCAGGTCCGGCGGAACGCTGAGTTGCAAGGTCCATTCGCCATCGGTTTCGGCCTGTTCCAGCACTTCCGGCGCCTTGGGGCGTGGTGCCAGCAACAGGGCTTCGATGTCGGCCTGGGGCAGTTTGCCCTGGGCATTCAGCGGCAGTTGGCGCAGCAGGCGCCAGCGACGCGGCAGCGCCAGGGCTTCGCAATGCTGGCTCAGGTGCTGGCGCAGGGCCAGGGTGAGGCCGCGCCGGCCTTGGTTGCGCAGGGCATGCAGGCCTGCGGCGCTCAATACCACCAGGGCGCCGAGGGAGGCGCGGTTTTCCTGCACCACGCCCAGGCGTGTTTCGGCGACCCATGGGTGAGTCATCAGCGCCTGTTCGAGCATGGGCAGGGAGATGCGTTTCTCTTCCAGTTTGACGATGCGGTCCAGGCGGCCGAGCAGTTCGAAGCGGCCATCGGCATGGATGCGCGCCGCATCGGCGGTGTGCTCGATATGCCCGGCGGGCAGGTAGGGCGAAGCGATACGCAGGGCGCCGTCGGCATCCTGGCTCAGTTGCACATCGGCAAACGGCTGCCAGGGTTGCGCGCCCTGGCGCCAGGCGATACCGCCGGTTTCCGAGCTGCCGAGGATTTCCGTCGGCCATTGGTGCAAGCGATCATACAAGCTGCCGGCCGCCTCGATCGGCAGCGCGCCACCGGAGGAAAATACCCGTGACACCTGGCTCAGCGCGGGCCAGTCGAGGTTGTCGCCCATGCGCTTGAGCAGCGCCGGGCTCGCCACCCAGGCGAACTGCGCGTGCTCGCGGCTGGCGCGTTGCAAATCTTCGGGGAAGGCCAGTTGCTTGCGCACGAAGGTGCGCCCGGCACATAGCGGCCACAGCACGCGGAACAGCAGACCATAGATATGCTGGGTGGCGACACTGCCGATGATGCACGCATCCTTGAGGTCGGCGCCCCACAGCGTCTCAAGGGCTTGAACTTCGTTGGCCAACTGGCGCAGGGTCTTGTCGATGCGCTTGGGTTCGCCGCTGGAGCCGGACGTGCACAGGCTTAGTTGGCAAGTGTCGAGGTCGAGCGCGGCCGGGCTCAAGGGGGCTTGATACAATACCTCCAGGTCTGCCGTTTCGGTCAACCAGGCGTCGACGGCATCGGCCCAGCGTTGGCGGGTTTGCGCTTGCAAATCGGCGGGCAGCAGCACGCTGACCCCGGCCCGCCAGGCCCCCAGCAGGGCGATCGCCAGGCTGCCGGCATCTTCCAGGTACACCGCCAGGCGCTGAATGCCGCGCGCTTGCAGGCCGGCCGCCAGGCTCAGGGAATATTCCCACAGCTGGGCGTGATTCATCGCAGGCTCGGTCGTGACCCTGCGTTGTTGCAGCGGCTCAAGCAGCAGGTGCTCAAGTTTCAACCCATTCATACGCGGCCTCGAACCCTTTGTCGTACCAGCCATTCCACGGCAAACAACAGCCCCATCAGCCCGTAGGCGATCAGGCCGTTGTACAACGTCCACCAGCTCAGCGGCGCCCACAGGGTCAGGGCGGCGGCGAGCAGGCCATTACACAGAAAAAATACGCTCCACACCACGGTGACCCGGCGTGTATACACCACCGCATTCGCAGGCAGGTTCGGTTCAGTCATGCGGGCCAGGCGTTCGACCATCGGCGGGCCGTATTTCAGGCTCAGCCCAAACAGCGCCAACATGAACGCACTGACCAGGCTCGGGTACCAGCGCAGTAGATGCGGGTTATCGAACCAGGCCAGCAACAGGCAGAACACGATCACCGCCGACGCCATCCAGCGACTGCCGGGGCGACGTGCGCCGGTGAAGGCGCGTAACAGCCACAGGCTGCCCAGCAACAGGCCGAATTGCCATGGCGCAAAGTGTTCGGTGCCGTAATACACCGCAAAGGGGTACAACAGCCCCGCCAACAACAGGCCAAGGCCGATCAGCCGGCTCATGCGGCGGGCTGGACCAGACGGTACACCGCCTCAACCACGTCGTTCACAGTGCGCACCGCCTTGAACTCTTCGGCGGCGATTTTCTTGCCGGTCTGGCGCTTGATATGGTCGATCAGGTCCACGGCATCGATGCTGTCGATTTCCAGGTCCTGGTACAGGTTGGCGTCAAGGGTGACGCGCTCCTGGGGCAGTTCAAACAGTTCCACCAAGGCATCGCGCAGGGTGTTGAAAATATCGTCACGAGTTTGCATGGTCCGGTCTCAAGCTGCCTGTCTGGCCGTGACGAACGCCGCAAGGCTGGCCACGTTGGTGAAGTGATTGCGCGTGTCCTTGGCGTCGGCGTCGATCTTGATGCCGTACGTTTTCTGGATTGCCAGGCCCAGTTCCAGGGCGTCTACCGAATCCAGGCCCAGGCCTTCGCCGAACAGGGTCTGCTCGCTGCCGATGTCGTCGGGGCTGATGTCCTCCAGGCCCAGGGCCTCGATGATCAGCATCTTTATGTCGTGCTCAAGGCGTTGTTGGTCGCTCATCTTCGGCGAGCTCCTTAATAAAATAGTCATGCAGGTAATCGTTGAGCTTACGTGAGGCCTGGGGCGCGGGCCCCAGTGTTGCGAACGCCTGTGGTTCTATATCGGCACCCACGCGCAAACTGAAGTGAAAACGGCGTTTGGGGATGCGATACCAGGGTTCGGCCTTGGTCAGCGTGGTGGGGCTGACCTTGATCACCACCGGGGTGATGATTGTCGCACCCCGCAGTGCAATGGCGGCGCCACCGCGATGAAAGGCAGGCGCCGCGCCGGGTGTGGTGCGCGTGCCTTCGGGAAAAATAATCAAGGTCTGGCCCGCGCGCAGGGCGTCTGCAGCGGCATCGAGCATGTCCGAGCTGCCGTCATTGCTGATGTAGCCTGCGTCGCGCACCGGGCCCCGCATGAATGGATTTTGAAACAGGCTCTGCTTGACCACGCAGTTGGTCTGGCGCATCAGGCCGATCAAGAACACGACGTCGATCAGCGATGGGTGGTTGGCGATGATCATCTGGCCGGGGCGACCAAGCTTTTGCGCGCCTTCAACGCTGTAGGTCAGCACACCGGCACGAAACATCATGCGGATAAAGAACCAGAACAGTTTGCTGATGGTGTGGCGGACACGCCGTTGATGTTTTTCCGCGCTGCCCGGCAGGCAACTGAGTAATGGAAATACCAGCAAACGCAGGCACAGCCCACCGAAGCCGAACAGCGTGAAGCTGGCGGCGGTGGCGAACAGGCGCCAGTAATAGGCGTCCCGTGGTTTGTCGGTCAGGCCTTGCGTTGCCAGTTCCATACGCGGTTCTTCCAGGCATGTTGGCAGGCGCCCTGTTCGGTGAGCAGGGTGCGCAGCAGGTTCAGGGCGTGGGGCCACTGGGTTCGAGTGGGTTGGACAGTGCCGGGGGTGAGTTCCAGTTGCCACTCGTCGCCTGGTGTCAGCAGCAGACCAAGGGCGTAGGGGAAGGGCACATCGACGATCCAGTTGGCGTAGGCTTCGGGTGGTTGTTCTTCAGTGATCACCAGCAACACCGCGGGCGCGCCTTCGTTGAGCAGCGCCGCGGCCTCAAGCACGCCGTGTTCCAGGCCGTCGCCGGCGGCGGCGAGGGCGGTCATTTCGCTGGTTTCATTGCGCAGGATCGACCACAGGCCAATCACCGCGTTGTGCACCGACAGGCTGAATTGGGTCGGCGACAACGGCTGGTCGTTGGCCAGATCGCTGAGGATGTCGAGGGTGCGCGGGGTTTCGCCATGTCGGGAAATAAACACCAGCGGCAGATCCGCCAAGCCCTCGGCCAGCGGCCAGCCCACGCTGAAGGCCATGCGCGCCAGACGGCTCAGGCGGCGGCGCTGCATGGCCGGCAAGAACGACACGTCGGGCGAGGCTTCGCTGGCGGGCAGCGACACCGGAGCCTCGCACCAGGCGTGCCAGTCGTCCGCACTCTCCAGGCCAGGGGCCCAGGCGCGCCATTGGGTGATGTTGAAGTTGATCACTGAGAAGTTATCCCGCCCCTGCGGGCTTCCATGTGCAGCGTTTGGCCCCGAATACCGGGACAGGGAGCAATCGCCGAATGGCGCGCATTATCCCGGTGCCGTGGGGTTCTAGCAAACTTTGGTAAATAATTGTTCACGGCTGATTACAGAATAGTGGGAGGAATTTACAGATTGTCCTTTACCCAAGGTCGGGTTGGATTGTCGGGCCGTTCCTGTTCACCTGTACGTGACCTGACTTTATTGCAGCGATGTATCGATGAACGAGGTAGCTAACAGGCGCTTTTGCCCTCTACACTCGGATAATTATTGATACACGGAGGTTTTTCCATGCGGCGTGTGGTGTTCAATCAGAAAGGCGGCGTGGGCAAGTCCAGCATCGCCTGCAACCTGGCGGCGGTCAGCGCCAGCGAAGGCTATCGAACCCTGTTGGTGGACCTCGATGCACAAGCCAACTCTACCCAGTACCTCACCGGGTTGACCGGCGACGACATTCCCATGGGAATCGCGGATTTTTTCAAGCAAACCTTGTCTTCCGGGCCGTTTTCGAAGAAGAACAAGGTGGATATCTACGAAACCCCGTTCGATAACCTGCATGTGATCACCGCCACCGCGGAATTGGCCGACCTGCAACCCAAGCTTGAGGCCAAGCACAAGATCAACAAGCTGCGAAAGCTGCTCGATGAGCTGGGCGAGGATTACGACCGAATCTATCTGGACACTCCTCCGGCGTTGAACTTTTATGCGGTTTCAGCGTTGATTGCCGCTGATCGCGTGTTGATTCCTTTCGATTGCGACAGTTTCTCGCGCCAGGCGCTGTACGGCCTGCTGGCGGAAATCGAAGAATTGAAGGACGACCATAACGAAGGCCTGGAAGTGGAAGGCATCGTGGTCAACCAGTTCCAGGCCCGTGCGAGCCTGCCGCAACAGATACTCGATGAACTGATTGCCGAAGGCCTGCCGGTGTTGCCGGTGTACCTGGCCAGCTCGGTGCGCATGCGTGAGTCGCACCAGGAGAGCAAGCCGCTGATCCACTTGGACCCACGGCACAAGCTGACCCTGCAGTTTGTGGAGTTGCATAACTTGCTGGAAAACGGCTGATTTGGCCGACGACACAAAAACCTGTGGGAGGGGGCTTGTATGGCGTTCCAGCAGGGGAAATGGATTTGTCCCACAGAAGCTGTAGGAAGGGTCTGGCAATAGACCCTGTGCCTTGTCTCAATGCCTACAGCTAAGCCAGAATCGGCCGGCTTGTGCGTCTGGATGGGCTTCTTTTAAGGTTCTGCGGTCACTGAATGTTCAGTGATCGGGTTTAGTAGCCCTTCAGACAAAGTAGGTGCACAGCTTGATGGTGGCTGTGCGCAGGGCACTTACGGGTGCGCCGGTCTTTGCTTTGTTCTCCGGTCTACTAACCTGCGTACAGCCGCCACCCTTTGTTTAGTAGCAAAGGGTCGAGGCCCTATCAGAGAACAAAGAATATGTTTGAAGCTCATTCGAATCTTTTCACCGTTACACCCAACCTCCCCACCGAAACCCTCATCCTCAACAGCTACGAAACCTTCTCCTCCGTCCGCACCCTATTGCTCAACCTGTCCAACGACCTCAGCGGCGAACACCGCGATGTGGCCTTGGCCATCCACCAATTGAGTGAGCTGGGCATCATGCTCGTCGGCCAGATGATGGACCGCGAAGCCCCGTTATCCCCACGGTAAAAACGCGGTTAAAAATGTGGGAGAGTGCTTGCTCCCACACTGTCCAGCACTGTTCTCAGGGTCCGGGTTACACGCCCTGGCTACGCAACCAACTCATCAACTGCGGCAACGGAAACGCCCCGCTCTGGCGCGCCACTTCGCGGCCATTCTTGAACAGAATCAAACTCGGGATCGACCGAATCCCCAACTGCGCCGACAACTGCTGGTTGGCCTCACTGTCGAGCTTGGCCAGCCGGCACTTGCCCGCAAGCTGCCCAGCCGCCTGTTCAAACACTGGGGCAAACGACTTGCACGGCCCGCACCAGTCGGCCCACACATCCACCAGCAACGGCAGGTCGCCCTTGATCTGGCTGGCATAGTCGCCTTGTTTCAATTCAAAAGGTTTGTTCAGCAACACGGGTTGCTTGCAACGCCCGCACTTGGGCGCATCACCCAGGCGTTCGCCGGGGATGCGGTTGAGGCCGTTGCAGTGAGGGCAGGGGATTACGAGAGGTTCGGACATCCGGGGCTCCTGGGGGTGGCCAATGGATTCAATCTGGAGTCGACAACAAGATTTATCAAGATCAGATGAAAAGGATGAAGCATGTCGGGATGTCGGAACATTTCATGGTGCGGCTCCTTGCGAAGGACAATTCGATACACCGGGGTGAATAAAATTGAGCAGTAGGAGCCCCAGTGCGCATACACCCAGGACAAACATCAATATAAAAAATAATGACGCATGCATCTGAGCGCCCAACCCTGTGGTCAATCCAGCGGTGGCGACTGTGACGCTTCCAAACACAGCCGAGGCTCCAGCTTGCTGCGAAGGTGCTACGTCTAGTGCACGGGCAATGGTTAACGGCAGCAGAATGCAAAAGGCGAAACTGGTCAACGCAGCGGCAAACAGGTACAGGCTCAAATCGTATTGAAACCATGCCGCAACCATTCCTATGGCACCTAGGCCCTGAACGAGCAAGCCCACTTTGAGACGCTGCGCCTCGGTAAAATACGCGACCGCTTTGCCTGCGGCAAAAAATGCCGAAGCAACCAGCGCTGCCCAGGCTGAAAGGATCGCCCCAATGGTCGATGTAGATAACTGGAATACACCGTCAAGGATGAATGCCTTGCTGAGGTTTAACGGGGTAAAGGCGCTTTGAATCAATATGCCCATCAGCAATGCGCTGACGAACCTCGACTGCCTCCAAAGGGCGGTAGCTGCAGTTGAGCCGGGTGGATTCCTGGACTCTTCTGTGCGCTGGAAGAAAAGCCAGAGGCTGACAACTAGAAGACCTCCCGCCAGCGTGCCCATTACCCCTCTCCAACCCCAGGCTGAGGCTGAAAGCATCAGTACCAGCGGACCCAACGCAGCAAGTACGCTGATGCCGGCGTACAGGTAAGCCGTCGTACTTTGAAATTTCGTCTGACCCAGGTGCTGGTGAAGCCATAAGCGCGAGGCTGTAGTTGCCAGAGCGTTGGCCGCAAACATTGCAATAAGGGCGATTGAAAGCATCGAGCGGCTTGCGGTGAAAGTCGTCGCCAAGCATAAAAGCGCAACCAGTGTTGAGCCGGTGGCTAGACTGAGTGAGGCGCCTGCTCGGTTGATTAAAGGCGTTGAGAGCCACTGACTCAAGGCGAAAACAGCGAGACAAAGAGCGAGCATGCTTTGAAAGTAAGCCGCCGACACATTCAGGTCTTGGGCTATAAACGGGGAAAGAGGGACCAAAGCATCGAATACAACAGCGCTGATCAGTGTCCTGGCCATTACTACTTTAAGGGCTGTTGTCACTGGGTGATGCTCCAATCCCTCCGTGTCATTGCTACGTGTTCACTGCGCGTAGAGTAGTGATTGGCTCGTTAGCCTCAGCTCTGGCCTGGCTGCCTTCGAGCCATAGCGTTATCACTTCCCTGTGCTGTGGGTATCGCTCGATCAAAAACAGCTCAAGTTCCTTCCAAGCGCGCTGCTCCAGCCAATGGTTGACTTGGGACAGCTCGCGATGAGGAAAGGACAGGTCCATATGTAGACGAACAGCGGAATATTTATCGGGTGTAGCGTGATCGCACACCGATTCCAGGTTCGGAACATCGACGCCCATGACACACCTCCATATTTCATATCTGCTTAAGGTTCGTTGCGTGGTTGCAACAAGGCGACCCTAAGGCGAAGCGATGTTCAATGATGTCAGGCGCGTCCGGTTTTTATTTCTGGATATTTCCCGTCACGACGAACAACTAATCTCCAAATGCTTACCCCAATCCGGCGGCCGCTGTGCGTATTGCTCCATTCCCGCTTGTTCCTCAAACGGCTTGGAAAGCACCTCATGCAACCGCCGCACTTCGCTGTAATCGCCTGACTCAGCAGCGGTGATCGCGTTCTGCGCCAGGTAGTTGCGCAGGATGTACAACGGGTTGACCGCGTGCATCCGCTCACGGCGCTGCACTTCGCTGTATTCCCCGTCCCGTGCGACACGTTCCTTGTACTGCTCGGCCCAGGCATCAAACCCGGCCCTATCGACAAAATCATCGCGCAGCCGTGCCACGGCCAACGCCGCCGATTCATCTCCCAAACGGCGGAAGAACAGCGTGTAATCCACGCCACTGTTCTGCATCAGCTTGAGCAGGCGCTCCACCAATTTCTGGTCGTCTTCTTCGGCCGTGGTCAGCCCCAGGCGGCGGCGCATCAGGTCCAGGTAGTGGGCCTGGTAGAACGGCAGGTACAGGCCAAGGGCTTCCTTCAAGGCGTCGACGCTGATAAACGGCGTGAGCGCCTGGGCCAGCGCGCTGAGGTTCCATTGGCCGATGGGCACCTGGTTGCTGAAGGAGTAACGCCCCTCGTGATCCGAATGGTTGCAGATGAAGTGCGCGTCGAAATCATCCAGAAACGCATACGGCCCGTAGTCGAAGGTGATGCCGAGGATCGACATGTTGTCGGTGTTCATCACGCCATGGCAGAAGCCGTAGGCCTGCCACTTGGCGATCAGTTCGGCGTTGCGCTCGACGACTTCGCGGAACATCGCCAGATACGGCTCGGGCTGTTCGCGGCATTCGGGGTAATGCAGATTCAAGACGTGTTCGGCCAGTTCGGCCTGCTGTTCGGGTTTCTTGGTGTAGTAAAAATATTCGAAATGTCCGAAGCGGATATGGCTGGGCGCCAGGCGCAACACCATCGCGCCGCGCTCCTGTTTCTCGCGCCATACCGGCGTGCTGGAGCCGATCACGCACAAGGCGCGGCTGGTGGGAATACCCAGCGCATGCAGCGCTTCGGAGGCGAGGAATTCACGAATAGAAGAGCGCAGCACCGCGCGGCCATCGCCCATCCGCGAGTACGGGGTCATCCCGGCGCCCTTGAGGTGCAGGTCCCAATGTTCGCCGGCTTCGTTATACACCTCGCCCAGCAACAGCCCGCGGCCATCGCCGAGTTGCGGCGTGTAGCCGCCGAATTGGTGCCCGGAATAGACCATCGCACGCGGCTCTGCTTCGGCCCACAGTTTGTGACCGCCAAACAGCTCGGCGAATACCGGCGTTTCAGCCACCGCCGGGTCGAGGTCGAGCAGGGCCATGGCGGCCTCGCTCGCCACGACAAGACGCGGCTCATCGAGGGGGTCGGGCAGGACGTGGGTTGAGAACGCGTCGCCCAGGCGTGCGAAGCGGTTGTCGAAGGTCAGTTCGTCGAGGGCTTTCACCGGCCATCTCCAGCAGAATGTCCGAGCATTCTGCTGGGGATAGGCGCGTTAGTCGAGTTTGCTCGGTGGTGGCTCCGGTGCATCCGCGACTTTTCCGGCAGGTGGTTCGGGTGCGTCCTGCTCCTGGGTGGGGGCGGCAAGGGTCTTGCGATTATCTTCGGCCGGCACCAGTTTGTATTCCTGACCGTTCATGTTTTTCAGGTACACCTCCATCTGTCGGAACGAGATGTTGATGTGCTGTTTCTTGAATTCACGGTTGATGTAGCGGTTGACCTCGTCCAGCACCGGGTTGCGGTCACCCAGGTCACGTACGTGCATGCGCAGTTCGTGGTCGAGGGTGCTTTCGCCGAAGTTGAGGAAGTACACGTGAGGCTCGGGGTCTTTGAGCACCCGTGGGTTTTCCCTGGCAGCCTTGAGCAACAATTCCTTCACCAGGTCCAGGTCGGAGCCGTAGTCCACGCCGAGTTTGAGGGTGACGCGGGTGATGGTGTCGGTCAGCGACCAGTTGATCAGTTGCCCGGTAATGAAGGTTTTGTTCGGGACGATGATGTCCTTGCGGTCGAAGTCGGTGATGGTGGTGGCGCGGATGCGGATCTTGCTCACCGTGCCCGACAGGTTGCCGATGGTAATGGTGTCGCCGATACGCACCGGGCGTTCGAACAGGATCATGATGCCGGAGATGAAGTTGGCGAAGATCTCCTGCATGCCGAAGCCCAGGCCCACCGACAGCGCGGCCACCAGCCATTGCAACTTGTCCCAGCTCACGCCGAGGGTGGACAGCGTGGACACAAAACCCACCCCGGCAATCACGTAGGACAGCAACGTGGTGGTGGCGTAGGCGCTGCCCTGCGCCAGGTCGAGCTTGGACAGCACCAGCACTTCCAGCAAGCCGGGCAGGTTGCGCGCCAGGGCGAAGGTGATGCCGATAATGATCAGCGCGCCCAGAAAGTCGCCGATGCTGATGGGCACCATGCTGATATTCGCACCGGTGCCGCTGGTGTATTCGTACAGCGTGACGTTATCCAGATAGGAAAACACTGAGATCAGGTCCGACCACACCCAGTACAGCGCGGCGATAAAACCGCCGAGCAGGGCCAGGCGGATCAGGCGCAAGGACTGTTCATTGACCTTTTCGATGTCCAGGGTCGGTTCTTCAACCACCGCTTCACCTTCACCGGCTTCCTTGGCTGCCTGGCGTTTGGCCAGGGCGCGCGCGTAGGCCAGGCGCCGTGCGGCGACGCTCAGCCAGCGCACGAAGGTGGCTTCGGCCACCAGCCAGAACATCAGCAGGTACAGGGTGTTGATCAGACGGTCGCTGAGCTTGAGGGCGGTGTAGTAGTAGCCGAAGCACACGGCGATAAACAGTGCGACGGGTAGCGCGGTAAACAGCAGGCCCATGGCTTTACGAAACAGTGAGGCTTTTTCGTGGGTGGGGCTGTTCAGCAACAGGCGGCCCAGCAGCCAGGCCATCAGCGCATAACAGGTCAGCACCACGCCGATGCCCAGCACGTCATCGGCCAGCGCCGCCGGCTGATGCTCGGCAACCGCCACCACGGCGACCAGGGCCAGTACCACCAGCCCGAGCTTGCGCACCCAGCCTTGGAGGAATTCAACCTGGGGTTTTTCCCAGCGAAAATGCAGTTCGGCCACGCCACCTGGGGCGAGAATCCGGTAGGCGGTATAGAACACCAGCCACGCCTGGGCCAGTTGCAGCAGGGCGGAACCCAGGTTGGCGTTTTGCCCGCGGGCGTCGATCTGCAGCGCATAGCCGCACAAGGCCAGGCCCAGGGACACCGGCAGGGCCAGCAGGATATTGATCAGGATGGCCTGCGGCGTGTGCCACTGGCTGTCGCGCTTGAAGTGGCCGATGTCCAGGTGAACCTTGCTCAACCGCTGGTACAGCGCCTTGCGTCGCCACAGCAGGGCGCCGATCAACAGCAGCAACGGCAGGAACAGCAGCGGGCGCTGGGTGAGGCCGTCATACAGTTCGCTGACGCTGGAGGCCCACGGCAGGCTGGTGACTTGCTTGCTCAGATGCGCCGGCACCGTTTCCAGCCACTCTGTGTCCAGCGGCTTGTTGCTGGGGATCCAGAACATCTGTTCATCGAGCGTCGCGCGCAGGGTGGTGGCGGTGCTCAGCAATTGTTTCTGGTTCAGTTGCAGGGTGATGGATTCGTTGAGCAGCGCGCTCAGCTCACGGCTCAGGCGTTCCAGCAAGTCACTGCGGGTAATCGCCAGTTCCAGCAAGGTGCGACGCAGTTGCGGGGTCACGTCATCCGGCGGCTGGTTGGCCAGCAGGTTATCCACATAAGCGCTGGGGGAGCTGATCAACTCGCGTTTCTGGTTGACCTCGAACTGGTACAGGCGAATGTTGGCGATGTCGTCGGCCAGGTCGCGGTCCACCGTGAGACGCGGCAGTGCCTGTTTTTGCTTATACAGAATCTTGGAGAGCAGCAGGCTGCCCCTGAGCACGTTGATCTGGTCGTCCAGTGCCGCGTCGTTCTGGGTCACCGTGTCCAGTTGCTGCTTGGTCTGCAGGTTTTTCTGGGTCAGCTCGTTGAGCCGGTCGGTGCTTTTGAGCAGGTAGTCGGAGAGCTTCAGGTTCTCTGCGCTTTCCGTGGCCAGGATGGCGCTGCCGCCGGACTTCTGCGCCTCGATGGACTGCTGCGTGACGGTCTGCTGGGACTGGGCCAGGCGTTTCTGGTTGATCAGGTTTTGCAGGTCCTGGATCTCTTGTTCCAGGCGCGCGGCTTTTTCCTGGATCAGGTCGTGCTGGCTGTTGCCCAGGTCTTGCAGTTGACTGTTGCCGGCCAGTTCCTGGCGGCGTAGCGGGATCAAGGCGTTGAGGGCTGCCAGCTCGGCGTTCAACTGGTTGCGTTGGTCGCCGCTGAGGGCTTTGCCATTGTCCTTGCCGGCCTTGAGGGTCGCATTGATCTGCAGGATGCGCGCCTGGCTGCTGCTGATTTCGGTCTGTGCACGCTCGGGGCGGGTCTGCGCGGCGATGGTCATGCTGTTGGCGTCGGCCAGCTCTTTTTGCAGGTCGCCTTGCTGGGTGCTGCGCTGCACCAGCAGTTGTTCCAGCTGCGGTATCGGCAGCGTCGCGTAACGCTGGGCTACCGGGATGACTTTGGTGGCCTTGAGTCGGGTCAGCTCGCGCTGGTTTTCGCTGGTCTGGCGCGGGGCATCTTCCAGCTGGCGCTTGACGTCGGCGAGGCGCTGTTCGTAATCCTGCTGGTTGCCCAGGTACGTCAGGGTCTGCTGCAGGATGGTTTGCAGCGCCTTCATGTCGGCGTCGGGCAGTTTGCGGTCGGGCAGCTTGTCCAGGGTTTGCTGGATGGCGTCGGCGCTGGGCGGGTCGGCGGCGTAGACGTTGCCGACACAAAGAGTCAGGCCCAGCAGGGCGGTGGCGAGAAATGTGCGCAGGGTTGGCATAGAGACCGATTGAGCAAGGTGAAGAATCGGGAGCGTGGCGTCGCTCCGCAGTTTAGAGGAAGAGTCCGGGGCCCGGGCGACTTCCTTCGGGGAATCTGACGCCCACTTTGCCGATCTTGTTCCCGTCCATGACCGCGACGGTCCAGATGGTGTTGTTCCACTCCACCTGGTCGCCGACCACCGGTGCGCCACCAACTTTTTGGGTAATGAAACGGCTTAGTGGCATGTCCGGGTCGATCCCTTCGAGCTTGAGGCCATACAACGCCGATACCGCGCCCAGCTGGGCGTCGCCTTCGAGGACGAAGTCGCCGAAGAAGCGTAGGTCGAGGCCGCGTTGCGGTGCCTGGCTGAACAGTTTGCCCAGGGCCGGCAGGTTGTGTTCGTGGCCGATCACGCAGAGCAGATCGTCGACTTCCAGTACCGTACTACCCGACGGATGGAGCAGTTGCTGACCACGGAACAGGGCGGCGATACGCGTGCCTTCGGGCATTTTCAACTCGCGCAGGGCCGCGCCGATGCACCATTTTTCCGCGCCCAGGCGGTAGACGAACAGTTCCCACTCACTGGTGACATGCACTTCCAGGGCGGAGCGGGAGATCGGCGCGGGGTCCGGCGGTACCGTCACTTTCAACAACTTCGCCACCCACGGCAGGCTTGTGCCCTGCACCAGCAGTGACACCAGCACGATAAAGAACGCCAGGTTGAAATACAGCTGTGCATGCGGCAGCCCGGCCATCAGCGGGAACACCGCCAGAATGATCGGCACCGCGCCGCGCAGGCCGACCCAGGCGATAAAGGCTTTTTCGCGGCCGTGGAACGCTTTGAACGGCAGCAGGCCGACCAGTACCGACAGCGGCCGCGCAAACAGAATCATCCACAGCGCCAGGCCCAGCGCCGGCAGGGCGATTGGCAGCAAATCATGGGGGGTGACCAGCAGGCCCAGCACCAGGAACATGCCGATCTGCGCGAGCCAGGCCATGCCGTCGAGCATATGCAAAATGCCATGACGGCTGCGCACCGGGCGGTTGCCGATCACCAGGCCGCACAGGTACACGGCGAGGAAGCCGCTGCCGTGCAGGGCGTTGGTCAGGGCGAACACGAACAGGCCGCCGGCGATCACCAGGATCGGGTAGAGCCCGTTGGCCAGATTGATGCGGTTGACCATCTGCAGCATCAACCAGCCGCCGCCGAGGCCGACGATGCCGCCGATGCCGAATTCGCGCACCAGGTGCGTCAGCAGGCTCCAGTGCAGGCCGGTCTGGCCGCTGGCGAGCATGTCGATCAGGGTCACGGTGAGGAACACCGCCATTGGGTCGTTGCTGCCGGATTCAATTTCCAGGCTGGCGCTGACCCGTTCGTTCAGGCCCTTGCCGCCAAGCAGCGAGAACACCGCCGCGGCGTCGGTGGAGCCGACGATGGCGCCGATCAGCAAACCCTGGATGATGTTGAGATTAAACAGCCACGCCGCCGCCATGCCGGTGAGGCCGGTGGTGATCAACACCCCCACCGTGGCCAGCGACAACGCCGGCCATAGCGCCACGCGAAAACTCGCTACCCGGGTGCGCAAGCCGCCGTCGAGCAAAATCACGGCCAATGCCAGGTTGCCCACCAGGTAAGCGGTCGGGTAGTTATCGAAGATGATGCCGCCGCCATCGACACCGGCCAGCATACCCACGCCCAGGATGATCACCAGGATCGGGATGCCCAGGCGCGACGAAAGAGAACTCACCAGAATGCTCGCACTCACCAGCAACGCGCCGATCAAGAACAGGCTGTTGATGGTCGTCGCATTCAAAGGCAGTACTCCATAAGCAAACAAGACAGGGCGCAGGCTGACCATGCAGTCTGCGTGCCAGCGATTCTAACCTGTTGAATTGCTGCGCTGTCAAAAAGCTTTTCCTGATTCGCATGGATCCAAATGTGGGAGGGGCAAGGCCCCCTGGCACATTTTTAATTGAGTACAGTCAGTTGGAGACGCAAGCGCCCGACCAGGGGTTTTACGGTTTCAGGAACCAGATGGGGGAAATGCAGTCACTAAGGCTCGAAAGTGTGGCCCGGCCCTTAAAAAGCGGGCTGCGCGCCGGGGATAACCCTGGCATCCGAGGTGATTTTTCTTTATCGTCACCGCCCTTTGAAAAAGCCCGAGAAATCAAAATGTTAGAAGCATCCCTCAGCCAATTGGAACAACTGGTCAACGACCTGGTACAGCAAAACCAGGACCTGTTGGGCGCCAATCAATCCCTCAAGGCCGAACTCGCCAGCGCCAAGGATGAGAACGACAGCCTGCAACTGAGCCTGATGGAACAGGAAGAGAAGCACGGCGCCACTGCGGCGCGTATTCAGGCGTTGGTTGAGCGCGTGAGCGCAGGTCCTGTCAGCGCATGAATGAAGGGATAAAGGTCGTTTCGATTCTCGGAGAGGATTACTCGATCAAGGCGCCGGTCGGGGAAGATAAAACCCTGATGCACGCCGTGACCATGCTCAAGGCTTCCCTGGCCAACACCAAGAAAAAGTACCCGACCCTGATCGGAGACAAATTACTGGTGCTGGCGGCGCTGAACCTGTGCGCCGAGCAGATCGAAATGCAGCAGGCCCATCAACAGGAACTCGATCGTTACCAAGAGCAAGTCAGCGCCACGGTCGAAGTGATTTCCAAGGCGATCCAGCCTTAGAACCACGCATCCTGCATCCCCAGGCACGTATCATCACGTGCCTCCAGAATCGCCAGTTCATGATGGCAGCCCGGTACTTCCCAGGTCAGGAAGTAACGGGCGGCCTGGAGCTTGCCTTTATAAAAGGCCACATCCACCGCCTTGCCCAAGGCCAGTCCTTCTTCGGCGCGAATCGCCTGTTCCAGCCAGCGCCAGCCAATCACCGTATGCCCGAATACCTTCAGGTACAGCGCCGAGTTCGCCAGGCTGCTGTTGACCTGGCCTTGGGCGAGATCCGTCAGCAATCCCAGTGTGACGTCCTGCAGGCGCGCCACCAACTGTTCCAGAGGTGTTCTCAAGGCTGTGAGTGACGGGTATTTCTGTGCCCGCGCAGCGGTTTCGGCGATCAGGCGGATCAGTTGCTTGAGCCCCGAGCCACTGTTCTGCGCCAGTTTGCGACCCAGCAAATCCAGGGACTGGATGCCATGGGTACCTTCATGGATGGGGTTCAGGCGGTTGTCACGGTAGTACTGCTCCACCGGATATTCACGGGTGTAGCCGTGGCCGCCGAGGATCTGGATTGCCAGTTCGTTGGCCTTGAGGCAGAACTCGGACGGCCAGGATTTGACGATGGGCGTGAGCAGATCGAGCAGTTCGTGGGCCTGCTTGCGCTCGGTTTCGGTGTCCAGCGTGGTGGTGTCGTCGAACAGCCGCGCGGCGTACAGGCCCAGGTCGAAGGCGCCCTCCACGTAGGCTTTTTGCGTGAGCAGCATGCGTTTGATGTCGGCGTGCTGGATGATCGACACCGGCGCGGTGGTGGGGTCCTTGCTGTCGGGCAGGCGGCCTTGCGGGCGTTCGCGGGCGTATTCCAAAGAATACAGATAGCCGGCATAACCGAGCATCACCGCACCCATGCCGACGCCGATACGCGCCTCGTTCATCATCTGGAACATGCAGCTCAGGCCCTGATGCGGCTTGCCCACCAGATAGCCGACGCAGTTACCGTTATCGCCGAAATTCAGCGCGGTGGACGTGGTACCCCGCCAGCCCATCTTGTGAAACAGCCCGGCCAGCAGCACATCGTTGCGCGCGCCGAGGCTGCCGTCATCGTTGACCAGGAATTTGGGCACGATAAACAGTGAAATACCCTTCACCCCGGCCGGTGCATCCGGCAGTTTGGCCAACACCATGTGCACGATGTTTTCCGATAGCGGATGGTCGCCGCCGGAGATGAAGATCTTGTTGCCCTTGAGCCGATAGGTGCCGTCAGCCGCAGGTTCTGCGCGTGTACGAATATCCGACAGGGATGAGCCCGCGTGGGGCTCGGTCAGGGCCATGGTGCCGAAGAAGCGCCCCTCGATCATCGGTTGCAGGAAGCGTTGTTTCTGCTCTTCGGTGCCGAAGCTTTCGATCAGGTTGGCCGCGCCCATGGTCAGGAACGGGTAGGACGTGGACGCCGCGTTGGCTGATTGGAAGTGTGCGAAACACGCCTGGGACAGCAGGGTGGGCAACTGCATGCCGCCCGCGTCGAAACTGCGCGCAGCGTTGAGAAAACCCGCTTCCAGAAACGCATCCACGGCCGGCTTGACCTCAGGAATCAGAATGGCCTTGCCGTCCTCGTAGCGCGGTTCGTTTTCGTCGTTCTTGCGGTTGTGCGGCGCGAAGTACTTTTCGGCAATGGTGCGCGCGGTGCTGATGGCCGCATCGAAGGTTTCGCGGTTGTGCTCGGCAAACCGCTCGCGCTGGGTCAGGCCCTCGGCATCGAGGACTTCGTACAGCTCGAAAGCCAGATTGCGGGAACTGAGCAGCGTCTCGGACATGGCGGATTACCTTTAGAAAAGTATGCCGCAGTCTAGGAGCGCTAATAAAAACGGGGAAGGAAGATAGATGGGGGTGATGGGGCGGCACAAGTTGCAAGCTTCAAGCTACAAGTAAGCGCGCGATGCTTTTACTTGCAGCTTGTAGCCTAAAACTTGCCGCTGCTGCTTAACCGATGGTCATCAGGCTGGCGTTACCACCCGCTGCCGCCGTGTTAACACTCAACGCCCGCTCAATCACCAGGCGTTCCAGTGCAATCGCCGTCTCACCTTGCGACAAACCATGCACGCCAACAATCGCACCGCCACGCTGGGCCACCTGTTTGCACACCGCGCGCAGTTGGTCGGAATCGCCGTGGTGCAGGACGGCGTCGAACACCACTTCGTCCTTGGTCCAATCGACCACGCGCTGGATCTTCGCCTGAATCTCCTTCGGCAGGCGTGGGAACACCGCCTTGGTCAGGTCAGTTTCCGGCCATACCGCTGAGCCACCGACCGCCAACACCGCGGCCAGTTGGGTCAACAGGTCGCCTTCCACGTCCGCCAGGCACAGCACGTGCTCGCGGGGCAGGATGGCGTAGCTGTTGCGCTCGCCGGTCGGGCCGGCCAGTTGGCGGGTGATACCGCTTTGCGATTGCGCGGCGAATTGAGTACAGAGGGTGCTCAGTTCGCTGAACTTATTGCTGTCGGCCCAGGCTTTCAGGGCGGTCAGCGGTTGGCTCATGGCGTCGCGCAGACGCACGTCCGGGGCGGCCAGTTTGTCGCCACGTACGAAGGATTGCTCGATCGCATCGGTAGGACGGGTCGACAGCAGGCGGTACAGGTACAGCGGACCACCGGCTTTCGGACCCGTGCCCGACAGACCCTCGCCACCGAACGGCTGCACACCGACCACGGCCCCCACGATATTGCGGTTGACGTAGACGTTGCCGGCATTGACGTTGTCGATCACCTTGGCGATGGTCTCGTCGATGCGGGTATGCACGCCCAGGGTCAGGCCATAGCCGGATGCATTGATCTGGCCGATCAACTGGTCGATCTCTTTACGCTTGTAGCGCACCACGTGCAGCACAGGGCCGAAGATCTCGCGTTGCAGCTCGTCGAAGCTTTCCAGTTCGATCAGGGTTGGCATCACGAAGGTGCCGCGCTTGATCTCTTCACCGTCGGCAATCGCCACTTGGTAAACGTTGCGGCCTTTGTCGCGCATGGCCTGGATGTGTTTCTCGATGCCGGCCTTGGCTTCGGCGTCGATCACCGGGCCGATGTCCACCGACAGGCGCTCCGGGTTGCCCAGGCGGCATTCAGCCATGGCGCCCTTGAGCATTTCGATGACGCGGTCGGCCGAATCTTCCTGCAGGCACAGCACACGCAGGGCCGAGCAACGCTGGCCGGCGCTGTCGAAAGCCGAGGACACCACGTCGATGACCACTTGCTCGGTGAGTGCCGAGGAGTCCACGATCATGGCGTTCTGGCCGCCGGTTTCGGCGATCAGCGGGATCGGACGGCCCTGGGCATCCAGGCGGCCGGCGACATTACGTTGCAGCAGGCGCGCCACCTCGGTGGAACCGGTGAACATCACACCTTTGACGCGGTCATCACCCACCAGGCGGGCACCGACGGTTTCGCCCTGGCCCGGCAGCAGTTGCAGCACGCCTTCCGGGATGCCGGCTTCCAGCAGGATGCGCACGGCCTGGGCCGCTACCAGCGGGGTTTGCTCGGCAGGCTTGGCCAATACCGGGTTGCCGGCCGCCAGCGCAGCCGCCACCTGGCCGCTGAAAATCGCCAATGGGAAGTTCCACGGGCTGATGCAGACCACCGGGCCCAATGGGCGGTGGGCATCGTTGGTGAAATCGTTGCGTGCCTGTACCGCGTAGTAGCGCAGGAAATCCACGGCTTCACGCACTTCGGCGATGGCGTTGGCGAAGGTCTTGCCGGCTTCGCGAGCCAACAGGCCCATCAGTGGCTGGATCTCGCCTTCCATCAGGTCGGCGGCGCGTTCCAGGATCGCGGCACGTTCGGCGGGCGGGGTGGCCTGCCAGATCGGGCCCGCATTGATGGCGCACTGGATCGCGTTGTCGACGTCTTCGACAGTGGCTTCCTGTACCTGGCCGACCACATCACGCAGGTCGGAGGGGTTCAGCACTGGCGTCGCCGCTTGTTCGCTGGCGGCGCAACCAAGCATCGGCGCGGCTTTCCAGTGGTTGTGAGCGGTGGCCAGCAGGGCGCAGGACAGCGACGCCAAGCGGTGTTCGTTGGCCAGGTCGATACCGGCCGAGTTGGCGCGGTCGGCACCATACAGGTCACGCGGCAATGGGATGCGCGGGTGTGGCAGGCCGAAGCCGCCTTCCTGCGTGGCCATTTGCTCGATGCTGGCTACCGGGTCGGCCACCAGTTCCTGGATCGAGATGGATTGATCGGCGATGCGGTTGACGAACGAGGTGTTGGCGCCGTTTTCCAGCAGGCGACGTACCAGGTATGCCAGCAGCGTTTCGTGGGTGCCGACCGGTGCGTACACGCGGCACGGACGGTTCAGCTTGCCTTCGGAAACCTTGCCTACAACCTGCTCGTACAACGGCTCACCCATGCCGTGCAGACATTGGAACTCGTACTGACCGGGGTAATAGTTCTGACCGGCGATATGGTAGATGGCCGACAGGGTATGGGCGTTGTGCGTGGCGAACTGCGGGTAGATGACTTCCGGCACCGACAGCAGCTTGCGTGCGCAGGCGATGTAGGACACGTCGGTGTACACCTTACGGGTATAGACCGGGTAGCCTTCCAGGCCTTCGACCTGGGCGCGCTTGATTTCGCTGTCCCAGTACGCGCCTTTTACCAGGCGGATCATCAGGCGGTGGCGGCTGCGGCGTGCCAGGTCGATCACATAGTCGATCACGTACGGGCAACGCTTCTGATATGCCTGGATCACGAAACCGATGCCATTCCAGCCGGTCAGTTGCGGCTCGAAGCACAGGCGCTCGAGCAGGTCCAGGGACAGTTCCAGGCGGTCGGCTTCTTCGGCATCGATGTTCAGGCCGATGTCGTATTGCTTGGCCAGCAGGGTCAGGGACAGCAGGCGCGGGTACAACTCATCCATCACGCGTTCGTACTGTGCACGGCTGTAACGCGGGTGCAGGGCCGAGAGTTTGATGGAGATGCCCGGGCCTTCATAAATCCCACGGCCATTGGAGGCTTTGCCGATGGAGTGAATGGCTTGTTCGTACGAGGCCAGGTACTTCTGGGCGTCGTGTTCGGTGAGCGCGGCTTCACCGAGCATATCGTAGGAATAGCGGAAGCCCTTGGCTTCGAACTTGCTCGCATTGGCCAAGGCTTCGGCGATGGTTTCGCCGGTGACGAACTGCTCGCCCATCAGGCGCATGGCCATGTCGACGCCCTTGCGGATCATCGGCTCGCCGCTCTTGCCGATGATGCGGCTCAAGGACGAGGTCAAGCCTGCTTCGTTGTGCGTGGCGACCAGTTTGCCGGTCAGCAGCAGGCCCCAGGTAGCGGCATTGACGAACAGCGACGGGCTGTTGCCCAGGTGCGGCTGCCAGTTTCCGGTGCTGATCTTGTCGCGGATCAGGGCGTCGCGGGTGCCCTTGTCCGGGATGCGCAACAGCGCTTCGGCCAGGCACATCAGCGCCACGCCTTCCTGCGATGACAGGGAAAACTCCTGCAGCAGGCCCTGAACAATACCGGCACGGCCGCCGGCGCTCTTCTGATTGCGCAGTTTTTCGGCAATGGTGGCGGCCAGCTTATTGGTGGCTTCGGCCATCGGGGCCGGCAGGCGGGCCTGCTCGATCAGCATCGGCACCACTTCCGGTTCCGGACGGCGGTAAGCAGCGGTGATCGAGGCGCGCAGCACTGATTGCGGCAGGATGCTCTCGGCGAACTCAAGGAAGCACTGGTGCGCGTGGTCGGCCTGGACCTCGCCGGCATCATCGGCGTCCTTGCTGCTCAAGCCATTGAGCTCGTTCAGGGTTGCACCACCCTCGAGTTTCTCCAGGTAATTGAAAATCGCCTGCTTGATCAGCCAGTGCGGCGTGCGATCAATGGAGGTCGCGGCAGCCTTCAGGCGTTCGCGGGTCGGGTCGTCGAGTTTGACCCCAAGGGTGGTCGTCGCCATTTTCTTATCCTCATGGGTGCCACTACCGAGTGGCATTAGCTGGCGGCAAGATTAGCTTTGCCCATGACGAGGTGCAACCGGGTGCAACCTTTTTATGCGTGAAATTTTCCGACGTTCATCCGAAATAATTTTCCGCTCAGCGGATTACGCTTTGCGTTGGTGCGTTTACTTCTGAGATCGGCTGTTCTTGCTCCGAAAAGGAGCAAAAACACAGCGTTTGGTCGAATTCACATCCGGGTGCAACTTATTCGCAAGAAACTGGTTGCACCTTATTTGCTTTGTTGAATAGCATTCGCGCCCAAGGTGCAACCATCCTGGAAATGGGGGTTCATCGGCTGACGGCTTTCCTGGGGAAACGTCAGTCATAAATGCGCGGCACGCAGGTTCGTTTACCCAGCTATACAGTGGGTGGCGTCCGACAGACCGCTGCCACATAAAAACAAAGCCAGGGCATCACTCTTATGAGCGTTAGTAATCCAACCCTGATCACGTTCGTGATCTATATCGCAGCAATGGTGCTGATCGGCTTGATGGCCTATCGCTCCACCAACAACCTTTCCGATTACATCCTTGGCGGTCGCAGCCTCGGTAGCGTGGTGACAGCCTTGTCCGCCGGTGCTTCCGACATGAGCGGTTGGTTGTTGATGGGCTTGCCGGGCGCGATCTACATGTCCGGCCTGTCGGAAAGCTGGATCGCCATCGGCCTGATCATCGGCGCCTACCTCAACTGGCTGTTCGTGGCCGGTCGCCTGCGGGTACAGACCGAGCACAACGGCGACGCCCTGACGCTGCCTGACTACTTCTCCAGCCGTTTCGAAGATAAAAGCGGCCTGCTGCGGATCATCTCGGCCATCGTGATCCTGGTGTTCTTCACCATCTACTGCGCTTCCGGCATCGTGGCCGGCGCCCGTCTGTTCGAAAGCACCTTCGGCATGTCCTACGAGACGGCGTTGTGGGCGGGTGCCGCGGCGACCATTGCCTACACCTTTATCGGTGGTTTCCTGGCCGTGAGCTGGACAGACACCGTACAAGCCACGCTGATGATCTTCGCGCTGATCCTGACGCCGATCATCGTGTTGCTGGCCACCGGCGGTGTAGACACCACGTTCCTGGCGATTGAAGCCAAGGACCCGACCAGCTTCGACATGCTGAAAAACACCACCTTCATCGGCGTTATCTCGCTGATGGGCTGGGGCCTGGGTTACTTCGGCCAGCCGCACATCCTCGCGCGTTTCATGGCGGCGGATTCGGTCAAGTCGATCGCCAAGGCGCGTCGTATCTCCATGACCTGGATGATCCTGTGCCTGGCCGGCACTGTGGCCGTGGGCTTCTTCGGTATCGCCTATTTCTCGGCGCACCCGGAAGTGGCAGGTCCCGTGACCGAAAACCCTGAGCGCGTGTTTATCGAACTGGCCAAAATCCTCTTCAACCCATGGGTCGCCGGCGTGCTGCTGTCGGCCATCCTCGCGGCTGTCATGAGCACCCTGAGCTGCCAGTTGCTGGTGTGCTCCAGCGCCCTGACCGAAGACTTCTATAAAGCCTTCCTGCGCAAGAACGCCTCCCAGCTTGAGCTGGTGTGGGTCGGTCGTCTGATGGTGCTGGTGGTTGCCCTGATCGCCATCGCCATGGCTGCCAACCCGGAAAACCGCGTACTGGGCCTGGTGAGTTACGCCTGGGCCGGTTTCGGCGCCGCGTTCGGCCCTGTGGTGCTGATCTCGGTGATCTGGAAAGGCATGACCCGTAACGGCGCGCTGGCCGGTATCCTGGTCGGTGCGATCACCGTGATCGTGTGGAAACACTTCTCGCTGCTGGGCCTGTACGAAATCATCCCAGGCTTCATCTTCGCCAGCCTGGCGATCTACTTCGTGAGCAAGATGGGCGCACCGACGGCCGGTATGGTTGAGCGCTTTGATGCTGCGGAGAAAGACTACAACCTCAATAAGTAATTCGCCGGGCATTAAGTGCCGGTCGAGTTGAAAAAAAAGGCCCGCGTCCTACGGATGGCGGGCCTTTTTTTGGGTGTGATTTGGGGATGGCCTGAAGAAGATTCAGACGCCTGCGTGTAGGGTTTTACTGATTTGTCTGGGGCTTGCTCAGCGGGGCGCGGCAGTAATGCAGAATCTGTCGCCCACCCCCTCGCAGAGAAACACCGGATGTTCGCTCCTGCCAATCAAAGCGCTTTTACCCTGACCCTCGACGGTGTGCCAAGCGAACTCAAGGTGTTTGAGTTCCAAGGCACCGAAGCCATCAGCCAACCTTATCGTTTTGACCTGGAACTGGTCAGCGAACAGCCTGACCTTGATCTGGAAGGCTTGCTGCATCGCCAGGTCTACCTGGGTTTCGATGATCAGGGCCATGGCGTGCATGGCCTGGTCTACCGCGTGGCGCAGGGCGACTCGGGGCGGCGCCTGACCCGTTATCAGATCAGCCTTGTGCCGCAACTGGCGTACCTGATGCACAGCAGTCACCAGCGGATTTTCCAGCACCAGACGGTGCCGCAGATCGTTGCGCAGGTACTGGTGCGGCAGGGGATTCTGAGCGACCAATTCGATTTTCGCCTGAGCGGTACTTACCCCGAGCGCGAATATTGCGTGCAATTCGGCGAAACCGATCTGGCGTTCATTCAACGGTTGTGTGCCGAGCTGGGCATTCATTACCACTTTCAGCATTCGCCCGATGGGCACCTATTGGTGTTTGGGGACGACCAGACGGTATTTGCCCAGGCCGATCAGCCCACCCCTTATATGCCGGGTTCCGGGATGGTGGCGGATACCCCGGCAATCAAACGTTTTGCGGTGCAGCTGGAAACCCGTGCGACCGCTGTCAGCCTGCGCGATTACGACTTTCGCAAACCTGACCTGGTACTTGAGAGCAGCGTTGCCGGCGACTCGTTGCCACGGCTTGAAGAGCAGGTGTACCCCGGTCATTTTTCTGATCGCGCCCATGGCAAATATCTTGCGCAACGGGGGCTGGAGCGACGTCGGAGTGACTATCGAATCGCCCGTGGCAACGGTGATGAACCTGCATTGAGCAGCGGGCGGTTCCTCAGGCTGGCCGGGCACCCGCGTGAGCAATGGAATGACGTGTGGCTGGTGACCCATGTTGCTCACGAGGGCCGGCAACCCCAGGTATTGGAAGAGGCGGTCACCGAGGTGGCCGGTGGGGATTCTCGTCAAGGCTATCGCAATGAGTTCGTCGCTGCGCCGTGGGATGTGATCTTTCGTCCCCCCATGCCTGAGCAGGCACGGCCGACCCTTTCGGGTTATCAGAATGCAGTGGTCACCGGGCCTTTGGGCAGTGAAGTTCATTGCGACGAGTATGGGCGGGTCAAGGTGCAATTGGCCTGGGACCGTGCCGGGGAGCGCAACGACCATTCCAGTTGTTGGCTGAGAGTTGCCAGCGGTTGGGCACATGATCGTTACGGCGCAGTGCTGCTTCCCCGGGTCGGTATGGAAGTATTGGTGGGCTTCGTCAACGGCGACCTGGATATGCCGCTGGTGATGGGCTGTCTGCCCAACGCGGCCACTGCGGTGCCACTCGATCTGCCGGCGGACAAGACCCGCAGCATTTTCCGCAGCCAGAGCAGCCCCGGCGGTGGCGGCTATAACGAGCTGCGTATTGAAGATCGTAAGGGTGCTGAGGAAATCTACCTGCGTGCTCAGCGCGATTGGACACAGCATGTGTTGCGTGACCAGCAGGTGCAGGTCGATAACCAGCGGCGGGTGAGGGTGGGCGGCGAATCGCATCATGAGTTGCAGGGCGAAGAACAGCGCATCACCCATGGCAATCGCCTGACCGAGCTCAAGCAGGACGATCACCTTGTAGTGGGTGGTTCGCAGCAGATGCACGCCGGGCGGACCATTCGGATCGGCGCCGGGCAAAGCGTGGTTATCGATGCGGGGGCCAGCGTGACGGTTCAGGCCGGCGGTCAGTCGATCACGCTGTCGGCGGGTGGGATTTTCAGCAGCGTGCCGATTCAGCTGGGCGGTGCGCCGGCTCCAGTCGCGTCCCCGATGATGCCGGGCGTGAAGGAAAAATTGCTGGCGGTGATTCCTGCCCCGTTGAGCCGGGTGCAGGTGGCCAGCCTCAAGCGTAGCGCGCCGTTTTGCGAAGAGTGCGAGCGCTGTAAGAACGGGCAGTGCGATCTGCCCCATTCCATTCAACCGTAAAAGGAATTTACTTTGATGTCTCAGCCCTTGTCCCCCGCCGCCTGGCTTGCACAATCGCCTTTGCTGGCCAATCAAAAACTCTTCGTGGTGCTGAGCGGTGCCAGCGACGCCACACCGCTTGCCGCTTGGCAAACCACGGAAACGGGAGTGCCACCTCAATCGATCTGGGCCGGTACAGCTTATGCACAATGGGATGAGGTGATGCCTTACGTGGGTATCGTCGAGCCCGGCAGTGCCTTCCTTGACTGGGTCGCAGCCACTGAAGCCACGGATTGGGGCTGGCTGGCGGTATCGTCCAGCCCGCTGGAAACCGTCGTTGCTCACCTGCAAGGCCTGACCAAGGTGTTGCTTCCCCATGGCCAGGATGTGTTTTTGCGCTTCTGGGATGGCGCTCAGTTTCTGCCGATCGTGCAACACCTGGGCGACGAGGCGAGTGAGTTGTTGCCGGTGTTCCGACGCTACCTGATCAATGGCCGACCACTCACGGTGGCGACGGCGCCAGTCACTCCGGCCAAGGCCAGCCCGTGGTGGCGCGTGCCCGTATCGTTACTCGAACACCTGGCAGAGCAATCACCACAAACCCTGATCGACAATCTGCTGCAATGGCTGCAAGAGCAGCGTCCCGACCTGTACACCGCGTTCACGCCGGCGACCTTGCAGCATAAGGTCGCCTACTTTGCGCGCAGGCCGGCTATCAGCCATGAAGCCCTGGCCGACTATCTCGCCTCAGAGTCGAGTTGAGCCCAGTGCCTGCTGCAGATCATCGATCAGGTCTTCAATTGCCTCGATGCCCACCGAGAGGCGAATCATCTCCGGTTTCACGCCGGCCTTGGCTTGCTCTTGCTCGTTCATTTGCCGGTGGGTCGTAGACGCCGGGTGGCAGGCCAGGGACTTGGCATCGCCGATATTCACCAGGCGCTTGAAGATTTGCAGCGCATCGTAGAAGCGCACGCCGGCATCAAAGCCGCCCTTCAAGCCAAAGGAGAGGATCGCCGAGGGTTTGCCCTGCAGATATTTTTGCGCCAGTGCGTGATGCGGGTGATCCGGCAGCCCGGCGTAGCTGACCCATTCCACGGCCGTATGGCCTTGCAGGAACTGCGCGACCTTCAGCGCGTTCTCGGTGTGGCGTTCCATGCGCAGGGCCAGGGTTTCCAGGCCTTGCAGCAGCAGGAACGCATTCATCGGTGCCAGCGCCGCGCCAGTGTTGCGCAGCGGCACGGTGCGGGCACGGGCGATGAAAGCGGCAGGGCCGAATTTTTCGGTGTAGACCACGCCGTGATAGGCCGGCTCCGGGGTGTTGAGGCCGGGGAATTTCTCCGGGTATTGGGCCCATGGGAAAGTGCCGCTGTCGACGATCACGCCGCCCAGGGAGTTGCCATGGCCGCCGATGTATTTGGTCACCGAATGCACCACGATGTCGGCGCCGAACTGGATCGGCTTGCACAGGATCGGCGTGGCCACGGTGTTGTCCACCATCAACGGCACACCACGGCCGTGGGCTACGTTGGCCAAGGCTTCGAGGTCGACGATATTACCCGCCGGGTTGCCGATGCTTTCGCAGTACACCAGCTTGGTGTTGTCGTCGATCAGTTCAGCAATGGCGTCGGCCGAGTCGTCGCGGGCGAAACGCACATCCACACCAAAACTGGGCAGCAGGTGGGCGAACAGGGTGTAGGTGCCGCCGTAGAGCTGCGGTGTGGTGACGATGTTGTCGCCGGCCCGGGTGAGGGTCTGGATTGCATAGTGGATCGCCGCGCTGCCGGCCGACACGGCCAGGCCTGCGATACCGCCTTCGAGGGCGGCGAGGCGCTGCTCCAGCACATCGTTGGTGGGGTTCATGATGCGCGTGTAGATATTCCCGGGCACGTCGAGGTTGAACAGGTCGGCACCGTGCTGGGCGTTATCGAATTCGAAGGCGACGTTCTGGTAGATCGGCACGGCCACAGCCTTGGTGGTCGGGTCCGACTTGAAGCCGTGGTGCAGCGCGATGGTGGCGTCTTTCATGATGGTTGTTGGCCTCCCTGGAGAATGGATGGCCACAATAAGTCCGCCCAGGCACCGCCATTTAGATTTTTTTCAGCCGGCTTCCTGTGTTTAGGGCATAAGCACCGCCCGACACGCAGCCCTGCACCTTTGTCCGTGTAGAAGGTAAACTTCGCCCCCTGCGCAGGAGCAACCATGAATTATCGTCACGCCTTTCACGCCGGCAACCACGCCGATGTCTTCAAACACCTGACCTTGACCCGCCTCATCGCCTTGATGTCGCGCAAGGAGCAGCCGTTCGCCTATCTCGACACCCATGCCGGGATCGGTCTGTATGACCTGCAAGGCGACCAGGCCAACCGCACGGGTGAATACCTCGAAGGCATCGCCCGTCTGTGGGATCAGGACGACCTGCCGCCGTTGACCGCCGACTACATGCGCGTGCTGCACGAGATGAACCCGGATGGGCTGTTGCGCTACTACCCAGGCTCGCCGGAGCTGGCGCGGCGGCTCACGCGTCCTCAAGACCGTGTATTGCTCAATGAAAAACACCCGGAAGACGGCGTGCTGCTCAAGGACAACATGAAGGGCGACCGTCGGGTCAAAGTGCACCTGGGCGAAGGCTGGCATGTGCCGCGCGCCTTGTTGCCGGTGCCGGAAAAACGCGCGTTGATGCTGATCGACCCGCCGTTCGAAAAGCTCGACGAAATGCAGCGTTGCGCCGCGTCCCTCAAGGAAGCGGTCAGCCGTATGCGCCAGACCGTCGCGGCGATCTGGTACCCGGTCAAAGACCAGCGCATGCTGCGTCGCTTCTACCAGGACCTGGCCGGCACCGGCGCGCCGAAATTGCTCAGGGTTGAATTGCTGGTGCATCCCCTGGACACGCCCAACACCCTGACCGGCTCGGGCCTGGCGATTGCCAACCCGCCGTGGGGCCTGGAGGAGGAGTTGCGCGAGCTGCTGCCGTGGCTGTCCAGGAAACTGGGCCAGACCCAGGGTGGTTGGCAGATGGATTGGCTCATTAGTGAATGAGAGCTGCGAGTTTCAAGCTACAAGTTGCAAGCTACAAGAGAGGTGTCCCAGCCTTTACTTGTAGCTTGCAGCTTAGAACTTGCCGCTCCGATCGTCAGATCGGACACGTCACGCCAGTACCGCCGATCCCGCAGTAACCCTGGGGATTCTTCGCCAGGTACTGCTGGTGATATGTCTCGGCGAAGTACACCGTCGGTGCTTCGTCTATTTCAGTGGTGATTTCCCCCAGACCAGCCTTGCTCAGTTCTTGCTGGTAAGCCTCGGCGCTGGCCTTCGCCGCCGCCAATTGCTCCGACGTGGTGGCATAAATCACTGAGCGGTACTGGCTGCCGATGTCGTTGCCCTGGCGCATGCCCTGGGTCGGGTTGTGCAGCTCCCAGAACATTTTCAACAGGTCTTCGTATTTCACTTTGGCCTGGTCATACACCACCAGCACCACTTCGCTATGACCGGTCAGGCCGGAGCAGACTTCTTCGTAGGTCGGGTTCGGCGTGAAACCGCCGGCGTAACCCACCACGGTGCTGACCACGCCATCGCGCTCCCAGAATTTGCGCTCAGCGCCCCAGAAGCAGCCCAGGCCGAAGATCGCGAAACCGACGTCGTCGAGGAACGGGCCCAGCAGCGGGTTGCCGTTGACGAAGTGCGTTTCGGGCAGGGTCATCGGCGTTTCACGCCCAGGCAACGCTTGTTCTTGAGTAGGCAGCACGTTTTTGTTCACCAGAATTTCCGAGCGCAAGACCATGATCAGTCCTCTCGTCAGGTTGAGTTAGCAGTAAAAGTCAGACAGCCAGTGTGCCCGAGTGTTACAGCGCTGTCAGGCGATTGGCCCGCGCGGGTAACGTTTGAGCATTTTCAGCAGCTCTGCGCCGGGGATTGGCCTGTCGAACAGGTAGCCCTGGCCTACGTCACAGCGATGCCGGCGCAGGAACGCCAGTTGTTCGGCGGTCTCAATGCCTTCGGCCACGACCTTGAGCTTGAGGTTGTGGGCCATGGCGATCACGGCCGAGGTGATTTCCATGTCGTCCTGGTTGTCCGGGATCTCATGGATAAAGCTTCGATCGATCTTAATGATGTCGATGGGGAATTTTTTCAAGTAGCTCAGCGACGAGTAACCGGTGCCGAAGTCGTCCATGGCCAGGGTCAGGCCGAAGCTCTTCAACTGGTCCAGTTGCAGGCGCGTGTCTTCCGTGGCTTCCAGCAGCAGGCCTTCGGTGAGTTCCAGCTCCAGCAGGTTCGCCGGCAGGTCTTCCTCCTTGAGGATCGCGGCAATCGACGCCACCAGGTCCGGGTCGGAGAACTGCTTGGGCGACAGATTGATTGCCACCTGCAGGTTGCCCATGCCAGCGGCGCTCAGGCGCTTGCTCATGCGGCAGGCCTGGCGCGCGATCCATTTGCCGATGGGGATGATCAGACCCGTTTCTTCGGCCACGCTGATGAACTGGTCGGGGCGGATCATGCCCTTCTCCGGGTGGTTCCAGCGCAGTAGCGCCTCCATGCCCAGCAAGCGGCCGCTGCGCAGGCACAGCTTGGGCTGGTAGAACACGTCCAGCTCGTTCTGGGTGAGGGCGCGGCGCAGGTTGTTTTCCACGAACAGCTTGTAGCTGGCCTCGGCGTTCAGCGCTTCGGTGAACACCTGTACCTGGTGTTTACCGTTGGCCTTGGCCTTATGCAGCGCCAGGCCGGCGTTACGCATCAGGGTTTGCGGGTCGCGGCCATGCAGCGGTGCGCAGGCCAGGCCCACGGAACCGGTGACGCTGATCAATTGGTTATCCACGAACATTGGCTTGTCGAGGGTCACCAGCAGTTGACTGGCGACTTGCTGGCCACTTTCCAGGTCGGTGTCGTCGAGCAGCACCGCAAACTCGTTACTGGCAAAGCGCGCCAGGCTGCCGCCGGTACTCAGGCTGTTGCGCAGGCGTCGGGCCAGGCTGATCAGCAGCTTGTCGCCGGTCTGGTGGCCGAGGCTGTCGTTGATGCGCTTGAAGTTGTCGATGTCCACCAGCAGCAGGCTGATCGGGCTGTCGCTGTCGCGGGCAAAGCGTTCGTCGAGGTTGCGGATAAACGCCGGACGGTTGCCCAGGTTGGTCAGGTTGTCGGTATAGGCCAGGCGCTCTATGCGCTGTTGCGCCAGCTTGGTCTGGGTGATGTCTTCGTAGATGCCAATGTAGTGCGTCAGCTCGCGGTTATCGCCATACACCTTGGAGATCGACAGCTGGCCCCAGTAAGGTTCCAGATTTTTACGCCGACTCTTGAACTCACCCTGCCAGCTGTTGCTTTTAGCCAGGCTCGACGGCGCGTCGAACAGCAGCTCGCTGAGATTCTCCAGCGCCGGTAATTGCGCCAGGCGGTGGCCGTGGACTTCTTCGGCGCTGTACTGGGTGATCGCGGTGAAACTCGGGTTGACGTACTCCACCACGCCGTCGCAATTGACCAGCAGAAAGGCGTTGGCGCTTTGCTCCACCGCACGCTGGAACAGGTGCAGGGCGCTGGTGGCTGTGCGCCGGTTGTGATTGTTGATCACCTGCGCGAACTGGTCTGCCAGCTCGCCGGCAAAGGCAATTTCATCAGCCTGCCAGTCGCGTGGGCTGCCGGCTTGTTCCAGGCACAGCACGCCGACCACATGGCCGTCCACGCGGATACTCGCGTCGAGCACGGCGTGGATGTCCTTGGCGCGCAGGTGCTCGGCCATTTCCCGGGTGCGCGGATCGCGCAGGGCATGGGTGGCGTCGATGGCGCGGCTGGCGTGCAGGGCTTCCAGGTAGTTCGGGAAACAGCTGGCATCGATGGCGTCGGGCAGATGGTAGTTTTGGTCGGCGCGGTGGTACGCCGAGATCGGCACCAGGTGCTGACCTTCGAGGTTCCAGATGCTGGCGCAGTCAATCTGGTAGATGTCGCAGGCGCTGCGGGTGATCAGCTCGGCGGCTTCCTGCAGCGAATTGTTTGTGGTGTAGCGCTGGCGGGCCAGCAGCAGGATCAACTCCTGCTGTGCGCGCACCCGTTCCAGGTGCTGCAATTGTTCCTGCTGGGCGCGCTGGTTGAGTTCAAGGGCGATTTGCAGGCGGCTGTTCTGGTTCTCCAGGTCCGCGGTGGGGGCTGGCGAGGGCAATTCGCTGAACAGGCCGTCGACCACCATCAGGTAGCCGCGCAGCAGATGACGATTGTGTTGTTTATAGGCCTCGCCCATTTCCAGCAGGCTGAGGGGGCCGTCGTTGGTGTGCAGGGTGTAGCGCACCAGATAGTGAGGGCTCTGGGTCAGTTGCTGCTGGATGGTGTCGTGCAGTTGATAGCGCGCCTGGGGCTCCATCAGGCTGGCGTAGGGTGTGCCCAGCAGCGCGCACAGCTCGACCGCCGACAGGCCGAATTGACGCTCGCAATTGGGGTCCAGGTAAAGAAGGGACCAGCTCGCCTCATTAAGCCGTTCGAAGCGCAGCATACCGAGGCGCGAAGGCACCGGTAACTGCGTCACTACCTCGGCCGCCATTCGGGCGACATCGGGTTGGCTTTTCATGGGGGGAACTCACTTGAAATAACGCGCACGGCGCCGGGCTCACGCCCTCTTTTCTGCTGCCTGCGGCAAGGTTGCATCATGCAGCGCGGGCTGACAAGAGAGGATGAAGGCTAAGTGCTATAAGGCGGTTATCGGCCGCACGGGGGATTTCTGTAGGTGCGCTGACAGAAGGTGTACAAACCTGTTCGGTTTGTCCAGTTTCTGGTGGGTGATAGAGCAAAAAAAGCCCCGCCAATCGGCGGGGTTGAGGTACGAGCGTGGCGCTCGGAAATCGGTGCAACCGAGCCTCCCCGGTGAAAGGGAGGCCCGTAGTTGCTTACAGCAGGATGGTGCGGATGTCGTTCAGCAGTTGGCTCAGGCGCTGGGTAAAGCGCGCAGCCGCCGCACCGTTGATCACACGGTGGTCGTAGGACAGCGACAGAGGCAGCATCAGCTTCGGTTGGAACGCTTTACCGTCCCAGACAGGCTGGATAGTGGCCTTGGATACACCCAGGATTGCCACTTCCGGCGCATTGACGATTGGCGTGAAGCCAGTGCCGCCAATGTGACCAAGGCTGGAGATGGTGAAGCAAGCGCCCTGCATGTCGTCCGGGGTGAGCTTCTTGTCGCGGGCCTTGGCGGCCAACGCAGCCGCTTCGGCAGCCAGTTGCAGCAGGTTCTTCTGGTCGACGTTCTTGATGACCGGTACCAGCAGGCCATCCGGGGTGTCGACGGCAAAGCCGATGTGCACGTACTTCTTGCGAATGATCGCTTTGCCGCTTGGCGCCAGCGAACTGTTGAAGTCCGGCAGCTCCTTGAGCAGGTGCGCACAGGCCTTGAGCAGCAGCGGCAGTACGGTCAGTTTCACGCCGGCCTTCTCGGCCACGGCTTTCTGCGCAACGCGGAAAGCTTCCAGGTCGGTAATGTCGGCCTGGTCGAACTGAGTCACGTGCGGGATGTTCAGCCAGCTGGCGTGCAGGCCCGCCGCGCCGATTTGCATCAGGCGGGTCATCGGCACTTCTTCGGTTTCGCCGAAGCGGCTGAAATCCACGGTACGGATCGGCGGAATACCCGAGCCGCCGGTTGCAGCGCCGGCAGCCGGGGCTTCCTTGGCTTTCTGCATCATGGCTTTGACGTAGACTTGCACGTCTTCTTTGAGCACGCGACCGTGTGGGCCGGTGGCCGACACAGCGTTGAGCTCGACGCCGAATTCACGTGCCAGTTGGCGTACAGCCGGGCCGGCGTGAACCTTGGCACCGCTTGGTGCTGGAGCGGCCGGGGCTGGCGCGGCTTCGGCTTTTGCAGCAGGCGCAAGGGCGGCAGCGGCAGGAGCCGCTTCAGCCTTGGCCGCCGGAGCGGAAGCCGCGGCAGGCGCAGCGCCTTGTACTTTCAGCTTGAGAATGAAGTCACCGGTGCCGACTTCGTCTTCCAGCTTGACCGCAATGCTTTCCACCACGCCAGCAGCCGGCGATGGGATTTCCATGGAGGCCTTGTCGGACTCCAGGGTGATCAGCGACTGGTCGGCTTCGACGGTGTCGCCGACCTTGACCAGCAACTCGATGATCTTGGCCTTGCCTGACGAACCAATGTCCGGGACGTGAATGTCCTGGACGGTGGCGGCGGCAGGTGCGGCGGCCGGAGCTGGGGCCTCGGCAGCAGGTTTTTCAGCAGCAGGTGCTGGTGCGGCAGCAGGAGCGGCGGCCGCAGGCGCCGCATCGGCGGCACCTTCGATTTCCAGCTCCAGCAGTTCGTCGCCTTCTTTCAGGCGGTCGCCCAGCTTCACTTTCAGGCTCTTGACCACGCCGGCCTTGGGAGCAGGGATTTCCATGCTCGCCTTGTCCGATTCCAGGGTCAGGATGCTCTGGTCGGCTTCGACTTTGTCGCCGACCTTCACAAACAGCTCGATTACTTCACCTTCACCGCTGCCGATGTCAGGTACGCGAATGAGTTCGCTCACAAAAAGTCTCCTCAGCAGTCCAGTGGGTTGCGTTTTTCCGGGTTGATCCCGAACTTGACGATAGCGTCAGCCACCACCTTGGGTTCGATCTCACCACGGTCAGCCAAGGCTTCCAGGGCTGCCAACACCACAAAGTGACGGTCGACTTCGAAGAAGTGACGCAGCTTCTTGCGGCTGTCACTGCGGCCGAAACCGTCGGTGCCCAGGACTTTGAATTCCTTGGACGGGACCCACTGGCGAATTTGTTCAGCAAACAGTTTCATGTAGTCGGTAGAAGCAATGACCGGACCTTTACGGCCGTTCAGGCATTCTTCGACATAGCTCAGTTGTGGCTTCTGACCAGGGTGCAGGCGGTTGTTGCGCTCCACGGCCAGGCCGTCGCGACGCAGTTCGTTGAAGCTGGTAACGCTCCACACGTCGGCGCCGACGTTGAACTCGTCACGCAGGATCTTCGCCGCTTCACGCACTTCGCGCAGGATGGTGCCGGAGCCCATCAGCTGTACGTGATGCGCCGCTTCCTTGGTGTCTTCCTCGAGCAGGTACATGCCCTTGATGATGCCTTCTTCCACGCCGGCCGGCATGGCTGGCTGCTGGTAGGACTCGTTCATCACGGTGATGTAGTAGAAAACGTCCTGCTGCTCTTCGGTCATCTTCTTCATGCCGTCCTGGATGATCACCGCCAGCTCGTAGCCGTAGGTTGGATCAAAGGTGCGGCAGTTCGGGATGGTGGCAGCCAGGATGTGGCTGTGACCGTCTTCATGTTGCAGGCCTTCGCCGTTCAGCGTGGTTCTGCCTGCGGTACCGCCGATCAGGAAGCCACGGGTACGGCTGTCGCCGGCTGCCCATGCCAGGTCGCCGATACGCTGGAAACCGAACATCGAGTAGAAGATGTAGAACGGCAGCATCGGCTGGTTGTGGCTGGAGTACGACGTACCGGCTGCGATGAAGGAGCTCATGGCGCCCGCTTCGTTGATGCCTTCTTCGAGGATCTGGCCCTTCTTGTCTTCCTTGTAGAACATCACCTGGTCTTTATCGACTGGCTCGTAAAGCTGGCCGACGGAGGAGTAGATGCCCAACTGACGGAACATGCCTTCCATACCGAAGGTACGGGCTTCGTCCGGGATGATCGGGACGATGCGCGGGCCGACTTCCTTGTCCTTGACCAACTGCGCGAGGATCCGCACGAAGGCCATGGTGGTGGAGATTTCACGGTCGCCCGAGCCGTCCAGGATGGCCTTGAGCGTGCTCAGGTCCGGGGTCGGAACGCTCACGCTCTTGGCGCGGCGCTGCGGCACGAAACCGCCCAGTGCGGCACGACGCTCGCTCAGGTAGCGGGCTTCGGCGCTGTTCGGCTCCGGCTTGAAGAACGGCAGGTTCTCCAGCTCTTCGTCCTTGACCGGGATGTCGAAGCGGTCGCGGAACAACTTCAGGCTGTCGACGTCGACTTTCTTGGTGTTGTGCGCGGTGTTCTTCGCTTCGCCGGCACCGGTGCCATAACCTTTGATGGTCTTGGCCAGGATAACGGTCGGTTGTTCCTTGTGGTTCACCGCTTCGTGGTACGCCGCGTAGACCTTGTATGGGTCGTGGCCGCCACGGTTGAGCTTCCAGATTTCGTCGTCGGACAGGTCGGCAACCATCGCCTTGAGTTCAGGCGTGTTGAAGAAGTGTTCACGCACGAACGCGCCGTCTTTGGCCTTGTAGTTCTGGTACTCGCCGTCGATGACTTCGTCCATGCGACGTTGCAGGATACCGTCGACGTCCTTGGCCAGCAGTGGGTCCCAGAAACGGCCCCAGATGACTTTGGTCACGTTCCATTGCGCGCCGCGGAACACACCTTCGAGTTCCTGGATGATCTTGCCGTTGCCGCGAACCGGGCCGTCGAGGCGCTGCAGGTTGCAGTTGATGACGAAGATCAGGTTGTCCAGCTTCTCGCGGCCGGCCAGGGAGATGGCACCCAGGGATTCCGGCTCGTCGCACTCGCCGTCGCCCAGGAAGCACCAGACTTTCTGCTTGCCTTCAGGGATGAAACCACGGGCTTCCAGGTACTTCATGAAACGTGCCTGGTAGATCGCTTGAATGGGACCCAGACCCATGGATACGGTCGGGAACTGCCAGAAATCAGGCATCAGCCAAGGGTGCGGGTAGGACGACAGGCCCTGACCGTCGACTTCCTGGCGGAAGTTGTTCATTTGTTCTTCGCTGATGCGACCTTCCATGAACGCACGGGCGTAGACGCCTGGCGAAGTGTGGCCCTGGAAGTAGATGAGGTCGCCGCCGTGTTCGTCGGTCGGGGCCTGGAAGAAGTAGTTGAAGCCGATGTCATACAGGGTTGCGCTGGAGGCGAAGCTGGAGATGTGACCGCCCAGGTCAGAATCTTTCAAGTTCGTGCGCATTACCATCGCCATGGCGTTCCAACGTACCAGCGAGCGAATGCGGCGTTCCATGAACAGGTCGCCAGGCATGCGTGCTTCGTGGGTAACGGGGATGGTGTTGCGGTATGGCGTGGTGATGGCGTAGGGCAGTTGCGAGCCGCTGCGGGTCGCGAGTTCGCCCATACGGGTCATCAGGTAGTGAGCACGGTCTTCGCCTTCTTTGTCGAGAACCGATTCCAGGGCGTCCAGCCATTCCTGGGTTTCGACGGGATCGAGGTCTTGCATGGCTTGCTCCAGGGCGGAAAGGCTACCAGAATCGGTTGCCTGAAGTTTGCGACTGGCCTTGTGGGCAGACGACATAAATTCTTGGATGGCCGAAGTTTGCTTCGGCGTCCTGTAGTTTTACTACAAATCGTCGGCCATTTCAGCCTTTCGAATGTATATACGAGTAGTAAAACTACACAAGACCGAGCGGATTGCTCGGTCTGGCTGGTGAGCATAAACGTTATTGTTGATCTTTTGCGAACAAGAAAAGGTATGGATTTAATGTTGCCTGCCAAAAATTATGAATTTTCAGCTATTTATAACCTTTGTTCGACAGTCCGTCACCGAACGTGGTTCCCGCGTTCACAGCTACACGCCATCTACGCGCCGAACAAGGATAGACCATGAGCCTTCCAACGCTGGCCGACGTGCCTGCCATTCTTCTTCCCATTGCCCAGCGCGCCGAGCAGTCATTTCGTGACGCCGTGGCCACGCTGGACGACGATCATGGCCTTTGCGCGTGGACGCCGCAACGGTGGGCCGACTTCGCCCGCGTGTGCGCCGCCAGTGATTTCGTCATTGAACAGAGTGTTCGTGACCCTTTGATGTTGCTCGAACTGGTCGCCTGGGGTGAGCTGGACCGTGGTTTCGCCCCGGGCGAACTGTGCGGGCAAATCGCCGGTGCCGTGCAACAGGCTGCAACAGAAGATGAACTGGGCCGCCTGTTGCGTCGCCAGCGTACTCGCCAGCAGGTGCGCATCATCTGGCGCGACCTGACGCGTCAGGCCGACCTGGTGCAAACCTGCCGTGACCTCTCCGACATGGCCGACGCCTGCATCGACCAGGCCTACCAGTGGCTGTACCAGCGCCACTGCGTGCAGTTCGGCACCCCCACCGGCCGGCGCAGCGGCGAGCCGCAGCACATGGTCGTCCTCGGCATGGGCAAGCTTGGCGCGATGGAGCTGAACCTGTCATCGGATATCGACCTGATCTTCGCCTACCCCGAGGGCGGTGAAACGGTGGGTGTGAAACGTTCGCTGGATAACCAGGAATTTTTCATCCGCCTTGGTCAAAAACTGATCAAGGCCCTCGATCCGATGACCGTCGACGGCTTCGTGTTCCGCGTCGATATGCGTCTGCGTCCCTACGGTTCGGCCGGTGCGCTGGTGCTCAGCTTCAATGCGCTGGAGCAGTACTACCAGGACCAGGGCCGCGACTGGGAGCGCTACGCCATGATCAAGGCGCGGGTGGTTGCCGGTGATCAGGTGGCCGGTGCGCAGTTGCTGGACATGCTGCGGCCGTTCGTCTATCGCCGCTATCTGGACTTCTCCGCCATCGAAGCGCTGCGCACCATGAAGCAGTTGATCCAGCAGGAAGTGCGGCGCAAAGGCATGGCCGACAACATCAAGCTGGGCGCGGGCGGCATTCGCGAGGTGGAGTTCATTGCCCAGGCGTTCCAGCTGATCCACGGCGGCCGCGACCTAAGCCTGCAGCAGCGGCCATTGCTCAACGTGCTCGGCACCCTCGAGGGCCAGGGCTATCTGCCACCCGCGGTGATCGCCGAGCTGCGCAACGGCTATGAATTTCTGCGTTACACCGAACACGCGATCCAGGCGATTGCCGACCGACAGACGCAGATGCTCCCGGACGGCCCGCAAGACCAGGCGCGCATTGCTTTTATGCTGGGCTTTGCCGATTGGTCGGCATTCCATGAGCGCTTGATGTACTGGCGCGGTCGGGTGGACTGGCACTTCCGCCAAGTGATTGCCGACCCCGATGAAGAAGAGGGCGAGGAGAGCGAATTGGTCGTGGGCGGCGAGTGGTTGCCGCTGTGGGAAGAATCGCAGGATGAAGACGCCGCCTGTCGTCAATTGACCGAAGGGGGGTTCAGCGACGCGCCCAAGGCCCTCAAGGCCCTGGCCGGTTTGCGTGGCAGCCCGCAGTTGCGCGCCATGCAGCGCCTGGGGCGCGAGCGACTGGACGCGTTTATCCCGCGCCTGCTGGCCCAGGCGGTTGAGCATGCCGATCCGGACCTGGTGCTGGAGCGCGTATTGCCCTTGGTCGAGGCCGTCGCCCGTCGTTCCGCTTACCTGGTGCTGCTCACCGAAAACCCGGATGCCCTGCGTCGCCTGTTGACCCTCTGCGCCGCCAGCCCCTGGATCGCCGAACAGATCACGCGTTTCCCATTGCTGCTCGACGAACTGCTCAACGAAGGCCGCCTGTTCAAGCCACCGCTGGCTCCGGAACTGGCCGCCGAGCTGCGCGAGCGCCTCACACGCATCCCCGAGGATGACCTTGAGCAGCAGATGGAAGCGTTGCGTCACTTCAAGCTCGCCCACCGCCTGCGCGTGGCAGCCTCGGAAATCGCCGGCAGCCTGCCGTTGATGAAGGTCAGCGATTACCTGACCTGGCTTGCCGAAGCCATCCTCGAACAAGTGCTGGCCCTGGCCTGGCGCCAGACCGTGGCGCGCCATGGCTCGCCGCAACGCCTGGACGGCACCCTGTGCGATCCTGGGTTCGTCATTGTCGGTTATGGGAAAGTCGGCGGGATCGAACTGGGGCATGGTTCGGACCTGGACCTGGTGTTTATCCACGATGGCGACCCCCATGCCGAAACCGATGGGGCCAAGCCGATCGATGGCGCGCAATTCTTCACCCGCCTGGGCCAGCGCATTATTCATTTGCTGACCACTCAGACCAACTCGGGCCAGTTGTACGAAGTCGACATGCGCCTGCGGCCTTCCGGTGCCTCTGGTTTGCTGGTGAGTTCCCTTGGCGCCTTTGAGCGCTATCAGGAAAACGAAGCCTGGACCTGGGAGCATCAGGCCCTGATCCGTGCGCGGGTGTTGGTCGGCAGTCAGGATGTGGGCCAGGCCTTCGAGCAGGTTCGGGCCAAGGTGTTGGGGCGTGAACGCGACCTGGCGAAGTTGCGCCAGGAGGTCAGCGAGATGCGCGCCAAGATGCGTGACAACCTGGGTACCAAGGGCACGGCGGCCGGTACCGGCGCCAATGCCTTCGAAGCGACGACCGTGTTCGACCTCAAGCAGGACGCCGGAGGTATCGTCGATATTGAATTTATGGTGCAATACGCCGCTTTGGCGTGGTCTGCGCAACATCCATCGTTGCTGCGCTATACCGACAATATCCGCATTCTGGAAGGCTTGGAGCAGGTGGGGTTGATGCCCGCCGCCGATGCCCATCTGCTGCGCGAGGTGTATAAGGCCTACCGTTCCGCCGCGCATCGCCAGGCCTTGCAAAACGAGGCCGGTACGGTGCCCGGTGATCAGTTCGATGACGAACGGCGCCAGGTGATGCGAATCTGGCAGGCGCTGGGGTTGAGCTGAAACACTATTAGGGCGGGGAGGCATAAGCCTCCCCGCATCGTTTGTGGAAACTACATGAATATTCTGATCGTTGGGCCCAGTTGGGTCGGTGACATGGTGATGGCCCAGACACTGTTCCAGTGCCTGCGCCAGCGCCATCCAGACTGCCAGATCGACGTGCTCGCCCCTGAGTGGAGCCGGCCGATCCTTGAACGCATGCCGCAAGTGCGCAAGGCCTTGAGCTTCCCGCTCGGCCACGGCGCCCTGGAGCTGGCAACGCGCCGTCGCATCGGCAAATCCCTGGCCGGCCAGTACGACCAGGCGATCCTGCTGCCCAATTCGCTCAAGTCGGCGCTGGTGCCGTATTTTGCCGGCATCCCCAAGCGCACCGGCTGGCGCGGCGAGTTCCGCTACGTGCTGCTCAACGATGTGCGCACGCTCGATAAAGCGCGCTACCCGCTGATGATCGAGCGCTTCATGGCCCTGGCCTACGCGCCGGGTGCCGAATTGCCCAAGCCGTACCCGCGCCCGAGTTTGCGGATCGACCCGCTGACCCGCGATGCGGCGCTGGCCAAGTTCGGCCTGAGCCTGGATCGCCCGGTGTTGGCGTTGTGCCCCGGGGCCGAGTTCGGCGAGTCCAAGCGCTGGCCGGCGGAGCACTATGCCAAAGTCGCCGAGACGAAGATTCGCGAAGGTTGGCAGGTATGGTTGTTCGGCTCGAAAAAAGATCATCCGGTGGGCGAAGACATCCGCCAGCGCCTGATCCCCGGCCTGCGCGAAGAGGCCGTCAACCTCAGTGGCGACACGTCGCTGGCCGAGGCGATCGACTTGCTCTCCTGCGCTGATTCGGTGGTGTCCAACGATTCCGGCCTGATGCATGTGGCGGCGGCGCTGAATCGCCCGCTGGTGGCGGTATATGGCTCCACCTCGCCAGGCTTTACCCCGCCGTTGGCCGACCAGGTCGAAGTGGTACGACTGGGCCTCGATTGCAGCCCGTGCTTTGACCGTACCTGCCGTTTCGGCCACTACAATTGCATGCGCCAGCTGTTGCCGCAGCCGGTGAACGAGGCTTTGCAGCGGTTGCAGGGCACTGTGGTCGAGGTTAACTGAGTTGCGGGTACTGGTAATCAAGACCTCATCCCTGGGCGATGTGATCCATGCATTGCCGGCACTCACCGACGCGGCGCGGGCGATCCCCGGCATTCAATTCGACTGGGTGGTGGAAGAGGGCTTTGCCGAAATTCCCACCTGGCATCCGGCGGTGGACAAGGTGATCCCGGTGGCGATTCGCCGCTGGCGCAAGAACCTCTGGCAAACCCTCAAGAGCGGTGAATGGCGACGCTTCAAGCAGCAAGTCCAGTCGACCAAATACGATCTGGTGATCGATGCCCAGGGCCTGCTCAAAAGCGCCTGGCTGACTCGCTACGTGCGTGCGCCGGTGGCGGGTTTCGACAAAAGCTCCGCCCGTGAACCGCTCGCCGCGCGTTTCTATTCGCGACGCCTGGCCGTGGCCCGTGGGCAGCATGCGGTGGAGCGTCTGCGCCAGTTGTTCGCCGTGGCGCTGGGGTATGACTTGCCCAAAGGCCTGGGCGACTACGGCTTGAGCACCGACAAGCTGCTCGGCCTGCCGCCCAAAAAACCCTTTGTGCTGCTATTGCACGGCACCACCTGGGACACCAAGCACTGGCCCGAAGCCTACTGGCGCGAGCTGGCCGAGCGTATGGGGCGGCTGGGCGTGGACGTAAAATTGCCCTGGGGCAACGCCGCCGAAAAGGCCCGCGCCGAACGCCTGGCCCAAGGCCTGGACAATGCCGAAGTGTTGCCCAAGCTCAACCTGGCCGGCGTGGCCCGCGTACTGGCCGGTGCCCGTGCCTGCGTGGCGGTGGACACTGGCCTTGGCCATTTGGCCGCCGCATTGGATGTGCCGACCATTTCCCTGTTCGGCCCCACCAATCCCGGCCTGACCGGCGCCTACGGCAAGGGCCAGATTCACTTGGCCAGCGACTGGTCGTGCGCGCCGTGCCTGCAAAAGCACTGTACTTATCAACCGACGGCCGACGACCTGCGTCGGTTCGATATCACGCGCGAGTCGCCCCTGTGCTTCACGCGTCTGAACCCTGAGCGTGTGGCCAGCCGACTGAGCACGTTGTTATTGGCTGAGGAGCTGCACTGATGCAACTGGCTTTTGTTCTGTACAAATACTTTCCCTTCGGTGGCCTGCAGCGTGACTTCATGCGCATCGCCCTGGAGTGTCAGCAGCGCGGCCATCAGATTCGTGTGTACACGCTGATCTGGGAGGGCGATATCCCGCCCGGTTTCGAAGTGCTGGTGGCGCCGGTCAAGGCGTTCTTCAATCATCGGCGCAACGAGAAACTCAGTGCATGGATGGAAGCCGACCTGGCCAAGCGCCCGGTGGATCGTCTGATCGGCTTCAACAAAATGCCCGGCCTGGACGTGTACTACGCGGCCGATGGCTGCTTTGAAGACAAGGCGCAAAACCTGCGGCATTCGCTGTACCGCTATTTTGGCCGCTACAAGCACTTTGCCGACTACGAGCGCGCAGTGTTCGCCAAAGACGCCAAGACCGAAGTCCTGATGATTTCCGAAGTGCAGCAGCCGCTGTTCATCAAGCACTACGACACCCCGCTGGAACGCTTCCACCTGCTGCCGCCGGGTATCGCCCAGGACCGTCGCGCACCGCCGAACGCGGCCGAGATCCGCGCAGGGTTTCGCCAGGAATTCAACCTCGGCGATGACGACCTGCTGCTGGTGCAAATCGGCTCGGGCTTCAAGACCAAGGGCGTCGACCGCAGCCTCAAGGCTGTGGCCGCCTTGCCGGCGGAACTGAAGAAACGCACCCGTCTGTTTGTAATCGGCCAGGACGACCCCAAAGTATTCCAATTGCAGAGCGCCACGTTGGGCTTGGGCGATAACGTGCAGTTCCTCAAGGGACGCAGTGACATTCCGCGTTTCCTGCTGGGCGCCGACCTGTTGATTCACCCGGCGTACAACGAAAATACCGGCACCGTGTTGCTCGAAGCCCTGGTGGCCGGCCTGCCGGTGCTGGTTTCGGCGGTGTGTGGTTATGCCCATTACATCAATGAGGCCGACAGCGGCCTGGTGCTGGATGAGCCGTTTGAACAAGCGCAGCTCAACGGCTACCTGGTACGTATGTTGAGTGACGCTGCACAGCGCGCGGCCTGGAGCCGCAATGGGTTGGCCTTCGCCGAGACGGCCGACCTCTACAGCATGCCGCAGCACGCTGCGGATGTGATTCTGGCGGAGCCAAAACCATGAAGTTGATGCTTGCCGAACCGTTCAAGACCCTCTGGGCCGGGCGCGATGCGTTCGCCGCCGTCGAGGCGCTGGAAGGCGAGGTGTACCGTGAACTCGAAGCGCGTCGCACCTTGCGTACCGAGGTGGATGGCCGTGGCTATTTCGTGAAGATTCACCGTGGCATCGGCTGGGGCGAGATCGTCAAGAACCTGGTCACCGCCAAACTCCCGGTACTGGGCGCCGGCCAGGAATGGTTGGCGATCCAGCGCTTGCAGGCACTGGGTGTGCCGACCATGACCGCGGTGGCCTATGGCGAGCGCGGCAGCAACCCGGCCGATCAGCATTCGTTCATCGTCACCGAGGAGTTGGCGCCCACCGTCAGCCTGGAAGATTTCAGCATCGACTGGCGCAAGCAGCCGCCCGAGCCGCGTCTCAAGCGTGCGCTGATCGCCGAAGTGGCGCGCATGACCGGCATGATGCATCGCGGCGGGGTCAACCATCGCGACTGCTACATCTGCCATTTCCTGCTGCACACTGACACACCGGTGACCGCCGACCACTTCAAACTTTCGGTGATTGACCTGCACCGCGCCCAGACCCGCGACAAGATCAGTCATCGCTGGCGCGACAAGGACCTGGCCGCGCTGTACTTCTCGGCGCTGGACATCGGCCTGACCCGCCGCGACAAGCTGCGCTTTCTCAAGGGCTACTTCCAGCAGCCGCTACGCCAGATCCTGGCCGAAGAAAGCGCGTTGTTGCAGTGGCTGCAAGCCAAGGCCGACAAACTCTACGCACGCAAGCAGCGATATGGGGATGCGCTCTGATGGCGGGTTGGATCCTGGAACCTGCGTACGCCAACCTGGCGGATGATTTCGGCAGCCTCGAAGCAGTGTTCGCCCTGCAAGGCGAGCGCCTGACCCGTGACCCGTTGTCGGAGGTGATCCGGGTGCAGCGCGGTGGGGTCAATTACTACGTCAAGCGCTACGTCGGCGCCGGCAAGGGCCTGCGGCGCTACCTGGGCAAGCCGCGGGTCAAGTCCGAATGGCAGAACCTCAAGCGCTTCGCCAAGTGGGGTATACCCACCGCCGACGTGGTGGCCTGGGGCCTGGAGCGCAACGGCCTGGCCTATGATCGTGGCGCGATGATCACCCGCGAGTTGCCACGCACCGAAGACCTCTCGGTGCTGGCCGAGCACCGCGATGCGCGCCTGCGCGATCCCAAATGGGTCGACGCGGTCAGTCGCCAGCTCGCCGAATACACGCGCACCATGCACGATCATCGCTTCACCCATAACGATTTGAAGTGGCGCAACCTGCTGGTCGATGATCAGTCGACCCTGTATTTGATCGACTGTCCCAATGGCGATTTCTGGCGTGGTTTCTGGCTCAAATACCGCATCACCAAGGACCTGGCCTGCCTGGACAAAGTGGCCAAGTATCACCTGTCGGCTACCCAGCGCCTGCGTTTTTACTTGCAGTACCGTGGCAGTCGGCACCTGAGTGATTCGGACAAACGGCGGATTCGCCACGTGGTGAAGTTTTTCGAGGGGCGCGAATGAGTGATTTTCTGGCGGCTGAGGACCGTGCCGTGCTGGAGCGTAACGGCCTGGCGACGTTCGACGCGCTGTGGGCCAAGCAGCTGGACGCCGTCGACGAGCCGAACACCAGTCGCGGCGGTTGGAGCAGTGTGTTTCGTCTGGAGATCGAGGGCCACGGGTATTACCTCAAGCGCCAGAGCAACTACCTCACCCGCAGTCTGCACCGGCCGTTGGGCGAGCCGAGTTTCTCCCGCGAATTTCGCAATATCAGCCGTTATCGCACGCTGGGCATCCCGGCGCTGCAGGCGGCGTTCTATGGCGAACGCAAGGTGGCTGGCGAACACCGCGCGATGTTGCTGACCCGTGCCCTGGATGGCTGGAACGACCTGGATTCGGTGCTGGAGCAATGGCCGCAACTGAGCGACGCCCAGCACCGGGCCATCCTGCTGGCCTGTGGCCGGCTGGCGCGCCGGCTGCATAGCGTGGGCCAGGTGCATGGCTGTTTTTACCCCAAGCATATTTTTTTGCAGGCGACCGGTGACGGTTACGCCGCGCAGTTGATCGACCTGGAGAAAACCCGCCCGTTGCTGTTCGGCTGGCGTGACCGGGTCAAGGACCTGGAGCCGTTGTTGCGCCGCGCACCGCAGTGGTCGAACGCGCAGGTGCGCCAATTGCTGGCGGCTTATCTCGACCAGCCTGAAGACAGTCCGCTGGTCGCCACCTGGCTGCAGCGCCTGACGAAGCGGCGTAGCCACAAGGAGAACCGCTGATGCGCCTGTCCGAGCTGAAAAAGGCCGGCCGCACCCTGAGCCTGCCCCTGACTCTCGATCTTGCGGACGCCGTCGGCCCCGGCCAGTTGCAACTGCTGAGCCTGTTGCGTGTATTGCCGGGCGAGCGTTACGTGGGCGCGGCGGTCTGGCGCGGACGTGCGGTGCTGGCCAAGTTATTGGTGGGCAGCAAGGCCGCGCGGCATTTTCAGCGTGAACTCACGGGCGTGCGCCTGCTGGCCGAACACGGCCTGACCACCCCCCGGTTGCTCGCCGATGGCTTGCAGGAAGGCGAGGGCGGTTGGCTGCTGTTCGAGTTCCTCGAAGGCGCCGAAAGCCTGGCCGATGCCTGGCAGGCCGTCGAAGCGCTGCCGCCGCTGGCCGACGAACAAACCGCGGTGCTCGCCCAAGCGCTGGGTGCGATCGCGCAGATGCACACCAAAGGGCTGTGGCAGGAAGACCTGCATCTGGACAACCTGCTGCGCCAGGACGGCAAGCTGTACTTGATCGACGGTGCGGGCATCCGTGTCGAAGAGGCCGGTAAACCGCTGTCGCGCAACCGAGTACTGGAAAACCTCGGCGTGTTTTTCGCCCAATTGCCGAAAAACCTCGAGCCGTTTACCGAGGAGCTGCTGGTGTATTACCTGCTCGGCAACAGTGAGCACGCGTTGCCGCTGCAAGCGCTGGAAAAACAGGTTCGCAAGGTCAGTGCCTGGCGCTTGAAGGACTTTTTGAACAAGGTCGGCCGTGAATGCACGCTGTTCAGCGTGGTGCGCGGTGCGTTTGGTTTGCGCGCGATTCGTCGCGAAGAAGAGCCTGCGATGCTGCCGGTGCTGGAACAGGCCGATGCGCTGCTCGACCGCGGCCATCTGTACAAGACCGGCGGTGCCGCCAGCGTGGCCAAGGTCGAGGTGGCCGGTCGTCCGTTGGTGATCAAGCGTTACAACATCAAGGGGTTCGCCCATTGGCTCAAACGCTTCTGGCGCCCAAGCCGCGCCTGGCACTCCTGGCGTGAAGGCAACCGCCTGGCGTTCCTGGGCATTGCCACGCCCAAGCCGCTGGCCGTATTGGAAAAGCGTTTTTTCTGGCTGCGCAGCCGCGCCTACCTGATCACTGAATACCTGCCGGCCCGGACATCATCGAGCGCTTTGCGCCCTACATCGATAACGGTGACGCGCCGGAAAACGAACTGCTGGCCCTGGACCACTTGTTTACCGAACTGATCCGCGAGCGCATCAGCCATGGCGACTTCAAGGGCCATAACCTGTTCTGGCACGAAGACCGCTGGGCGCTGATCGACCTCGACGCGATGTGCCAGCACCGCTCGGTCGCGAGCTTCGCTCCAGCCTTCGCCAAGGACCGTGCGCGGTTTATGCGCAACTGGCCGCGGGAAAGTGCGTTGTACCAGTTGATCGATCAGCGCTTACCCAGGGATGTTGGCGTGGCGGGCTGAAGCGCGAGCCCGCTTAGAGGGCATGGCGCAATTGGAACACACTCGGCTTCCCGGCCATCGAGCGGAACAGGACATTTCCCACGCCAAGTTGCGCATCCAGGCTCTGAACATTGGGTTTTCGTGGTGCTAGATTTTCGCTCCCCTTAAAAAGAAGAGCTGGCCATGCGCACTGAAATTGTCGGGTTGTTGGTAGTGGGGTGGGTGTCTCTGTTTGCGAGTGGCTGCGGTACTGTGACCACGGCGATGCGTGAAGACACCGCCACCGTTCAATCGCTCAAGGCGAAAAAAACCTATTGCGAATCTGTCCCGCGTATCTACAGCGGCGTGGCTTACAACCTGTGTGTGCTGCATGCACCGCCGAATTCGGGAGCTGGGCTCTCGTTGAATGACGTTCCCTGGGCTTTCATCGATGTGCCCCTCTCCGGCGTCTTGGATACGCTCATTCTGCCTTACACGATCTACCGGCAGAATGCCGACGGCAGCATCGAGCTTCGCTAGCCCTTTGTCGCTAACGGCTTTTCAGTGCTTTTAAGCTATAATCCCGCCCTTTAGCTGTTTCCTGCCCAGGCGGGAAGCACACTTTTTTCAGGCGCGACCCGCCTGCATGCAGACTAAAAGAGGCTAGACCCCTGTGGCATTGACGATTCTTGGCCTGTCCGGCGCCCTTAGCCATGATCCTTCCGCAGCCCTGTATATCGACGGCAAGCTGATCGCGGCCGCCGAAGAAGAGCGCTTCGTACGCGACAAACATGCAAAGAACCGCATGCCCTACGAGTCGGCGAAGTTCTGCCTGGAACAGGCCGGCATCAAACCTTCCGACGTTGACGTGGTGGCGATCCCGTTCGCCCCGATCAGCCTGTTCGGCGAGGCGCGCTGGCACTACGCCAAGCGTTACTGGTATGCCCCGGACCGCGCTCTCGACGCGATCCTGATGGGCAACCGTCGCTACAAGCGCTACCGCAACAAGATCGTCTGGTGCCTGGAGCAACTGGGCTTCGATCCGAAGAAAATCAAGATCGAACCGGTTGAGCACCACCTGGCCCACGCCTCCAGTGCTTACCACTGCTCGGGCTTCCAGGAAAAAACCGCGATCCTCGGTATCGACGGTAAAGGTGAGTACGCCACCACGTTCTTCGGCTACGGCGAAAACGGCAAGATCCACAAGATCAAGGAATTCTACGACCCGGACTCCCTCGGCGGCCTGTACGGCGCGATCACCGAGTTCCTCGGTTTCGAGATGCTCGACGGTGAGTTCAAGGTCATGGGCATGGCGCCTTACGGCGACGCCAGCAAATACGATTTCTCGCGCCTGGCTTCGTTTGAAAACGGCGAATTGGTGATCAACACCGACTACGCCAACGTCATCGGCCTGCGCCGCTATAAAGAAAAGGGCAAGGGTTTCTACTTCTCGCCAAAACTGATCGAGTGGCTGGGGCCCAAGCGCGAAGGCGATATCGCCGACGAACCCTACATCCACTACGCCGCCAGCATGCAAGCGTTGTTCGAGAAGCTGGCCCTGCAGATGATCGACCACTATCTGGGCGACATCCTCAAGGACACCGGCAAGCTCGCCTTCGCCGGCGGCTGCGCGCTGAACGTCAAGTTGAACCAGAAGATCATTGCCCGCAACGACGTCAAGGAGCTGTTCGTGCAGCCGGCGTCCGGCGACGCCGGCACCGCCGTGGGTGCGGCTGCCTATGTGTCGCATGCCCGTGGTGTACCGGTGGAGAAGATGGAGCACGTCTATCTCGGCCCGTCCTACAGCAACGAGGATGTGATCGCGGCGTGCGCCAGGCACGAGAGCAAGCCGAACTGGCGCAAGATCGAGAACATGCCCCAGCGCATCGCCAAGATCATGGTCGACGGCAACCCGGTGGCCTGGTTCCAGGGCCGCATGGAGTTTGGCCCGCGTGCGTTGGGCGGTCGTTCGATCATCGGGTGCCCGAGCGCCACCGGCGTTGCGGATCGCATCAACCACCAGATCAAGTTTCGCGAGCGCTGGAGGCCTTTCTGCCCGTCGATGCTCGACACCGTGGCCCCGCAGATGATCAAGGTCGATCACCCCGCGCCGTTCATGACCTTCACCTTTGAAGTCGCCGAAGAATGGAAGGCCCGCGTGCCGGAAGTGGTCCATGAAGATGGCACCTCCCGCGCCCAGGTGCTCAAGCGCGAATACAACCCGCGTTACTACGACATGATGAAAGAGCTCGAAGTGCTGACCGGCAACGGCGTGTCGCTGAACACCTCGCTCAACCGTCGTGGCGAAGCGATGATCTGCTCGCCGAAAGACGCGCTGGACATGTTCTTCGGTTCCGACCTGCAGTACCTGATCATGGAAGACATCCTGGTCGTCAAAGACGGCGTGGACCCTTATGACGCGCTCGGCTGACCGCCACGTCCTGCAGTTCTGCCACGGTTATGACGGGCCGTTCCTGGACTGCGCGCGGCAATACGCCAGTTTGTTCGCAGGCACAGGCTACAAGGTGACGACGGTGTTTCTCACCGGGGTCGCCGATCCGCGTGTCGCCGCCGGCTGTGCGTCGGACGAGGTGCTGTTCATGGAATTCAGCTCCAAGGCCATTCGTGGCCTGAAGCTGGGCGCCATCCGCGAACTGCGCAGGATCGCCGCATCGCGCAATTTCAGTCTGTGTATCGCTCACCGTTTCAAGCCGATCTACATCGCCTTGCTCGGTACGCGCCTGCCGGTGATCGGTGTGCATCACGCCTTTGGTGATTATCAACGTGGCAGCCGCAGGCTGTTTGCCGGAATTTTCCGCAAGCGCCTGAGCCTGCTGGGCGTGTCCGACGCGGTGCGCGACGACATGCGCCGCTGCCTGCCGGAGTGGCCTGCGGCGCGTATCCAGACTTTGTACAACCGTATCGATGTTGAGGCGTTACAGGCCATCCAGGTATCTGCGGACCAGGCGCGTGATGCCTTGGGGCTGTCGCCGGATGAATGGGTGATCGGCAATGTCGGCCGCCTGCACCCGGACAAGGACCAGTCCACGCTGCTCAAGGGCTTTGCCCTGGCGTTGCCGCATTTGCCGGCGCAAAGCCGCCTGGCGATCCTCGGCACCGGGCGTCTTGAGCAGGCGCTCAAGGAGCAGGCGCGTGAGTTGGGTATAGCCGACAAGGTGCTGTTCCTCGGCCAAGTGCCGGATGCGCGCCGCTATTTCCGCGCGTTCGATGTGTTTGCCCTGAGTTCCGACCATGAACCGTTCGGCATGGTGCTGCTCGAAGCCATGGCGGCCGGCGTGCCGTTGCTGGCTACGGCCTGTGGCGGGGCGAAAGAAGTGGTCGAAGGCGTGGGTATCCTGTTTCCCTTCGGCGACGCCGAGCACCTTGCCCAGGGGCTGCGGCACCTGGCGGCCATGGATCGGCAGCAGCAACGCCAGTGCGCCGAGATGATGCTGGAGCGCCTGCGCACGCAGTTCTCGGATCAGGCGGTACGCGATACCTTCTGGCAACTGCCGCACGTTATTGAACTGACCGCGGGGGCTTGATGCTCAATCGATTCCAAGGCTGGCGCGAGCGGGGCTGGTCCGTCGTCGACGCCCCGGCCTACAGCGAGGCCTGGCAGCGTTTTGGCGGCAGCGTCGCGACCCATCCGCAGGTGATAGAGCGCCTGGCCGGGCTGGCCGATATCCCGGTGCGTTACCTGGCCTGGGAATCGGGCGGGGAACGCCAGGCCTGCATCGCCACCTGGGGCCGCGACCTGGCGTTGTCCAAGGACGTCCTCAAGAAAAACGGCAAGAAAGGCCTGTTCGACCTGGGTAATGCCGAGTTGATCCTGCCGGCCGCCACCAATGCCCAGGCGCCGTTGCGTCATCGGGCGCGCTACCTGTCGACCTTGAACGAAGGCCGTTTCAGCGGTCTCAGGCCCCAGGCCGAGCAGTTGGCCATGGCCCGCACCCCGGAAGAGCTGTCGAAGAAGTTTCGCTACAACCAGCGCCGCGAACTGCGCCTGCTGGAAGAGGCCGGCGGTGTGGTGCGGCCGGTGAGCGAGTTTTCCAGTACCGAGCTGGCGGCCATCTACTGCGATCTGTTCCTGCGCCGCTGGGGCTTTGTCGCCACGGGCGCCGAGCACATGGCCGAAGTAATCGAGCTGCTGCGCGAGTGGCTGATCGGTTCGGTCATCTTCCTCAATGACGCACCTATTGCGGTGCAGTTGGTGTACCGGGTCGAGTCGCCCGAGTGGATCAGCGTGGAGTACGTCAACGGTGGCGTCGACCCCGAGACCCGTGCGTTCAGCCCGGGCAGCGTGTTGAGCTTCCTCAATACGCAGAGCGCTTGGGAACAGGCCCGCGAAGTCGGCAAACCGCTGCGCTTTTCCTTCGGGCGCGCCGACCGTGAATACAAGGACCGTTGGTGCAACGCTGTACCGGTGCTGAGCGTATGAGCCGCAAACAGCAGTTGCTCAAGCGCCATCGGCGTAATAAGCGGGTTGGCCTGCTGATCGGTCTGTTGCTGCTGGTGATCATCGGTGTCTGGGTGGCCTGGTGGTTGCCGTTTGTCCTTGGCGTGCTGGCCTGGGTCGCCCATGAGGCCTGGTTTGCCGACCACCTGTTTTATGCCCCCGGCGAAGACTATCAATACCGGTTTGCGGCGGACGCCGAGGTGGCCGGGGTTCGCTTTGAGGGCGGCCGACTGCTGGCAGACCAGCCCTTGGCGGCCGATGCGACTCTGGTGCTGGCCGTCAAAATCAAAGGTGGCTGGCTGGGGCGTTTTTTCGACCCCGTCGTTGAGGTTTCGGGAGGCGACAGCCCGGATCGTCAGGCCTTCGAGCGCGGCGTGAACGGTGTGCGTTTCCTTAATCTCAGTGGCTTGGCGCCTGTGCTGATGGCGGGTGAGCTGCGCTTGCGCGGGCGCTTCTGCAGCGTGCAAGGCATCCCAAGGCTGTGGGCCTGGCGCCACCCGGATTACTCGGCGCAGCGCGTGATGGTGATCGCGCCCCATGCCGACGATGCGGAACTGGCCGCGTTCGGTCTTTACGGCCAGGCGCACGCGCCGTGGATCGTGACCCTCACGGCGGGTGAAATCGAAGCCGAGCACTATCGGCACATGGGCCTGGACCCGGTCGAAGCCTCGCGGCTCAAAGGTCGCTTGCGTGCCTGGGACAGCATCGCCGTGCCGCGTTGGGCCGGGGCGCCCGAGGCGCAGTGTGTGCAGTTGGGCTACTTCTGCCTGCAACTGCCGGCGATGCGCGCAACGCCGGATCAGCCGGTTGCCTCCCGGGAAGCCGACCTGATGGATATTCGTCTGTTTCGCCAGTTCAATCCGTTCCCCTTGCCGGCGGATCAAGACGGTTTGCCGACCTGGAACAACCTGCTGGCCGATCTTCGCCAGTTACTGTTGACCGCACGCCCCGAGGTGATCGTATTGCCTCATCCGATCCTCGACCCACATCCGGATCACATCTGCGCGCAGCAAGCCGTGATGGAGGCTTTGGCGGGATTGGAGTGGCAACCGGCGACTGTCCTGGGGTACGCCAATCACCTGCATGACAACGACCGCTGGCCCATGGGCGACGCCGGCACCGGCATCGCTTTGCCGCCGCAGTTCGACGACGCGCTTGAGCTACATCCGTGCAGCCTGCCGCTGTCGCTGGCACAGCAGCGCGACAAGGCCATGGCGCTTGGCATGATGCACGACCTGCAACCCCCGGCGCCGTTCAAGCGCCGTGTGCGGCGCTGGCTGCAGCGTGTATTGGCGCGGCGGTCGCGGTCGCCGTATGGCGAGAACGAGTTTTTCCGCAAGGCCGTACGACGGCATGAGTTGTTCTGGCGTTTGTGAAAGGAAAAGTCATGAGAGTTTTGTTTCTGGTCCAGAAAGAACAGCGCGCCATTCTGGATCGCTTGTACGACGGCATTGCCGAGCGCTGCGAATGCGATACCCGCTGGTTGAGCAGTGACGAGCAACGCAACCTGCGCGGATATTTCCGGCGTGAAGTCGATGTGAGCCGCTATGACCGCATTGTGTTCTTCCTGCGCTTCAAACAGGAGATTCGTCAGGCCGGTTTTATCCGCACCATCCCGAACCTGGTGATCCTCGAACACGATGCCTACCAGAACTACATCCCGTGCAAATACACCGGCAAGTTCAGTGCGCACTACCGCCGCTTGCCGTGGGCGCGGGTGATCAGCTCGGGGTACATGGTCACCGAGCGCCTGCGCGCCGAAGGCTTCGACGCGGTGTTCGTGCCCAAGGGCTACGACCAGGCACTGCTGCAACCACAGGATCGTGAGCGGGACATCGAGCTGGCGTTTGTCGGCAGTACCAACAGCGTGGCCTACAGTGGTCGCAAGGCGTTGCTCGATGAGCTGGCCAAGGTTGAACCTTTGGTGGTGACGCGCACCAAATCCGGTGAGGAATACTGCGCGACCCTCAACCGCATCCGTTTTTTCGTCAGTGCCGATGTGGGCATGGGCGAATACATGATCAAGAATTTCGAGGCCATGGCCTGCGGTTGCGTGTTGCTGGCATTTGACCAGGGCGCTGCGGAAAACGCGGCGCTGGGTTTCAAAGACATGGTCAATGTGGTGTTCTACAAGGACATCCCTCAGTTGCAGGAAAAACTCGCGACCTTGCGCGCCAACCCGCAATTGGCCGCGGACATTGCGCGCAGCGGGCAAACGCTGGCTGTGAGCGAGTTCAGTTTTGCGCGTATTGGCCAGCGCATCGTCGAGGCGCTGGCTCCCCCGCTGCGGGAGCGTGCGCCATTGAGCTTGATGGAAAGGTTGCGCCTGAAACTGGGCATGTGATTAAGGTCAAGTGATGGCCATATAATACTATCGAGGCTTGGATGCAATTCTCAGATCAGAGCGACATAACACTTGTCGTCACCAGTTGCGGTCGTTTCGATTTGTTGAAGCGCACGCTTGAGAGCTTCGACCTGTTCAACACGGCGGATATCCGTGAAGTCCTGATTACCGAAGACGCCGGCGACGACGCGGCACGTCTGGCGATTCCCGAACACTGGCGCAGCCACTGCACTTTTTTCGTCAACCGGCCAAAGCTTGGTCAATTGGCATCCATCGACTTGGCTTACGCGTCGGTCAAGACGCCTTACATCTTCCATTGCGAGGATGACTGGGCGTTTTATCGACCGGGGTTTGTCGAGGATTCCAAGACGGTACTGGAACAGCGCCCCGATATTCTCCAGGTCTGGTTGCGCAACTACGTGTACGACTTGCAGGTGCACAGCCCCTATATTCACCTGGGGCCGCGCGAAGTGATCGGCGGGGTGCCGTGTTATCCGTTGCTGTCCGACAAGCCCGAGTGGCAGGGGTTCTCGCTGAACCCTGGCCTGCGGCGGATCAAGGAGTACCGCTTGTGCGCGCCCTATGCGGGGTTCGCGGGCGAGAAGGGGCTTTCCAAGCGTTACGCACAGTTGAACCTGGCGGCCGTGACCCTGGAAGGCGATGCGGTCCTGCACACCGGTTTCGGTTTGCATGTGTCGACGGCGGAAGAGCGCTTGACCAAAGCGCGACGCAAGCGGCGAGAGCGGATCAAACTGGCGGTCATGCTGGTCCTTGGGGTCGGCATCGGCTGGTTGATCCATCTGTAGGCCCGATTAGTCATACCCACGCCGCATAAGGTTTTTTTGATGAGTATCCTCAACGTCATGTGGGCTGGTGGTACTGCATTTGCTTCGGTGCAGAAGGTTCATCAGCAAATACTGTCCCACGCCGACAGCGGCGTACCTGTGCACACCTGGCTGCTTCAAGGCAGCGCGACCGACAGTGAGGGCCTGGTCGAACAGGCCGTGGAGTGGAACCTTTCCTCTGCGAGGCTCAAGGGGCGGCACCTGTGGAAGTTGCTGATGCCCTGGATGCGCGCACGTTTCCGGAAGGCCTTGCCTGAGGACGTGCAGGTTGTGCTGCTTGACGGTATCGGTGTCGCCCGCGTGCTTTTACCGGTACTCAAGCGCTTGCCGCATGTGCGGGCTGTGGTGATCTTTCATGGCGCCACGCGTTTGCGCCGCGCTGATCAACAGCTGGTGGCGCAGTTTCCCGCGTCGCAACTCACGCTGGCCGCCGTGTCGCAGACCCTGGCCGACTCCCTTGAACGTCACCTGCAGAGGCCGGTGGCGGTGCTGCGCAGCGCCTTCGACCCTGCCGTTTTCCGTGCGGCGGCGCTGTCCCGCGAACAGGCGCGAACGCGTCTGGAGTTGCCGTTGACGGGCTCGCCGGTGTTGGGCGCGGTAGGCCGGTTGGTCGACGGCAAAGGGTTTGCGTGTTTGCTGGAGGCCTTTGCCGGCGTGTCGGCCGATAAACCGGACGCACGCTTGGTGATCATTGGCGAAGGGCCGGCTCGGGAAGCGCTTGAGGCGCGTATCGAGCAGCTTGGTTTGCAGGGCAAGGTGACGCTTGCGGGGCACCTGCCTGAGGCGGCGACCCTTTACCGGGCGTTTGACTGGGTGGCGATTCCGTCAACCGAAGAGGGCTTGGGGCTGATCCTGCAGGAAGCGGTGATGGCCGGCGTTCCCGTGCTGACCAGTGAACTGGCGGTGTTCCGCGAGCAACTGGGGGACGCCGGCTGGTACGCCCCCGCCGATGATGCAGCCGCCTGGGGCGACCTTATGGCGCGCGCGTTCGCGACGTCGGGTGCGCAGGTCGTCGAGGCTCAGTCACGGGTGCTGGCACCGGACCAGGCCTGGGATGAGTTCACGCAAACTACCCGACGGCTGTTCTCATGCCGCTAGCAGCGCTTGCTCCAGTGCTTGCATTGGAAAGCGTTCGTTCAGCTTCTCACGGGCAATATAGCGTGCGAAGTGTTGCAGGTTACGCCGCGCGAGTTCCGGGTTCAGCGGCGCGCGCAGAAAACGCATGTCAGCCACGTCGATCAGGCCCATCTCGTTGTCGGGCGTGACCACGATGTTGCCCAGGTGCAGGGAGCGAAAGTAGATCCCCGCGCCGTGCAGGCGGCGAATAAGCGCTACCAGCGGGTCGAGGTTCGTCTGCCAGTCAAAACCTTCCTGATTGGAAATCTGGCGCAACGTTTCCCCTGGCAACGGGCGGTACAGCACGGCCGTCATGCCGGGAGCTGTCAATTGGTAGAACGCCAGTACGGTCAAGGTGGGGATGCCGCGCTGCTGCAATTGCGCCACGTTGTCGATGAACCGTTTGGAGTAGGGGCGAAACAGCGCGGACGAAAACAGACGCTTGCGGCGAAACAGTTTAAGGATATTCCCGTCGGTCAGCAGGTAGACTTTGGGGCCGTAGCTGTCCTTTTCGAGGATTTTGGCACCGTCAATCATCGCGTTTAAATCGGCTTGGGGAAGCCTTGAACATTGCATCGTCGGAAAGCCTTGTGGGAGTCGCGGGCACAGTGATCGGCAATAATGCCGAAAGTTTTGGGTTTTAACCATGCTGGGGTGGCAGGTTGAACGTATTCAGGAGCGGGTGATGCAGGCAAGTCGTGGGGCGCAGGTATGGATGATTTTGGGGCTGCTTTGGTTTTTGCTGGCAATTGCCTTCGCACCGACCAACAAGCTTTATCAACAAGGGCTGACCCTGTTTCTCTGGTTGCCGGCCATGGTGTTTGCCTGGGCGGCGCGAGAACGACTCAAGGAGGTCTGGCGTGAACAGCGCTGGCTGTGCGTGATAGTGGTGTTGCTGGCGGCCTGGGGCATGATCAGCCTGACATGGACCAACGCCCACGACCCTTCGCGCGAGGCCAAGCGCCTGTTGTATATCGGCGTGTTCCTGCTGTTTTTCCCGGTGTTCGCCTGTGGCCGAACCGAGCAGGTCATCCGCGTGATGCAATGGGGCGGTGCTGGCCTGGCGTTGTCGTCATTGGTGGCGATCATCAAGTTCTACGGCCTGGAGCACAACGTCTGGTACGCCCGCCTCGAAGGCCTGGGTGAGTTGTCCCATCCTATCCTGGGCGCCTATGTGATTGGCGTGGCGGCGGTCTGGCTGCTGCATTGGATGCCGCGTGGCCGCTGGATGCAGGTGGGTTGGGCGCTGGCCATCGGGCTTCTTGGGCTGTTCGTGGTGCTGAGCCAAAGCCGCGGCGCGGCCCTGGCGTTGTTGTTGACCATCGTCGCCATGCCCGCCTGGTGCCGCGACCGTCGCTCCAGCGTGATTGCCATTGGCGCGGTGGTGGCGGCGCTGGCGGTGTTCTTCGCCATGCAGTCGTTGATGCTGTCCCGTGGCGTGTCCTACCGTCCACAGATCTTCATGGCGGCCATGCAGATGATCAGCGAGCGTCCCTGGACCGGCCTGGGCCTGGGCGGCGAGTACAAGGTTTTTGCCGATAACCTTTATTTCGATCACTCCCACAATCTGTTCACCCATGTGACGATCGAGCTGGGCCTGCCGGGCCTGCTGCTGTGGTGCTGCCTGTGGTTCGGCGTGCTGTGGCAGGCCTGGAAAGCGCGCGACACGCTCTACGGCAAGGGCGTCATCGGCGTCTGGGTGTTCTCGTTCCTGGCCATGCAGTTCGATGCCGCCAGCCTGACCGGCACGCCACGGGCCGAGTGGTTCATCTCCTGGCTGCCGATCGCGCTCGCCAGTGTTTTGGTCTGGGCTCGGGCCAAACCCGACGCTTGTGATAAAGTTCGCGTCCCATCCGATCAGTGAGCTTGACCATGAGTGACGCACCGCCCAAAGCGGACCAGGAGTCCAGCCTGAAAATCTATCTCAGGCTGCTGGGCTATGTGAAACCCTACATCGGCATGTTCTTGCTGAGTATCGTGGGCTTCGTGATCTTTGCGTCCACCCAGCCGATGCTCGCCGGGATCCTCAAATACTTCGTGGATGGCCTGAGCAATCCCGACGTGGTGTTCATGCCCAAGGTCCCGTTGTTCAAGGACTTGAAACTGCTGATGGCCGTGCCGTTGCTGATCATCCTGATCGCCGCGTGGCAAGGGCTGGGCTCCTTCCTGGGCAACTACTACCTGGCCAAGGTGTCCCTGGGGTTGGTGCATGACCTGCGCGTGCAGTTGTTCAACAAGCTGCTGGTGCTGCCCAACCGTTATTTCGATACCCATAACTCGGGGCATCTGATTTCCCGGATCACCTTCAACGTGACCATGGTCACCGGCGCGGCCACGGATGCGATCAAGGTCGTGATCCGCGAGGGCCTGACGGTGGTGTTCCTGTTCGGCTACCTGCTGTGGATGAACTGGAAACTCACCCTGGTGATGCTGGCGATCCTGCCGCTGATCGCGATCATGGTCGGCAGCACCAGCAAGAAATTCCGCAAGCAGAGCAAGAAAATCCAGGTGGCGATGGGTGACGTGACACACGTGGCCTCGGAAACCATTCAGGGTTACCGCGTGGTGCGCAGCTTCGGTGGCGAAGGCTATGAAGAGCGCCGCTTTGCCGCCGCCAGCCAAGGCAATACCGACAAGCAACTGCGCATGAACAAGACCGGCGCGGTCTACACCCCGATGCTGCAACTGGTGATCTACACCGCCATGGCCACGCTGATGTTCCTGGTATTGCTGCTGCGCGGCGACGCCACGGCCGGTGACCTGGTGGCCTACATCACCGCGGCGGGCCTGTTGCCCAAGCCGATCCGCCAGCTGTCCGAAGTCAGCTCGACGATCCAGAAAGGCGTGGCGGGTGCCGAGAGCATCTTCGAGCAGTTGGATGAAGAACCCGAGGTCGACACCGGCACGGTTGAACGAGACCGCGTCAGCGGCCGCCTGGATGTGCGCAACCTGAGCTTCACCTACCCAGGGACCGAACGCGAGGTGCTCAAGAACATCTCCTTCAGCGCGGAGCCGGGGCAGATGATCGCCCTGGTCGGACGCTCGGGCAGCGGCAAATCGACACTGGCCAGCCTGATCCCGCGTTTCTATCACCACGAAGCCGGCGAAATCCTGCTCGATGAGGTGGAAATCGAAGACTATCGCCTGCGCAACCTGCGTCGGCACGTGGCCCAGGTGACCCAGCATGTCACCCTGTTCAACGATACCGTGGCTAACAACATCGCCTACGGCGACCTGGCCGACGCACCGCGCGCCGACATCGAAAAAGCCGCCGCCGATGCCTATGCCATGGACTTCATCGCCGAGTTGCCCAAAGGCCTGGACACCGAAGTCGGTGAGAACGGTGTGCTGCTTTCCGGTGGCCAGCGCCAGCGCCTGGCAATCGCCCGCGCCCTGCTGAAAAACGCGCCGCTGCTGATCCTCGATGAGGCGACGTCGGCGCTGGATACCGAGTCCGAGCGGCATATCCAGGCGGCGTTGGACAAGGTCATGAAAGGGCGTACCACCCTGGTGATCGCGCATCGCTTGTCGACCATCGAGAAGGCCGACCTGATTCTGGTGATGGACCACGGCGAAATTGTCGAGCGTGGGACACACGTCCAATTGCTGGCCATGGGCGGCTACTACTCGCGCCTGCACGCCATGGGGCTGGATGAACCGGCCACCCAAAACATCACTTGACGCGCCGGGGCGTGCAACGCGCCCCGTGTTTCTGAAAACTGGGTGAACGCGCCGGAGTTGGGCGGCGCTCACCCTGTGCTAATATCGCGCCCCTGTTCATTTTTTGTAGTGGGTTGCTCCATGAAGTTGTCCATGCCGCGATTCGATCAAGCCCCTGTCTTGGTGGTCGGCGATGTCATGCTCGACCGTTACTGGCATGGCGGTACCTCACGGATTTCCCCTGAGGCGCCGGTACCGGTAGTCAAGGTCGAGCAAATCGAAGACGTCCAGGCGGCGCTGCCAACGTTGCCCTCAACATCGCCGCCCTCGGCGCCCCGGCCTCTCTGGTGGGGGTGACCGGCGACGACGAAGCCGCCGACAGCCTGGCCAACAGCCTGCGCGGTGCCGGCGTGCGTGCGCTGTTCCAGCGTATTGCGCACCAGCCGACTATCGTCAAGCTGCGGGTCATGAGCCGTCACCAGCAATTGCTGCGTATCGATTTCGAAGAACCGTTCGCTACCGACGCCCTGGTCCTCAGTGAGCAGGTCGACGCGCTGCTCGAAGGCGTCAAGGTGCTGGTGCTGTCCGATTACGGCAAGGGCGCGTTGAAGAATCACCAGCTGCTCATCCAGGCCGCCAAGGCCAAGGGCATTCCGGTGCTGGCCGATCCCAAGGGCAAGGATTTCTCGATTTATCGAGGCGCCAGCTTGATCACGCCGAACCTCAGCGAGTTCGAAGCCATCGTCGGCGGGTGTGCCGACGAGCACGAACTGGTGAGCAAAGGTGCCGCGTTGATGGCCGATCTTGACCTCGGCGCCCTGCTGGTGACCCGTGGCGAACACGGCATGACCCTGCTGCGTCCCGGTCACCCGGCGATGCACCTGCCGGCACGCGCCCGTGAAGTGTTCGACGTCACCGGCGCCGGCGACACCGTGATTTCCACCCTGGCCGCCTCCATCGCGGCCGGCGAAGAGCTGCCCCACGCCGTGGCCCTGGCCAATCTGGCGGCGGGAATCGTGGTCGGCAAGTTGGGTACCGCTGCCATCAGCGCGCCTGAACTGCGCCGGGCCATCCAGCGCTCCGAAGGCTCGGAGCGCGGTGTGCTGACCATCGAGCAACTGCTGCTGGCGATTGACGATGCGCGCGCGCACAACGAAAGCATTGTGTTCACCAATGGTTGCTTCGACATCCTGCACGCCGGGCACGTGACGTACCTGGAGCAGGCTCGCGCCCAAGGCGATCGCCTGATCGTTGCGGTCAACGACGACGCTTCGGTCAGCCGCCTGAAAGGGCCGGGCCGTCCGATCAACAGCGTCGACCGGCGCATGGCCGTGCTGGCCGGTTTGGGTGCGGTGGACTGGGTGATCAGTTTCCCTGAAGGCACGCCGGAAAACCTGCTGGCCCAGGTCAAGCCGGACGTGCTGGTCAAAGGCGGCGACTACTCCGTCGACCAGGTGGTCGGCGCCGATATCGTCAGCGCCTACGGCGGCACGGTCAAAGTGCTGGGCCTGGTTGAGAACAGCTCGACCACGGCGATTGTCGAGAAGATCCGCAACAATGAATAAGGCCGATCCGTTGGTGCTGATCACTGGCGGCGCGGGCTTTATTGGCTCGCACCTGGTCGACGCGTTGCTCGCCAAAGGCTATGCCGTGCGTGTGCTGGACAACCTGTCCACGGGCAGGCGCGGCAACCTGGCGTTGGATAATCCGCGTGTCGAGCTGATCGAAGGCGACGTGGCCGATGCCGAGCTGGTGGCGCGTGCCGCCGTCGGCGCGATGGCGGTGGTGCACCTGGCGGCGGTGGCGTCGGTGCAGGCTTCGGTGGATGACCCGGTCAGCACGCACCAGAGCAATTTCGTCGGTACCCTGAATGTCTGCGAAGCCATGCGCAAGGCGGGCGTCAAGCGCGTGGTGTATGCGTCCAGCGCCGCGGTGTACGGCAACAATGGCGAAGGTGCCTCCATCGATGAAGAGACCACCAAGGCACCGTTGACGCCCTACGCGTCGGACAAACTGGCCGGTGAGCACTACTTTGATTTCTACCGCCGCCAGCATGCTCTGGAGCCGGTGATCTTCCGTTTCTTCAATATCTTCGGGCCGCGCCAGGACCCATCATCGCCGTACTCCGGTGTGATCAGCATCTTCTGCGAGCGGGCCCGGCAGGGCCTGCCGATTGCCGTGTTTGGCGATGGCGAGCAGACCCGTGACTTTATGTACGTGGAAGACCTGGTGGACGTATTGGTGCAGGCCATCGAAGTGCCGGATGCGCCTATGGGCGCGATCAACGTAGGCTGGAACCGCACCACCACGCTCAAGCAGGTATTGCAGGCGTTGGAAGATGCGCTGGGCGCGCTGCCTGCCGTGACCTACGGGGCTGCGCGTTCGGGGGACATCCGGCATTCGCGGGCGAATAACCGGCGGTTGTTGGCGAGCTTCACGTTGCCGGAACCTACGCCGTTGAAGGTCGGGCTGGAACGATTGCTTAACGGCTGACCGCGATCCAACTGTGGGTGGGCATGCCACCTCCCACAGTTGGGTCCTGGTCCATCAGTCTTTAGCCCTTGGCCTTTTTCTTCGGCACAATTTTGCGCAGCACCCGCCGTGCCAAACCCTTCAATTTCGATTCTTTCTCAGGCTCCGCCAGCCCTTGCTGCCTCAGCCAATCCTTCCAGCGAATACGTTCCTCGCGTACCAGCCAGCCTTCCTGCTGGGCGAAGCTTTCTGCCAGATACAGGCCCCGTGTGCTGGCCGGGTACAACTGGTCTTTCTTGACGGTGTAAAGCTCCGGCAGGGGCTGACCATCTTTGAGCGGCATCAGGTACAGGTCCGGCCGCTTGCGATCAAGGCGCGCTACCAACTGGTCGCCCTCCAAGCGTTCGTCCACATGGAACAGGCTCAAGGATTTGGCTTCCTTGGGCACTTCCAGGCGCAGGTCATAAATCAGTTGCAGCGATGCCGTGGGCAAATGCACGTAGGCCCGTGGCCGCTCGATCAATTGGGTGGTGGCGCAACGCACCGGGCGGGCCGCGCCGGACAGCGGGCTCAAGCGAAATGGCAGCGCTTCGCGGTAATGCAGCGCGGCGGAATAGGGCGCGGGTAGCCAGGTGTCATTGAAGCGCCCGCCAAGCCAACCTTCGGGGGTTTCCAGCAGGCACTCCTCGGCAATTTCCTGAATGGCAGTGTGCAGCGGCAGGTTCAGTTCATGGGCCGGGACGTAGCCGGAGATCAGCTTGAGCACCACATCGCCACGGTCCTGGCGACGCTGGCGCACCAGTACCCAGTAGTCGCGATTTTGCCAGTGCAGGGTCAGTCGCACCGACACGCCGAGGTTTGCCAGTTCAACGGCGAAGCGTTCAGGGTCTGGCACGTCGACCGGCTTGCGCCGTTGCAGGGTCTGGGCGAAGTTGAGCGGCATGCCCACGCTTTGGTAGCTCAGGCCTTCGGGTGTGGCTTCGACGTGCAGCGGCAGTGTTTTGAAGTTGCTCGGGTTTTTTCTAATGAGCGTTCGCGGCATGTCGGCTCCTTTGTGCGACGGGGTCGGCCGCGTCGGCGGCATCAGAGTTGACGAATGACCTTGGCGGCGGTTGCCGCGTTATGGGCCAGGTGCAGCGGATTGATGGTCCCGACAATAGCACTGGCAACGCCCGTTTGCGCAAACAACAGCATGAAACTGGCGTGTATTGGATCCATTCCAGGCTCCAGGCAGACATGGCCGCTGGCCAGCGCCTTTTTGACCAGGATGCCCTTGCCATGGGCCGCCGCGTAATCAATGACGGCTTTCTCGGCCTGTTCGTTCAAATTGTAGGTGACCATCGCGCAATCACCCTGCTCCAGCGCCTTCACGCCGCCTTCGACGGTTTTGCCGGAGAAACCGAAACCACGAATCTTACCCTCTTGCTTCAACTGCGCCAGGGTTTGGTAAACCTCGCAGTCGTTGAGGATATGCAGGTCGTTGCCGTCGGAATGCACGAGCACCAGGTCGATAAAATCCGTTTCCAATCGTTTCAGGCTGCGCTCGATCGACAGGCGCGTATGGGCAGCGCTGAAATCGTGGCGGGACACGCCATCGTCGAACTCTTCGCCGACCTTGCTGACGATCACCCAGTCCTTGCGCTGGCCGCGTAGCAGCGGCCCCAAGCGTTCTTCGCTGCGCCCGTAGGCAGGCGCAGTGTCAATCAGGTTGATGCCCAGTTGACGTGCCTGGCGCAGCAACATCCGCGCTTCATCGTCGTCGGGAATCTGGAAGCCGCTGGGGTACTTCACCCCTTGGTCGCGGCCCAGCTTCACGGTGCCCAGACCGAGTGGCGAAACCAGCAGGCCGGTACTGCCCAGGGGGCGATGCAGGTCGTGCAAGGTCGGCAGGCTCATGGCAACAGTTGCTCCCAAGCCGGTACGCCGATGGTGGGTTTTGGCAGGTCTGGCAGCGGTGTTGTTACGCTTGGGCGGATGCCGTCACGTTCGAGGCTGTTGATCACTCGATCGGCGAAGTCCGGCGCCAGGGCCAGCTTGGTCGGCCAGCCGACCAGCAGGCGGTCGTTTTCGGCGAGGAAAGCGTTGTCGGGACGGCTCAGGCCCGACTGCAACGGTTCGGCCCGTTCGACGCGCAGGGTGGTCCACTGAGTCTGGCTCATGTCGATCCACGGCAGCAGTTGCGCCAGTTCTTTCTGCGCGGTGGCGATTTGTTCTTCGGGTGTGCGCGCCACACCGTCGGCCTCGGCGATATCACCGCCCATGTACCACACCCAGTTGCCATCGGCTGCGGGGTGAGTGGTCACGGTCAGGCGCGGTTTGGTGCCGCCACCCAGGCAGTGCGCGTACAACGGCTTCAGGCCTGGGCCTTTGGCGATGATCATGTGCAATGGGCGGGTCTGCATGGCCGGCTGGCTCAGGCCCAGGGCCGCCAACACGTCGGCGGTGCCGCCGCCGGCGCTCAGTACGATGCGTTGGGCGCGGATCTCGCGGCCATCGACCTTCAAACCTACCAAGGTGTCGCCTTCGCGCAGCGGTTCGATGTGTTGCCCGGCGAGCAGGCCGTCACCGGCCAATTGCGCCAGGCGGTTGATCACGCTGGGCACATCCACCACCAGTTCCGCCAGGCGATACACCTTGCCCTTGAAGCGGCGGTCCTGCAGTGCCGGCGGCAAATCGTCGCCCTTGACCTGGTCGACCCGGCCGCGCACGGCCTTGCTCGCGAAAAAGCTGGTGAGGTTGCCGGCGAGCGTGCCAGGGGACCACAGGTAATGGGCCTGGGACAGCACGCGCACGCCGGACAGGTCCAGCTCGCCGCTACCGGCCAGGGCTTCGCGCCAGCGGCGCGGCATATCGGCAATCGCTTCGGAGGCGCCGGTGAGGGCGCCGTGCAGGGCGTATTTCGCGCCACCGTGAATGATGCCCTGGGACTTCACGCTCTGCCCGCCACCCAGGGTGGCGTTTTCCACCACGACCGTGGAAAAGCCCTGGCGGCGCAGGCGCGCATTCAGCCAAAGGCCGGCAACCCCGGCGCCGACAATCAGAACGTCGGTGGAAATAGACATGCGCACGGGACCTCTGGTGTAGAAAAAGGGACGCTAGTATAGCGTGCAGCGGCAAGTTATCAGCGGCGAGCGGCAAGTTAGAAGCGATTCGCGCCGCTCTTTCTTGCAGCTTGTGGTCGGGTATCGACTCAATGCCCCGCTGTTTTCGAAAAAAGTTGAATCACCACAACCCCAAGCACAATCAGGCCCATCCCCAGCATTGCCGGCACGTCGAGCTTTTGCCCGTAGATAAACAGCGCCGCAATGCTGACCATCACGATCCCCATCCCGGCCCACACCGCATAGGCCACGCCCACCGGCACGGTACGGACCACCAGCGTCAGCATCCAGAAGGCCACGCCGTAGCCGACGATCACCAGCAGCAGCGGGATGGGTGTGCTCCAGCCTTTGATGGCTTTCATGGAAACGGTGGCAATCACTTCCGAGCAAATGGCGATGGCCAGGTAGTAGTAAGCGATGTTCATGGCGTTGTTCCTCGGTGTAGAGCGCTTTGATATGGCCGCTATTCTAGAGGTTGCTCAGATGCGGTAAAGTCATTACCTATCCGAATTGAAGATAGGTTGCGGCATGAGCGTGCAGTGGAATCTGGAGCAGATGCGGCTGTTTGTGAGTGTCGCCGAGCAACGCTCGTTTTCGGCGGTGGCGCGCGGGCAGCACAAGGCCCAATCGGCGGTGAGCAATGGGATAGCGTTGCTGGAGGCCGACTTGGGCGTGAGCCTGTTTGACCGCAGCAGCGGCCGTCAGCCCCGCCTCACCGAAGCCGGCGCCGTGCTGCTCGAAGAAGCCAGAGAAGTGTTGCGCCAATGCGAGCGCCTCAACGGCCGGGCGCTGTCGTTGATGCGCGGCGAAGAAGCCCGCCTGCGCCTGGCCCAGGACGAGGCCATGTTGTACCAACCGGTACTCGACAGCCTGGATGCCCTGGCCGGGAGATTTCCGAACCTGGAGGTGCAGCTTTCCAGCGCCGCACAGGGCGATGTCGCACGCAAGCTGGTGGAGCGCAAGGCTGACCTGGGCATGCTGTTCTATCACGACCAGATCCCGGAAGCGCTGGAGCGCAGGGTGGTGGGCAGTGTCGAGATGGTTACCGTGTGCGGGCGCAACCACCCCTTGGCGGCGCGAAATACCGTGGATTGCCAGCGCCTGGCGCAGTTTCGGCAGTTGCTGATGTCGACCCAGACCAGCGTTTACCCCGGCAGCGAAGCCGCCAGCCCACAGGTGTGGCGTGCCGACAGCTTCTACGTACTGGCCGAATGGTTGATGCGCGGCCTGGGCTGGGCCTGGTTGCCTCGGCATGTGGTGCAGTACCCCGCCTATCAAGACCATATGGTCGAACTCGACAGCGAATGGACGCCGCCGGCGCTGGTGGTCGAGTTGGTGTGGCGCCGCGACGAGCCCCTCGGCCCCGCCGCACAATTTCTCGCCCAACGTTTTGCCGAGTGCCTGCGGGCCATTGACTGAAAAAGCCGATAAACTCCGCCGCCATGAATAGAACTCTCTACAGCTGTCTGTTTTACCTGGCGCTGCCGTTGGTGGCTTTACGTCTATGGCTGCGCGCGCGCAAGGCACCGGCTTATGCCAAGCGTGTCGGTGAGCGGTTTTCCTACGGCTTGCCGGCCATGCAGCCCGGCGGGATCTGGGTACATGCCGTGTCAGTGGGCGAAAGCATTGCCGCAGCGCCCATGATCCGTGGACTGCTGGAACGGTATCCACAGCTTCCAGTAACCGTCACCTGCATGACGCCCACCGGTTCGGAGCGTATCCAGGCGTTGTTCGCCAATGAGCCGCGTATCCAGCACTGCTATTTACCCTATGACTTGCCTTGCGCCGCCAAGCGTTTTCTCGATCACGTGCAGCCCAGGCTTGCAGTGATCATGGAAACCGAGCTGTGGCCCAACCATATCCATGCCTGTGCCCGGCGCAACATTCCGGTGGCGCTGGCCAATGCGCGGCTGTCGGCGCGTTCGGCCAAGGGGTATGGGCGGTTTGCCAGGCTGACGGCGCCGATGCTGGCGCAAATGAGTTTGTTCGCCGTGCAGACGCAGACCGAGGCCGAGCGTTTCCTGAGCCTGGGCGCCCGGCCGGAAACGGTGGAGGTGACGGGCTCGATCAAGTTCGACCTGACCATCGACCCGCAACTACTGGAGCGGGCCGCCGCCTTGCGTGAGCAGTGGGGCGCCAGCGAGCGTCCGGTGTGGATCGCCGCGAGTACGCACGAAGGTGAAGATGAGGTGGTGTTGGCGGCGCATCGTCAGCTGCTCGCCAACTATCCCAATGCGTTGCTGATTCTGGTGCCGCGTCACCAAGAGCGCTTCGGGCCGATGTTCGAGTTGTGCGAACGGCAGGGTTTTGCCACGGTGCGCCGTTCCATGGGTGAGCCTGTGAGCGCGGGCACCTCAGTGTTGCTTGGCGATACCATGGGCGAACTGCTGTTTCTGTACGCCCTGGCGGACAGCGCCTTCGTCGGCGGCAGCCTGGTCGCAACCGGCGGGCATAACCCATTGGAGCCGGCGGCACTGGCCAAGCCGGTGATCATGGGACCGCATGTATTCAACTTTCTCGAAATCACCGCAATGCTGCGTGACGCCGGGGCGTTGCGCGAAGTGGATGACGCCGACGGGCTGGCCGAAGCCGTGCGGCAGCTGTTCGAGCTGCCGCAGGACGCGCGCAGGATGGCGCAGGCGGGGCTGAAGGTGATGCAGGCCAATCAGGGCGCGCTGAAGCGCTTGCTGGATGGGCTAGGCAGACTGCTAAGTCGCTGACTGTGGGGCGTTGTTATCAGTAGCCCGGGCGAGCCTTGAGCTGCTCGGCCGCGGCTTTGGCCAGGTCCGGCGGCAGGAAGTCCTTGTCCGGGTTGTAGTCGGCCTTGAGGTAGCGTGCCAGGTCCTGCAGGTCCCCCGGATTCAACGTGCCCGCCGCCTGCTTCAAGCGCAGGTTATCGAGGATGTAGTCGTAGCGGCTGTTGTTGTAGTTGCGCACCGACGCGTACAGCTGGCGCTGGGAGTCGAGCACGTCGACGATATTGCGTGTGCCCACCTGGTAACCGATTTCCGTGGCTTCCACCGCGCTCTGGTTAGAGATGATCGACTGCCGGCGCGCCTGCACCTGCTCCACATCGGTGTTCACCGCGCGGTGCAGGTTGCGGGTGTTTTCCACCACCTGGCGGCGCAGGCCTTCGCGTTGCTGCTCGGTCTGGCCCAGGCGCGAGTAGGATTCACGCACCTGCGAACTGGTCAGCCCGCCGCTGTAGATCGGGATGCTCAGGCGCAAGCCGATGGTGCGTTGTTCCACATCGCCACGATACGGCGTGCCGAAGGCATTCGGGTTGCTGAAGCCGAGGGCGTCGTTATCGCCTTTTTCATACTGCGCCACCGCGTCCAGGGTCGGCGCATGCCCGGCCTTGCGCTGCTTGAGGGTTTCTTCGGCGGCGGTCACGGCGTAGTTGCTGGCGAGCAGGTTCAGGTTCTGGCGGCCGGCGGTTTCAACCCAGGCCTTGGCGTCGTTCGGCAGCGGCGGCAATACCGGCAGCGTGTGCACGATGCCCTGGATCGAATTGTATTGGCGGTTGGTCAGGGTGATCAGCGCTTCGAAGGCGTCTTCCACCTGGCGCTGCGCGAGGATGCGGTTGGCTCTTGCGGTGTCGTAGCTGGCCTGGGATTGCAGCACGTCGGTCTTGTCCGACAGGCCCACGTCGAAGCGTTCGTTGGATTGGTCCAATTGACGCTTGAAGGCATTTTCTTCGGCCTTGGTGGAGGCCAGGTTGTCCTGGGCGCGCAGCACGGCGAAGTAGTTTTCGGCGCTTTGCAGGATCAGGTTCTGTTCGGTGGCCGACAGTTGCAGCGCGGCCTGTTCGTTGACGGCTTCGGCAGCTTGCAGCTGGAACCAGCGGTCGGCGCGAAACAGCGGCTGGCTCAGGGTGGCGCGCCAGGAGTGCGCATCGCGGTTGGCGGTGGCCGCGGGTGTATCGATCTGGGTACGCACATTGTTGATATCGGCACCCCCCGATAGATTCGGCAGCAAGCCGGCACGGGCCTGGGGCACCACTTCCTTTTGCGCGCCGTACTGGGCGCGCGCGGCGGCCAGGTCGGCGTTGTTGTCGACGGCCTCCTGGTAGACGCTGACCAGATCGGTTCTGGCGGACAGGGGCGCTTCAGCTGCCCAGACCATTCCGTTGGTCGCACAAGACACGGCGACAGCCAGTGAGAGTTTGCGCAGCATGAGGCGATCCCTAGTATGAATATTACGGTGATAATTTAGCGCTCAAGGCTACGGCTGGCCAATCCTGGCGTCAAGCATTGAGGCAGCACACGAGTGTAGTGGCGAGATCCCGGCGCAACAATCCTGTAATCACGCCATTCATCACGCTGAATGCACCGCCGTTGGCAATTTGCCCCCACCCTGGTCTAGACTGGCCGGGTTCTTGTCGGGGTGCCTTGTTGGAAGGCTGAGATCGGTAAATACCGGATCCCGTTGAACCTGATCAGGTTAGCGCCTGCGTAGGGAACAAGATTTCTCGTCACCCGGCGAGTCCTCTTGTGCTTCGTCCGGGATGCTGTTCGACAATCGAACAGTCCTCTTGTATTGAGCACAGCACTGCTTCCAGTGCGTCCGTCCGTCTCAGGTTCGCTCCGACAACAATCCACCGCCTGGATAAGTTGGAGAGCCCGTGATGAGCACAAAACCAAAAAACACCGTGCATTTGAGTGAGTCGGCCAAGGTCGACGCAGGCTCTGTGCAACCCTTTACCCGCTCGCAAAAAATCTACGTACAGGGCACTCGCCCGGACATTCGCGTGCCGATGCGCGAAATCAGCCTGGATGTGACGCCTACCGATTTCGGCGGTGAGATCAACGCGCCAGTGGTGGTGTATGACACCTCCGGCCCCTACACCGCCCCCAACGTGATTATCGATGTGCGCAAAGGCCTGGCCGATGTGCGCTCACCCTGGATCGAAGTGCGTGGCGACACCGAGCGCCTGCCTGGTCTCACTTCGCACTTCGGCCAACAGCGCCTGAGCGATGCCGAACTGACCGCCCTGCGTTTCGCCCACGTGAAAAACCCGCGCCGCGCCAAGGCCGGTGCCAACGTCACCCAGATGCATTACGCGCGCAAAGGCATCATCACCGCCGAGATGGAATACGTCGCCATTCGCGAAAACATGAAGCTTGAAGAAGCCCGCGCCAGCGGCCTGCTCGACCAGCAACACGCCGGCCACAGCTTCGGCGCCAGCGTGCCGAAGATCATCACGCCAGAATTCGTACGCGAAGAAATCGCCCGCGGCCGCGCGATCATCCCGGCCAACATCAACCACACCGAGCTGGAGCCGATGATCATTGGCCGTAACTTCCTGGTGAAGATCAACGGCAACATCGGCAACAGCGCCCTGGGTTCGTCCATCGAAGAAGAAGTGGCGAAACTCACCTGGGGCATTCGCTGGGGCTCGGATACGGTGATGGACCTGTCCACTGGCAAGCACATTCACGAAACCCGCGAGTGGATCATCCGCAACTCGCCGGTGCCGATCGGTACCGTGCCGATCTACCAGGCCCTGGAAAAGGTTGGCGGTGCCGCCGAAGACCTGACCTGGGAGCTGTTCCGCGACACCCTGATCGAACAGGCCGAGCAGGGCGTCGACTACTTCACTATCCACGCCGGCGTCCTGCTGCGCTACGTGCCGCTGACGGCCAAGCGCGTCACCGGTATTGTTTCTCGTGGCGGTTCGATCATGGCCAAGTGGTGCCTGGCGCACCATAAAGAGAACTTCACCTACACGCATTTCGACGAAATCTGCGAAATCATGAAGGCCTATGACGTCAGCTTCTCCCTCGGCGACGGCCTGCGCCCCGGTTCGATTGCCGACGCCAACGACGCCGCGCAATTCGGCGAGCTGGAAACCCTCGGCGAGCTGACCAAGACCGCCTGGAAGCATGACGTGCAAACCATGATCGAAGGCCCCGGCCACGTGCCGATGCAACTGATCAAGGAGAACATGGACAAGCAACTGGAGTGCTGCGACGAGGCGCCGTTCTACACCCTCGGCCCGCTGACCACCGACATTGCTCCGGGCTACGACCACATCACCTCCGGTATCGGTGCGGCGATGATCGGCTGGTTCGGCTGCGCCATGCTCTGCTACGTCACGCCCAAGGAACACCTGGGCCTGCCGAACAAGGATGACGTTAAGACCGGCATCATCACCTACAAGATCGCCGCCCACGCCGCCGACCTTGCCAAAGGCCACCCAGGCGCGCAGATCCGCGACAACGCCCTGAGCAAGGCGCGCTTCGAGTTTCGCTGGGAAGACCAGTTCAATCTCGGCCTGGACCCGGACACCGCGCGGTCCTATCACGATGAAACCCTGCCGAAGGATTCGGCCAAGGTCGCGCATTTCTGCTCCATGTGCGGGCCGAAATTCTGTTCGATGAAAATCACCCAGGAAGTGCGCGAGTACGCGGCCAACCAGCGCATTGATGCGGTGGATGTGGACGTGGCCAGGGGGTTGGCGGAGCAGGCGCAGCGGTTCAAGCAGGAAGGTAGTCAGCTGTACAAGAAGGTCTGATCCGGGATTGGCGGTTGCTGTACCGGCCTCATCGGGGGCAAGCCTCCTCCCACATTTGAATGTGTTCGCAATTCAAAATGTGGGAGGGGGCTCGCCCCGATGGCTATCTCCCAAACAACAAATGTTTCTCAGAGACAACACCCTTGAACATTCAAACCAGCGCCTACTCCCCCGACATCGCGGTGCCTGCTGACAAGCGCGTGTTCGGCGCCCGCGACCTGTTCTCCCTGTGGTTCTCCCTCGGCATCGGCCTGATGGTCCTGCAAACCGGCGCTTTGCTCGCGCCGGGCCTGGGCCTGTCCGGCGCCTTGCTGGCGATTTTTCTCGGCACGCTGGTGGGCGTGCTGTTGCTGGCCGCCGTCGGCGTGATCGGCAGTGACACCGGCCTGTCCGCCATGGCCGCGCTCAAGCTCAGCCTCGGCGCAAAGGGTGCCAGCCTGCCGGCGCTGCTGAACCTGCTGCAACTGATCGGCTGGGGCTCGTTTGAAATCATCGTCATGCGCGATGCCGCCAGCCTCCTGGGCGCGCGGGCGTTCAGCGACGCCAGCCTGATGGCCAGCCCGTTGGTGTGGACGCTGTTTTTCGGTGGCTTGGCGACGTTGTTGGCGGTCAGCGGGCCACTGACCTTCGTGCGCCAGATTTTGCGCAAATGGGGCATCTGGCTGCTGCTCGGCGCGTGCCTGTGGCTGACCTGGAACCTGTTCGCCAAGGCTGACCTGGCCGCGCTCTGGGCCCAGGCCGGTGACGGTTCGATGCCGTTTGCGGTGGGGTTTGATATTGCCATCGCCATGCCGCTGTCGTGGTTGCCGTTGATCGCCGACTACTCACGTTTCGGCAAACGCGCCCAAAGCGTGTTCGGCGGCACCGCACTGGGGTTCTTTATCGGCAATTTCTGGCTGATGAGCCTGGGCGTGGCCTATACCCTGGCGTTTGCGCCGAGCGGTGAGGTGAATGCGCTGTTGCTGGCGCTGGCCGGCGCGGGCCTGGGGATTCCGCTGTTGCTGATCCTGCTGGATGAGTCGGAGAACGCGTTTGCCGATATTCACTCGGCGGCAGTGTCCAGCGGGATTCTATTGCGCTTGAAGGTCGAGCACCTGGCATTGGCAATTGGCGTGATCTGCACCTTGATCGCCTGTTTTGCCCCGTTGGCGCAGTACCAGAACTTCCTGCTGTTGATCGGTTCGGTGTTCGCGCCGCTGTTCGGCGTGGTGCTGATGGATCATTTCGTCCTGCGCCGCCGTGGCCAGGGCGTGCTCACCGGCCTGCGTTGGCCGGCGCTGTTGGCCTGGCTGGGAGGCATCGCCACCTATCATCTGCTCGCCAACCTCTACCCGGATGTCGGCGCAACCCTGCCGGCGCTGGTGCTGGCAGGGCTGTTGCAGTTCATCCTGGGGCGGGCCTTCAGCGGCGTGCGGGCACCAGTTCAGGCCTGAGGATGCCGTCGAGGCGCGAGTAGGGGATCTGCAGCTCGACGTGGCCCAGGGCGTACGGCGCGATGGTAGTGGTGGGGTACTTGAGGATCACGCCACCGTAGGTCAGCGCCACGTTCGGGGTTTTCTGGAAGGGGTATTTTTTGACGAATTCCGCTTCCAGGCTCAGGCGGGTGCTGATCAGCCAGCTGTTATGCGCCACCTGGGCGGCTTTCCAGAACGCGTCTTCCTTGCCCGGCAGCAGCATGTCGGTGAGTGACAGGGCCTTTTGCTGCTGGCGCGAATAGTTGATGAACGCGCGGCCCGGCTCGCCATGGGTGGCGCCCTGGTCCAGATAGCTGGACAACTCGATGATCACCAAGCCGTCATGCTGCTCACGTACTTTGGCCTGCAAGTACATGCTGTTGTTCGGCGCGGCGGTTTTCAGGAATTGCTCGCGATACGTCTCCAGGCTGGTCGGCAGCGGGTTGGCGCCGGTCATTTCCAGCAGGCGCTGTTCGATCAGCGCGTCCAGCTTGGGTTCCTTGGCAAAGTGCACGGTGTCGATATTCACCAGTGCGCAATCGGCGCTGGCACAGCCCGGCCGAGTTTGTTCGGAGGTGTCACGGGTGGCCTCCAGCGGGGTGCGCCAGCTGGGTTGGAACAGGCTTTGACAGGCGCCGAGGGTTAGGGCGATGCAGGTCACGGAGGCGATTTTTAACAGCGACATGGAAGTCCTTCGTCTATCGATAAGAGCGAAATTGTGCAGCTTCGACTACCGGCAAGGCAGTCAGTTCGCCACTAAGCTCATTAGAGTGAATTTGACGCCCGCCGTCTATCCCGGCAACCGGAAAGGGGCTGCGCCAAGGGGCATGAGCGCGTTAGGATGGCGCGAATTGCCCAGGCATAACGAGGAAGGGATATGACGGACTTTGCAAAGTCGACGCCGAGCACGATTGAAATCGTTCAGCGCGAAAATGCCTACAAAGGCTTCTACAAACTTGATCGCGTGCAACTGCGTCATGAGAAATTCGACGGCGGCATGAGCCGGGTGATCAACCGTGAAGTCTTCGTCCGTCATGACGCCGTGTGCGTGCTGCCCTACGACCCGCAGCGTGATGAAGTGGTGTTGATCGAGCAGTTCCGCATAGGCGCCATGGGCCGTACCGATAATCCGTGGCTGGTGGAAATGGTCGCCGGCCTGATCGACAAGGACGAAGAGCCGGAGGAGGTTGCGCACCGCGAAGCCGAGGAGGAAGCTGGGCTGACCTTCTCCGCGCTGTGGCCGATTACCAAGTATTTCCCGTCGCCCGGCGGCAGTACCGAATTTGTGCATTTGTTTCTGGGTCGTTGCGACAGCTCGGGGGCAGGTGGCGTCCATGGACTGGAAGAAGAGGCAGAAGACATCCGCGTGACGGTCTGGGCATTCGAAGACGCCCTGCAAGCTGTGCGCGACGGCAGGATTTCCAACGCAGCCAGCATTATCGCCCTGCAATGGCTTGCGCTTAATCGCGCGGAAGTGAGGGGGTTATGGCAGTAAAGGCACGGGAACGTTATCGGGTCGACCTGATCGGGCTGCAAGCGGCCTGCGAGGCCAACTATGCGCGGCTGATGCGTCTGCTGCCCGACATGCGCCACGCGCCCGAGGCGCGGCGCATCGGGGTGACCCACGGCGATCAGATGCTCGGCGTGCTGGCCCTGGAAGTCATCGTCAATTGCCCGTACACCACCACCTTGCGCGTGCGCCAGGAGCACAGCCTGCCGTGGCTGCCGGTGCCGCAACTGGAAGTGCAGGTGTATCACGACGCGCGCATGGCCGAGGTGATCAGCGCCGAACATGCGCGGCGCTTTCGCAGCATCTATCCTTACCCGAATGTGTTCATGCACCAGCCCGATGAGAAAGCACAGCTCAATGTGTTCCTCGGTGAATGGTTGAGCCACTGCCTGGCCTTGGGCCATGAGTTTGAAGTCGTGCGCTAGATGTGAACTGCGTTTGCTTCCCTGGGTTTCCTCTTTGTGTCCTGCCCCAGCATAATCACGCCACACCTCCATTTTTGTGATTGCCTTGGGAGAACGCCTTGCCGAGCGTATCCGTCGTGAACCCCGATGCACCGGTATTACTGGTGCAACTGTCCGACAGCCATTTGTTTGCCGAGGCCGACGCTGTGCTGTTGGGCATGAATACCCGTGAGAGCTTGCGACGGGTGATCGAGCTGGTGCGCGCGCAACAGCCGCAGGTCGACCTGGTGCTGGCTACGGGCGATTTGTCCCAGGACGGTACGCTGTCGTCCTATCAGCAGTTTCGCGAGATGACCGCGCTGCTCGACGCCCCGGTACGCTGGATTCCCGGCAATCACGATGAACCGCGGATCATGGCGCAGGCCGCTGTGCACAGCGACCTGCTGGAGCCGGTGGTGGACGTGGGCAACTGGCGCATTACCCTGCTCGACTCCGCTGTGCCAGGCTCGGTGCCGGGCTACCTGCAGGATTCACAGTTGCAATTGCTGGCCCAGGCGTTGAGCGAAGCGCCTGCTCGCCATCATTTGGTGTGTTTTCACCATCATCCGGTGCCCATCGGCTGCGCATGGATGGAACCCATCGGCCTACGCAATCCGGATGCTTTGTTTGCCGTCCTCGACCGTTTTCCCCAGGTGAGGGCAGTGCTCTGGGGCCACGTGCATCAGGAGATCGACAGCAAACGCAACGGCGTGCGCCTGCTGGCGTCGCCATCCACTTGCATCCAGTTCGCACCGGGCAGCGAGGACTTCAAGGTCAGCGAGGAGGCGCCAGGGTATCGTTGGCTGCGTTTGCATGCCGACGGACGGTTGGAGACTGGCGTAGAGCGGTTGGTCGGCTTCGCGTTTATGGTGGATTACGGTAGCAACGGCTACTGAGATTTACCTGTAAACTGCGCCCTTTTGGCGCAAGCACGGAGAGCCCGGCATGTCCGCTTCGATCCTGTACATCCATGGCTTCAACAGCGCGCCGGCGTCCAACAAGGCCAGCCAGTTGATCCGCGTGATGGACGCCCTCGGCCTGGCCGACCAACTGCGTGTGCCGGCCCTGCATCACCATCCCCGTCAGGCGATTCCTCAGTTGGAAGACGCGATTGCGCAACTGGGCCGGCCACTGCTGGTCGGCAGCTCGCTCGGCGGCTACTATGCAACCCATCTTGCCGAACGCCATGGCCTCAAGGCGCTGCTGGTCAACCCGGCGGTGAGCCCCCATCGGATGTTCGACGGTTACCTGGGCACCCAGAAGAACCTCTACACCGATGAAAGCTGGGAGCTGACGCATGATCATGTGACGGCGCTGGCCGAGCTGGAAGTGCCGGCCCCCCAGGATGCCGCGCGTTATCAGGTGTGGTTGCAGACCGGGGATGAAACTCTGGATTATCGCCTCGCCCAGCAGTATTACCGGGCCTGTGCCTTGCGTATCCAGGCCGGTGGCGACCATGGTTACCAGGGGTTCGCCCGGCAATTGCCGGCGCTGCTGAGCTTTGCCGGCATTGGCGCGGATCAGTACCAATCCTTCGATTTTTCGGCACTGTAATTGCCTTGGAAATCGCAGGTCACTTTTTAATCGAACGACTCACGACGAGACCCCATGGCCACTCCCAGCGCTAGCTCTTATAACGCCGACGCCATCGAAGTCCTCTCGGGCCTCGACCCGGTGCGCAAACGCCCCGGCATGTACACCGACACCAGTCGGCCGAACCACCTCGCCCAGGAAGTCATCGACAACAGCGTCGACGAGGCCTTGGCCGGGCACGCCAAGTCGGTGCATGTCATTCTTCACGCTGACCACTCCCTGGAAGTGTCCGACGACGGTCGCGGCATGCCGGTGGACATTCACCCGGAAGAGGGTGTGTCGGGCGTCGAGCTGATCCTCACCAAGCTGCACGCCGGCGGCAAGTTCTCCAACAAGAACTACCAGTTCTCCGGCGGTTTGCACGGCGTGGGTATTTCGGTGGTCAACGCCCTGTCCACCCTGGTGCGGGTCAAGGTCAAGCGCGACGGCAACGAGTACGAGATGACCTTCGCCGATGGCTACAAAGCCACCGACCTGCAAGTAATCGGCACCGTTGGCAAGCGCAACACCGGCACCAGCGTGTACTTCGCGCCGGACCCGAAATACTTCGATTCACCGAAATTCTCCATCAGCCGCCTCAAGCACGTGCTCAAGGCCAAGGCGGTGTTGTGCCCCGGCCTGCTGGTCACCTTTGAAGACAAAGGCACGGGCGAGAAGGTCGAGTGGCATTACGAAGACGGCCTGCGTTCGTACCTGGAAGACTCGGTCAGCGACTTCGAACGCCTGCCCAACGAACCGTTCTGCGGCAGCCTGGCCGGTAATAAAGAAGCCGTCGACTGGGCGCTGCTGTGGTTGCCCGAGGGTGGCGACAGCGTGCAGGAAAGCTACGTCAACCTGATCCCCACGGCCCAGGGCGGTACCCACGTCAACGGTTTGCGCCAGGGGCTGCTGGATGCCATGCGCGAATTCTGCGAATACCGCAGCCTGTTGCCGCGTGGCGTGAAGCTGGCGCCGGAAGACGTGTGGGAGCGCATTGCGTTCGTGCTGTCGATGAAGATGCAGGAGCCGCAATTCTCCGGCCAGACCAAGGAGCGCCTGTCGTCCCGCGAGGCCGCCGCGTTTGTGTCCGGTGTGGTCAAGGACGCCTTCAGTCTGTGGCTTAACGAGCACCCCGAACTGGGCCTGGCCCTGGCGGAGCTGGCGATCAACAACGCCGGCCGTCGTCTCAAGGCGAGCAAGAGGGTCGAGCGCAAACGCATCACCCAGGGCCCGGCACTGCCCGGCAAGCTGGCTGACTGCGCCGGACAGGATCCGATGCGTTCCGAACTGTTCCTGGTGGAGGGTGACTCCGCCGGTGGTTCCGCCAAGCAAGCACGGGACAAGGAATTCCAGGCGATCCTGCCGTTGCGCGGCAAGATCCTCAACACCTGGGAAGTCGATGGCAGCGAAGTGCTGGCCAGCCAGGAAGTGCACAATATCGCCGTGGCCATCGGCGTCGACCCTGGCGCGGCGGACATGACGCAACTGCGCTACGGCAAGATCTGCATCCTCGCCGACGCCGACTCCGACGGTCTGCACATCGCGACCTTGCTGTGCGCGCTGTTCGTGCAGCACTTCCGCCCACTGGTGGATGCCGGTCACGTCTACGTCGCCATGCCGCCGCTGTACCGCATCGACCTGGGCAAGGAGATTTTTTACGCCCTGGACGAAGCCGAGCGCGATGGCATCCTTGACCGCCTGGTAGCCGAGAAGAAACGCGGCAAGCCACAAGTCACGCGATTCAAGGGCCTGGGCGAGATGAACCCACCGCAACTGCGTGAAACCACCATGGACCCGAACACCCGGCGCCTGGTGCAGCTGACCCTGGAGGACTTTGCCGCCACTTCGGAAATGATGGACATGCTGCTGGCGAAGAAACGCGCGCCTGACCGTAAGTCTTGGCTGGAGTCCAAAGGCAACCTGGCCGAGGTGCTGGGTTGATGCGCAGCGGTTTCGCCCTGGCGATACTGTTGTTCTGCGCTTTGGAGACCGCCCCGGTGGTCGCCGAGCCCAAGACCGAGCTCAGCTTGATCGCCGAGCACCCGGTGGAGGGCATGCGTGGCGGTAACCTGTCGGGCCTGGCCTTGTGCGGTGATGAGTTGTGGGCGGTTTCTGATCGTGATGACGATCAGATTTACCTTCTGGATACCCGTACAGCAACGTGGCAGGCCCAGGCACTGAACATCGATGTGCCGCCGGTGCCGGAGTCCGGGCTGCCCTGGGGCTTGCGCTCGCGCACCAAGGCTGCCTCGTTCGTTCGAGGCGGGGACCTGGATTTTGAAGGCATCACCTGCGATGCCGTGGGTAACCGCTACATCGTCAGCGAAGCCCATGCGGCGGTGCTGCAGGTGCCGATGGCCGGTGCGCCGCAGTGGCTGAAAATCGCCCCGGGCATGGTGCGTGAAGCCCGCGCCAGTGGCCTGTTACTGCACTTCAACGCGTTGTTCGAAGGCGTGGCGATCAACCCTGAGGGTAACCAGATCTGGCTGGCGGCCGAGCGTGAGCGGCGTGGGCTTGTCTCGATCAAGCGCCCGCAAAGCCTGTGGGATTGCGACGGTCCATGCGTATTGCTGAGCGAGGCAGGGATTGAAATGCAGCCTGGCCAGATGCCCAAGGCCAAGGCCATCTCCAGGAATTTCTCCGATGTGACGCTGTTCAAGGGCAAGTTGTTCACCCTTGAAAGCAGCCAGTACCAACTGTGTCGCCGCGATGCCGTGACCGCTGCGGTGGAGCGGTGCTGGTCGTTTGCCGCCGACATGCTCGCACCGCAACGCCAATATGATCAGCCCTACGGCCTGGCCGAGGCGCTGGTCATTGATGACGGCGGTGCCTGGATCGGCCTGGACAACAACTTCGGCCCACGCGCCGATGGTGAAAAACGTCCAATGGTCTACCGTTTTGCCGCCCCGGCCGGTGGCTGGGGCGCCCAGCCATGAGCCATCCCTTTTTTGAAACGACCCGGCACAGCGGCATTAGCGCTGCGCCTGACCCAACATTGATGAGGCCCGCATGAGTGACATCCTCGCAGACAGTTTAGATGGCGTAGAGCGCCGGTCGCTGGCTGACTTCACCGAAAATGCCTACCTCAACTACTCCATGTACGTGATCATGGACCGTGCCTTGCCGCATATCGGCGACGGCCTCAAGCCCGTGCAACGGCGCATCATTTACGCCATGAGTGAGTTGGGGCTGGACGCGGATTCCAAGCACAAGAAATCGGCGCGTACCGTCGGTGACGTGCTGGGTAAATTCCACCCCCACGGTGACTCGGCGTGCTACGAAGCCATGGTGCTGATGGCCCAGCCGTTCAGCTACCGCTATACGCTGGTGGATGGCCAGGGCAACTGGGGTGCGCCGGATGATCCGAAGTCCTTCGCCGCCATGCGCTATACCGAGGCGCGCCTGTCGCGTTATTCGGAAGTTCTGCTGAGCGAGTTGGGACAGGGCACCGCCGACTGGGGCCCGAACTTCGACGGCACGCTCGACGAACCCCTGGTGTTGCCTGCACGTTTGCCGAATATCCTGCTCAATGGCACCACCGGCATCGCTGTCGGCATGGCGACCGACGTGCCACCGCACAACTTGCGCGAAGTCGCCACGGCCTGTGTGCGCCTGCTCGATGAGCCAAAGGCCACCGTCGAACAGTTGTGCGAGCATATCCAGGGCCCGGACTATCCGACCGAAGCGGAAATCATCACGCCGCGCGCCGACCTGCTGAAGATGTACGAGACCGGCAAGGGGTCGGTGCGCATGCGTGCCGTGTACCACGTCGAGGATGGCGACATTATCGTCACCGCACTGCCGCATCAGGTGTCCGGTGCCAAGGTGCTGGAGCAGATCGCCGCGTTGATGCAGGCCAAACCGTCGAAACTGCCGCAGGTCGCCGACCTGCGTGACGAGTCCGACCACGAAAACCCCTGCCGTATCGTGATCATTCCGACCAACAGCCGGGTCGACCACGAAGTGCTGATGCAGCATCTGTTTGCCAGCACGGATCTTGAGTCCAGCTACCGCGTCAACATCAACATCATCGGGCTCGATGGCAAGCCGCAGTTGAAGAACCTGCGCAACCTGCTGGTGGAATGGCTGGCGTTCCGGGTACAGACCGTTCGTCGCCGTCTGCAATTCCGTTTGGACAAGGTCGAGCGTCGCCTGCACCTGTTGGACGGTTTGCTGATCGCCTACCTCAACCTGGATGAGGTGATCCACATCATCCGCACCGCCGAGCACCCGAAAGCCGAACTGATCGCGCGTTTCGAGCTGAGCGAGATCCAGGCTGACTACATCCTCGACACCCGTCTGCGTCAGTTGGCGCGGCTGGAAGAAATGAAACTGCGCGACGAACAGGACGCGCTGCTCAAGGAACAAGCCAAGCTGCAAGCCCTGTTGGGCAGCGAAGCCAAGCTGAAAAAGCTGGTGCGCAGCGAGCTGATCAAAGATGCCGAAACCTATGGGGATGATCGCCGTTCGCCTATCGTTCAGCGTGCAGAGGCGAAAGCGCTGACGGAAACCGAGCTGCTACCGAACGAGAAAATTACCGTCGTTCTGTCGGAAAAGGGTTGGGTTCGCTCCGCCAAAGGGCATGATATTGACGCCACCGGCCTTTCCTATAAGGCCGGCGATGGCTTCAAGACCGCAGCGGCCGGGCGTTCCAACCAGTTTGCGGTGTTTATCGATTCGACTGGGCGCAGCTATTCGGTACCGGCGCATACGTTGCCGTCTGCACGAGGGCAGGGCGAACCCCTGACCGGGCGGCTTACGCCGCCGCCGGGAGCGAATTTTGAATGTGTGTTACTGCCTGACGATGATTCGCTGTACGTGATCGCGTCTGATGCGGGCTACGGCTTTGTGGTCAAGGGTGAAGACCTGCAGGCCAAGAACAAGGCGGGCAAGGCGTTGTTGAGTCTGCCGAACAACGCCAAGGTGATCCTGCCACGGCCGGTGGACGACCGTGAGAGTAATTGGCTGGCGTCGGTGACCACCGAAGGGCGCCTGCTGGTGTTCAAGATCAGTGACTTGCCGCAACTGGGCAAAGGCAAGGGCAACAAGATTATTGGTATCCCAGGTGAGCGCGTGGCCAGTCGCGAAGAGTACGTGACCGACATTGCGGTGATCCCGGAAGGCGCGACCCTGGTGCTCCAGGCCGGCAAGCGCACGCTGTCGTTGCGCCCCGATGACTTGAACACTACAAGGGCGAGCGTGGCCGGCGCGGTAACAAACTGCCTCGGGGCTTCCAGCGGGTGGATGCCTTGTTGGTGGAAACGCCGGTTTAAGGCGTACTAGAGGGCTCGATCTACGATTTAACCCGTAGATCGACGCTTTGGCGCTGGAGTCATGGCGCATATTCACGGATGATATGGCCTTTCCAGCGCCGGCGTGGCCGAGCGTGTTTAGGTTATTTTTAGTATTACATTGTGGTTCGCCTTGTGGCAGCCACCTGGATGGGATGATGACTGCTCCACGCCTTCCTTTTATTTTCATGCTCGCTGGCCTACTGGGGCTGGCGGGTTGCAGCACGCACCAACCGGTGTCGCTGTACCAGCTGGACAGCGGAAGTCCGGCGCAGCCAGAACAAGCTGCCGGCATGGCCGTCCTGTTGGGACCGGTGGTCGTCGCGGACTACCTGCAACGCGAAACCCTGCTGCAGCGTCAGAGTGACGGCAGCCTGCAAGGTTCAACCGATGGCCGTTGGGCGGGCAGTTTGTCGTCCGATATCAACCAGTTGGTCTTGCGCCAGGTCGCTGGCCATCTCGATAGCCAGCGCGTCGTCCTCGCGCCCGCACCGACTGGTTTCAGCCCGGATGTGCAGGTGCTGTTGACCATCACTCGGCTCGATTCCGGCAAGTCGCAACCGGCGATTCTCGACGCGCAGTGGCGCCTGATCGACCGTCGCGGCCAGGTACGTGATAACCGCATCGTGCACCTGCAGGAAGAGCATACCGGGACTACCGCGTCCCAGGTCCAGGCCCAGGGCGTGCTGTTGCAGCATCTGGCGCAACAGTTGTCGGTGGCCCTCAAGCCACTGGCCAACCAGCCGCCGATTGCCGAGGCGCCGCGCAAGCAAGCCCCGGCGCAGGCCAAGCCGGCCGCACCGCAAAGGCCAAAAATGCCAATGGCTGCACCGATTCGTACGGATATGGAAGTGTTCAGGTTCTGACCTGAAACGCAGACAAACAAAAGGCCCGCTGACTCAGCGGGCCTTTTTGTTGATGCGCGACTTAAGCCGCGCCACGGAGCAAATGTGGGAGCGGGGCTTGCCCTGATGCCAGTCAGTTAAGGCTTTGAATGGGTAAAAAGTGATCTGTGG